>CAVKIG010000115.1:0-2102 GCA_963656415.1 bacterium | reverse complement strand
GTGTTTATAGTCATAATGATCACCTTCCAATATTATTATAATCAATTATAGGATAAAATCAACCTATTTTTTATAAAATGGATAAAAAATTAGCACCTTTCGGTGCTATGTACCACTATAGTGGCAATTTTAGATGCGATCTCCCATGCTTGACGGTGCATATCTAAATGCCAAAACATAAATGTTTTTTTCTGAAGCATCGATGCGATACACACCGACATAGTTGTTTATCAAAAATTTGCGATATACTCCGCTCTCTTCGTCCCATGACACTTTTGATTTTGAAAGCGGATACTGTTCTATTATCGTCAATTCTTCTTTTATTCTCTCGTACAGGTTGCTTGCAGCCTGCGGCGATTTCAATTCTTCCGATATATAATTCAAAATATCCGCAATCTGCTCGAGTGCGTGCGGCAAAACTTTAATGACGTACCCCATATTTACTCTCCAATCCCTTGAATGCAGCATCAAGCGTCATCGCTTTGCCCTGTTCTATTTCTTTTTCGGACTGTTTTATATCAGCCAAGATCAAAGATTTGAAACGTTCTTCCGCTTTTTGCGACATAGATGCCGCTATCGGAAACGGGATTGCTTGCTCTTTCACAGCAGTACGCAGAAAAAGATTTATCGCAGTTGTCATATCTAGTCCGAGTTCGGAGAAAAGTGCTTTCGCAGAATCACGAACTTCAGGCTCCATTTTGATATTTACGCTTGTTTTCATAGTAACACCTCTCTTTTTTATATAAAATAACACAATATGCGCCCGTTGTCAATACGTTGGATATATTATGCGCTTTTTAAGAAAAAAGAACCAAAAAAGAATTATAAGCCGCCTGAAGGCGTCTTGAGTCGCTTCGCGACAAATCATGAGTGCCTTGCGGCACAGATGTTTTTCTATAAACCGGAGTAGCGGATGTTCGAGTTCGGTTAAGGCATCCGACCGGGCGTGATAAGCCCCGGCAAAAATTGTCGGAGCATTTCAAACTTTTGAGTCCGTATAAAGTATATCGTCCCTTGTCGTTCTTATCCTTTGCCTTTTGCTATGCACAAACCCCACAGCAGCATCGGAAGCCCACAGATTGTGTCCACCAAACCGTTTACAGCCGTTCTCGCTATCGTGGCAGTTTTTTGCAACGGTCAGCCACAATGACCTACCCATATTATAGCGCGCCTGGGTGCATGCTAGCGCGATCTCATTTATTCTCCCGGAATGCCTTTTCATTCCTGCTGCGCACGGCATTTCTTGTCGGCGCGTTGCTTCTGATGTTATATCTCCCCCTTACCCCCACGCAGTCGTGAGTGCTCGAAGGCTGTTTTATTTGGTTGTTTTATATAAACGGCGCAACGATGCGCCGGGAGTTACCACTCGATGTCTGCAAGATCTTCCGGGCGCGTGACCGTGCGCGCGAGTTCCGCTTTTGTGTAATGCCGTTCTCTGAAGTTTTTCGTGCTCGATGTCGATTTGCGCCGCGAATAAATTCGTGTAAGACATCCGAGTATGTAAAACAACCGATTTCCACATGTAAATCTTTGCAAACTGTCCGTTGCCTGCTCGAGCTCGAGCACGGTTACGGTTGCAGCGAGATCCTGCCAGGATTGCTCGTTCATCTTCATGTCGGCAAAACGGCGCGGCGATTTGAACGTACATGCGTACGCCAACGCGCCTATTATTTCGGCGTTTGACGAGAACGCGACGTCTCCGACGCGGCTTCTGATGCTTGATTTGATGCTATTTTCGGTTGTAGATTTATAAAATTGCTTAGTCATGATAAAAAATGTTGACTTTTGCCACAAAACTGCATATAATAATATTGTTCTTAGTGAGAACGACTTGGGTTAACCCCCATATTAGTTATGTGCAATCGCAGCAATGCGGTTGTACTTTTTTATTTGCGTTTTTTCAGTTTTCTCAACCTGTTTCGGTTTTCTTTACCGGTTGTCTTGTTGTTAATACAATCTTTCTTTATCTTGTTGACGAGTTTTTTAGGCATATCGTTTTTAGGTTTGTCTTCTTCAAAACGCGGTTTGCCCGTTCCTTTGTTTTCTTTGGGCGTGATCTTAATCGGATTGTTATCTTTGTCGAGCGTCAATATGTATTCTCG
>CAVKIG010000114.1:0-2197 GCA_963656415.1 bacterium | reverse complement strand
CGGTTATGTGCTGTTTGGTTATATCCTTCGACATTCCTTCACCGCTGCAAACAAGCAATGGTCGCTACGTTTGCAAATTTATCATTTTTATGATAATACCATATTGGTAAAGTTTTATCAATAAATCTGGCACTTTTTGCCTTATTTGTCCCATTATGAAACTTTGTACGCATTATGTCTCGTGACTGCTATTTACAAATATAGGTGGAATATGTATCATTTTATTATAAAATTTTATCGATTGAAAAATCGACAAAGAAAAAACAGGAGTAAATTATGGACAGCGAAAAGAAAGCATCCCGAGTCGAAAGACTCAAAAAAATGTTCGCACCCGGCCCTGAAGCGATGGACTACAAAGTCACGCCGGGTCTCGACACCATTCTCAAATGGTTCATGTTTACGGTCACGATTCTTGGAGTTTCCGTCTTGACGTCAAAATTCCAAGCCTACGCAAACATCCCATTCAACATCGTTCTTGGCATTATCGTGTTGATTGCAATGAAACCCGTCTTCTTCGAGACGTTGAAACTCACAACGTTGCTCGTTGGCAGAACGATCGTTTTGTTTGCATGTTTCGGACTTCTCCCCGGTCAAATCTTCGTGGTCGTCGTCTTGGGACTCTACATCATCAACGTTTTGGAAGCAACCATGACCGACTTCTTCAAGAACAAGCAATACTTCAACGGTGTTTCCGGTCTCTTCATCGCAATCGGCGCAGCGGCACTCTTCATCGGCTCAACTTGGGGCACCACCGCAACTGCAAACTCTCCGATCTACTACATCGACGGTTTCTCCAACCTCGGCAAGACCATTGAGTTCAATTCGAGCTACATTTTGGAACAAGTCAACCAATTCCGCGGCACTGTCACAAGCACGACTTCCGTCGGCCTTGGCATCACCATTGCAACCATGATCGCATACACCATCTGGAACTGGCTCTTCGTCACCGGCGAATTTTCTTCCTCTGTTGCACTTATGCACGTCGGTTTCTTGCTCGCTCCGATCATCGGCGTCTTCGTCGGTCCGCTCGTGGGCATGGGCAGATTCGGCATGGCTCCCGACCCGGGTCTCTGGCTCTTGTTCAGAGCAAGCACACTCACCTTCGGCGGAATCATGCAAATCGGCGGCAAGAACTGGTTTGAACAAAACTTCTACTTCGAGAAGTTTGACAAAGCAGTCAACTACATCAAGAACAGCAAACCCATCCAAATCGTTTGCATGCTCATTTGCTGCTCTTTGATGACGTTCGCAGTTGTCGCAGGCTTCGTCCCCGCAAAATAATAACGACTCGATTTGAAAAATCCAAAAGAGACGCAGACGCGTCTCTTTTGTTTTTGCCGTGATTGTTCACACCCAATAGTCAACAATTTGCTTTCCTTTGCTTGCGAATAATATCGTCAAATCGTTGACTATTTCAAATGGAGTTGGTATAATAGACAAGCATTAAATATTTAGGGGAGTGGCTCAATGGTAGAGCAACGGTCTCCAAAACCGTCGGTTGCGTGTTCGAGTCGCGTCTCCCCTGCCAAGAAAAAGCACCTTTTAGGTGCTTTTTTTTCTTGCAGTTTATCCGTGACTCAAACACGCAACTCATCGCATCGGAACTTCGTTCCTTGCGCTGCGGTTGCATCTGACACTTCGATTGGCGAATAAATTCGCCCTTCTCCGTTATTCCGTCGCTATGCTCCTTGCGAGTCGCGTCTCCCCTGCCAAGAAAAAGCACCTTTAGGTGCTTTTTTTCTTGCAGTTTTTCCTTTTAATGCTTATAAAAAGTGCACATTTTAAACTTGAATGCAACATTACCCCTTCCCTTCGGGCTTTGTCCGACTGCGGCGTTTGCGTGGCAATCCGCCTTGTTCGCTTTGGCTACAATTCGTCCACTGGACGACTTGTTTTACGCGTCGCGCCCTACTTCTCGAACATAGTACTTTCTCTTTTTAAGTACACATCGCTCGAAGAGGGGAAGTCGGCACTCGCATAGATAAGTATCGTCCCCTTGTTATGCCACCACGCTTTGTGCGCCAGGCAGTAGCCAACAACACGGCGCAGTCGCTCGTACTATACGTCTTGCTCGGCGCTTATTTTGGCGTTCGCCTTGCGAACGCTCACTTCGAATAAGCACATACCGTTTATAAGTACGCCCGCACAGGCTTTCGGATAAGGCTTCGCCTTCCATAATTATTAATTATTAATTATT
>CAVKIG010000113.1:0-2274 GCA_963656415.1 bacterium | reverse complement strand
TTTTATAGAATCAACCATATTAAGAATATGTATCATGCCAACAATCAAGAGACCTTAACAAAGATTTCCTTTAATACATACGGAATCGGGCCATCGGCTTCAACTGCAATTTCGTCGTATGACTTACCGACAAGTTCGATCTCTTGTGTCATTTCTTTGTCCGAAAAGTATTTTAGTTTTGAAGAATCGATTGCTTTCCCATAAGCGGAAATTGCAAATGTGTCAGCAGATAGCTTTGCCGTTGTATCTTCAATGTAGCAATAATACTCTTTATTTTCATAATTGAAAACAATAAACGCTGAACCAAAATCGCAATGGATAAGATAAAATGTGGTATCTTTTTCAATAATGTTGTCATCATGGTGCTTTTTTGTACAAGCAGGATCCAAATAAAATCCCCAAGCAGCAACATTGCCGTCTTCTTTGTTGTCTTTCACATAATTTTTAAAATAATCGCTTTTTGAAAAAGTGCTTCTTTTATTTATTTTGATTGTATTTTTCAGCACGGGGTTTTCATCATGCGCAGAAGAAACCGAATAAACCTTTACTTCAACATTATCTTTCTTGTCACATGCAATAAAACAGGTCAACGACATCGCAATCAAACAACAAAACAATACGATGAGTGAAACTTTCTTTCTCATAAATTTACTCCCACTTCATTATTCTATGAAAAAAAACAAGATATTTCCCCTATATCTAAATTTTATCACGCCAATTATAGCTCGTCAATAAAAACTTTTGGCGGACAAAAATCACCTTGTCTTCCCCAATCAAAACTCTATATATTCGTCGAAAAATTGTAAAAAACCAAAAAAATCGTCAGCTCATGCGTTGCAGGTGGGGCAAGGCGTAGGCGAAAAACTGCTTGTAGGCATCGCATTTGTCGATGTCGATACGCTCGCGTTTGCAGCCGTTTTTGCAAAGAGCATAATATTTGCAAGCCTTGCATTTTTCGTCTATTTGCATGCTTTCTTTGATAAATTGCGTGGCGATCGGGTGCTTTGACAGGGCAAAAAAGTCCGTATCGTTGATGTTGCCCATGTCGTAGCAGTCAATGCAATAAAAGTCGCACGGATACACTTCGCCGTCGCCTTCGATGACAAATTGGTGGCAGCAATGCCCGTCCATGCCGCATTGCTCGGGGATCTCGTGGTGAGCAAGGCGCACAAAATTGTCGAATTGGCGAATGGACGTATACTTGCCGTCCACAAAATCCTTCAAATACAGCGAGAAACACTTTTTCAAGAAATACGCATAGTCTTCACCGCTCATGACATAGTTTTCTTCTTCGCTCGGGAAGGGCGTGGAATACTCGCAAGCGGAGATCGGCTTGCCGTTTTCATCGAGGCGCAAAGGTTTGAGCATGGGGATAAATTGAAGATGTCTAAACCCTTGCTTTTTGAAAAACGCATAAATTCTGTCTATGCGTTGCGCCACTTGTTTTGTCAAAACGGTGAGAATATTGAATTCCACTCCGTGTTTTTGCATAAGTTTTGCCGACGACAACACTCTTTGAAAAGTCGGCTCTCCGTTTGCGTCTATGCGGAGCGAATCGGCAATTTCGTCACCGTCAAGCGACAATCCCACAAGATAGCCGCCACGCTTGAAGATGCCGCACCACTCGTCGTCAATCAGAGTGCCGTTGGTCTGAATGCCGATATACACGGGGCATTTGCGGACGTTGAGTTCGCGTATGATTGCGTGCACGTTTTTGAAAAACTCCTTGCCGGCAAGAAGCGGCTCTCCGCCTTGAAAGGACAACATCACTTTGTCGTCGCCTGCAAAATCGAACGCCTTTTTCAAGATATTGCGCAAGGTGTCTTGGCTCATAATGCCGCGCGAAGGCATCTCTCTGTGGCTTGACAGATCGTTGTAAAAGCAGTATTTGCATCTCAAATTGCAATTTGACGATGCGGGTTTCATCATTATGCTAATGTTCATGATTTTGTTGTGATGTCGTGTATGTTATATATTTTTCGGGCGCAAATAAAAAACTTTGTCATTGCGAGCTTGCGTGGCAATCTCGTGGAAACGAAACAATGAAGTTTTTTGCGTCCGATAAAGCTCTTGTTTTGTTCACGGCTCTACAAGGGGGTGAGTGTTTTAAACTTTAATGCAACTTTCCCCTTTCCTCAGGTGTTTTCCCTATCACCGTTCCCCCTTGCAAGGGAACCCACGGTGACCGCGTAGCGGGGGACAACACTCGGTCGAGACATAACTAACGCCATTTCTCTTATTATGCCACTTCGCCTGCGTGGCAGCTACGCAACA
>CAVKIG010000112.1:0-2488 GCA_963656415.1 bacterium | reverse complement strand
CCGGGTCAGCTCCATTGTATTTTCGTCGATCACGGTCTGATGCGAAAAAATGAAGGCGACGAAGTGGAAAACGCGTTTCGCGGTCGGAATCTTCATTTTATCCGTGTCAATGCCGAAGAGCGATTTCTGAATGCTCTTCACGGTGTAACCGATCCCGAAGAAAAGCGAAAAATTATCGGTGCGGAATTCGTCAAAGTGTTCGAAGCGGAATCCGCAAAACTTCCGCACGTCAAATATTTGGCGCAAGGGACGATTTATCCCGACGTTATCGAATCCGGCGGGAACAAAGCGGCAACCATCAAAAGCCATCACAACGTCGGCGGTCTGCCGAAAGACATGAAGTTTGTCGGAGTGGTAGAACCTTTGCGCGGGCTCTTCAAAGACGAAGTGCGCGCACTCGGGCGTCAACTCGGACTTCCCCGCAGTTTTGTCGAGCGTCAGCCCTTTCCGGGGCCCGGACTCGGCGTGCGCGTCATCGGTGAAATTACAAAAGAAAAACTTGAAACGCTCCGTGAAGCGGATGCAATTTTTCGTGAAGAGATCCGCCGTCACCGTGTCAAAGCGGATCAGTATTTTGCCGTGCTGACCGACACCCGTTCGGTCGGTGTCGTCGGCGATTTCCGTACTTACGACTATACCGTTGCGCTCCGCGCAGTCAAAACGTCGGACTTCATGACCTGCGAATATGTCCCGATCCCGCACAAAGTTCTCGGCATCTGTTCTGCCCGCATTGTCAACGAAGTCGACGGTGCAGGACGCGTGGTTTATGACATTACGGGGAAACCGCCTGCCACAATCGAATGGTGCTGACTACGCTTGCTATATAAAAAAAACGGAGAGTAAAAACTCTCCGTTTTTTATAAAATCAAGATTAAAATGACGGCAGAAACGGTTGATTTGCTTCTTCTTTGCTTTGATTACCGATTATCATCTTTCCGATGCGCCTTAGGAACGTAACGATAATCCTTTGTATATTGCTTCAAATAGTTTTGTAAGGAACGTTTTGTTGTCAACTTCTTCTACAAGCAGCATTTCTTTCGCCCCGTCGTATGGAAAATCACAAATGGCGGCAGGCATCAGTTCCAAAGCGGATTTCGTTTTCTTTACAAGCAATCTGTTATCATATATTCCGCCGACGATTTTTCCGCGATAATAGATGATATATTCTCCCATCATAGGTCTGTAAGATATATCGTCTAAACCGCATAACTGTTCCAAAATGAACCGAAGAAATTCTTTACGCGAAGCCATTTTCTTTCCACCATTAAAACCGCATTCGCCGCACAGAAGCGCGTATCCTGACTCGATCATAGTTATAACTCTTCTGCTCAGAACAACTGCCCCGGCAGTTTCTTCTTTTCTTTCTTCGGGAACGTCGCTTCAAAGCGTTCAAAGTCTTCCGGGTTCTTTTCACAGACAAAATAGCCGTCCGGGTCTTTATAAGTACCGGAAATACCGTCAAGGAAGCCGGGAATCAACTCTTTGATGAGAAGATAATCCGCTTCCGGGTCATCCGCATAGCGCACGCCTTTCGTCTTTACGGGGACAAATCCGGACTTTCCGTAAAACAGAATATTGCCCGTGATCACAAGCGCGCCGACGCCCATTTCCTTGGCTTTTTCCATGGAATAATCAAGCAAGCGTTTTCCGTACCCCTGCCTTTTATAGTTCGGCGCAATGCCGATGGGTCCGAAAGTCATAATCGGAACCTTTCTTCCGTCGTCGCAAGCGATTTCCGACCGCACATAGATGACCTGCCCGATAAACTCACCGTTTAATTCCATCACAAAATCAAGTTCGGGCACAAATGCGGGATCATCACGATAGCAATGCAACACGTAATGCTCCATACATCCGGGGCGATAGACGTTCCAAAATGCCTCACGTGTTAAATTTTCGACCTTTCTGTAATCTTCTTTTGTTTCGTTCCTTATGATAATATTATTTTCTGTCATGGTTAATTTCCTTTATCGTTAAATTGATTTTCATCGGTATTCATGCAAAAAAGATGAATACCGAGTGCCGCATTGAAGCCCGTCGCAGCAAACACGCTGAAACGTTCGACAACGCCGAAATATTTCGGCGACACGATTTTCATTCCGAACGCCCCGACGAGCATCATAACAAGGGCAACCGCGGCACAAATACCGTAGGAATGGCAATCTTTATTCTTTACTCCTGCGATTATGATGATCGTAAGCGACGCGATGGATAAAAGCACTACCGCAACGGTTACCACCATGTGCATAACATCCTGAAACGCGTCGGCATAGCCGCTGTCCGAAAGCGGGAACATTCTGTAACCTATGGCGGAAATCCATTCCATACCCGCAAACAGATAAACGCCGATTCTTAAAAGTTTTGTTTTCTGCCCTTGTATTCCGATACAAACGACCGTTACACAGAGCACTTCGCACACGTTATAAAATGCGGTAAGTTGATTCCATAGCGCAAGAGAAGGCGCGTTTGCCGCGCTTAAATCGCTCAC
>CAVKIG010000111.1:0-2546 GCA_963656415.1 bacterium | reverse complement strand
ATGCCACCACGCTTTGTGCGCCGGCTACGCAACAACATGGCGCAGTCGCTCGTACTTGTCGTCAAGCTCGGCGTTCGATGCGGTCGCCGCCTTGCGGCTCCAATTCCGTCTTCGAAGTCGCACATTCCATTCAGTGTTTTATTCAAAAAAACAAGAATCTCCAAACGAGAAAAATCTGTATCTCTCCTTCACTGCTTCGTTGTATATTTCAAGCGTTTTTTCTCTGCCCACAAGCGCGGATACAAGCATAATCAGCGTGCTTTCGGGCAAGTGGAAGTTGGTGATGAGTGCTTTGACGCACTTGAACTTGTAGCCGGGATATATGAAGATGCTCGTGTCGCCTTTCTGCGCCCGGACGTATCCGTTTTCGTCCGCCACCGTTTCCAACGTACGCACGCTTGTCGTGCCGACGCAAATCACTCTGCGCCCTTCCCTTGTGGCTTTGTTTATCTTTTCGGCGTTTTCTTCGTCGATTTCGTAATATTCGGTGTGCATCTCGTGGTCGAGAATATTCTCTTCTTTGACGGGACGGAACGTGCCGAGCCCTATATGCAAAAGCACCGTTGCAAACTCAACTCCCATGTCTTTGAGTTTCTGAATGAGTTCAGGCGTGAAATGCAGTCCCGCCGTGGGTGCGGCTGCCGAGCCTTCGATTTTGCTATACACCGTCTGATAGCGTTCTTTATCCGCGAGTTTTTCTTTGATGTACGGCGGAAGCGGCATATTGCCCACTCTGTCGAGAATGTCTTCGAATACGCCGTCAAATTGAAACTCAATCGTTCTTGCGCCGTAGTCGCCTATCTCGGTGACAACCGCAGAAAGTTCGTCACAAAAATGTATCACCGATCCGAGACGAGCCTTGCGAGCAGGCTTCATTATGGTCTCCCAGTGCGTGTAGTCTTTGCGTTTCAAAAGCAAGACTTCGAGCACGCTTTCGTGATTTTCGATATGACCGAAAATGCGCGCAGGAATAACTCTCGTGTTGTTGACAACGAGCAAATCGCCCTTTTTCAAAAAGGACGGCAAGTCGTAAAAATGTTTGTGTTGCACCGTATCGGTGGCACGATCGTAGACGAGAAGTCTGGAATGGTCGCGCGGATCGATAGGCGTTTGAGCAATCAACTCTTCGGGCAAATCGTAATAAAAATCGTGCGTCGTAAGAGTGGTTGCGTTTTTGTCGTTTTCTTGCATAATCAGTGTTTTATCCGTTGATTTTCACCGTATTAACGGCGTTTTACGTTTTTGTTTCGTTTTCTTTATTCTTGTGTGTACGCACGTCCGAGATGGTCGTAGGCGTTCTTCGTGCAGACTCTTCCGCGCGGTGTGCGAGAAATAAATCCGAGTTGAATAAGGAAAGGCTCGACGACGTCTTCGATTGTTGACGCTTCTTCACCTGTTGCCGCCGCAAGCGTATCGAGTCCGACGGGTCCACCGCCGAATTTGTCTATTATCGCTTCAATGACCGTGCGGTCGGTGACGTCGAGTCCCAGTTCGTCAACGTCCATAAGCGTGAGTGCCTTTTGCGTTATTGCGAGATTTATGCCGTCGAGTTTTTCATATTCGGCAAAGTCTCTGACGCGTCTGAGCAGTCTGTTTGCGATACGCGGAGTGCCGCGCGAACGTTTTGCGAGTTCGAGAGCCGCCTGCTCGTCTATGCCTATTCCGAGTATCTTTGCAGAACGTGCGATTATACGTTTCAACTGTTCGTCGGTGTACATTTCAAGTCTCAAAGACATGCCGAAACGGTCACGCAACGGGCTTGACAACATGCCTGCTCTCGTGGTTGCGCCTATAAGCGTAAAATGTTTGAGCGGTATGCGGATGCTTCTTGCCATAGGTCCCGTGCCGTTGACAAGGTCGAGCGAAAAGTCTTCCATTGCAGGATACAGCACTTCTTCGATGTTGCGATTGAGTCTGTGAATTTCGTCAATGAAAAGCACGTCGCCTTTTTCAAGGTTAGTAAGAATCGAAGCAAGATCTGCCGCTTTTTCGATTGCAGGTCCGCTCGTCACTCTGATTTGCGCGCCGAGTTCGCTTGCAATGACGTGTGCAAGCGTGGTTTTACCAAGACCGGGCGGGCCGTAGAGCAACACGTGGTCGAGCGCGTCGTTTCTTGCCTTTGCGGCGGATATGAAGACTTCGAGATTTTTCTTTATCTTCTCCTGACCGACGTATTCGTCCATACTGTGCGGACGAAGACTGTTTTCTTGCTCGTCGTCTTCGATTGTGAGCGAGCTCACCACCCTGTTTGCGACGTCAAAGTCCTGATTTTCTTTTGTGAATTGTGATTTGATCATATATCACCTTTTGGTGTTGATATTTTTGCCGAACGTTTGTTAGATGAGTTGCGTTCCGCATAGGCTTTCGTTTCGGGCGCAACAACACACTTTGTCATTGCGAGCTTGCGTGGCAATCTCGTGGAAACGAAACTACCGACTTTTGCGCCCGATAAGTTTTTTTTGTTCACGGCTCTATAAGGGATGAGCGTGTAAAACCCTAAATAGAATTGCCCCATCTTTCCGGTCCGCGCCGGTATTTCTTCCACC
>CAVKIG010000110.1:0-2577 GCA_963656415.1 bacterium | reverse complement strand
TGTATATACAAAATACAATAAGTGTTGTGCGATAATTCGATGACAAAAGAAAAGCAAGGCTCTAACCTTGCTTTTTGTATTATTTAATTTCGCAATAACTTTGTCGTGATAAGTTGACGTCAGTATATCAATCTTGCCTTAATCACGTTTTCGCCGCCGATTGCCGAAAGGTCGGGCACTTCGTCCGTGTCCACGATCGTATAACGGATGCCGTTTCTTGTCGCGCTGACTCCGCCGAACGGGTTTTCTCCGTTGTCCGTCGATATGACGGTATAGCGATGTTTTGCCGACTTTGGAACGGAGAGATTCGGCATATTTACGGAGTTTCTCGTATTGCCGTTTTCGATGTAATCTTTAAGCTGGGCAGCAGCCATAACCGCACAATTGTCTTCGGCTTCCTGCGTTGACGCTCCGAGATGCGGTATTGCGATTATGCCCTTGACGTTCAGACATTCTTCGCTTGGGAAGTCAACGACGTATTTGCGAAGTTTCCCGTTTTCGAGAGCCGACTTGACGTCGGTGACGTTTACCAGTTCGCCACGGGCGCAGTTTATCAAAATAACGCCGTCTTTCATAGAGTTTACCGCGTCATCGTCGATGAAGCCTTTGTTGTCGGGCGTCATGGGGACGTGAAGCGTCACGAAATCGGAATAGCGCCAGGCGTGTTTCAAGTCGTCGAATATCGTGACGAAAGGAATTTCCGACTTTGCCTGTTCGCTTATGAACGGGTCGTATCCGGTGACGTTCATTCCAAGCGCGTGTGCGCTTTGTGCTACTTTTCTTCCAATTGCGCCGAGACCTACGATGCAAACGGATTTGCCCTCGATTTCGGTGCCTGCAAACGCGCTTTTGCCTTTTTCGACTTGTTTTGCCACGTCGTCGCCTTTGAGCGTGTTTGCCCAACTCGTCGCTTCGACGATATTTCTTGCGCCGATTATCAACGCGGCGATAACGAGTTCTTTCACGGCGTTTGCGTTTGCGCCGGGAGTGTTGAAGACGGCAACGCCTTTCTTTGCGTATTCGGCGTGCGGAATGTTGTTTACGCCCGCGCCTGCTCTTGCGATCGCAACCACGCTTTCGGGAAGCGCGTATTCGTCCATTTTGAAGGAGCGCACCAAAATTCCGACGGGAGATTTTGCACTGTCGGTTACGTCATAGTCCGCAAGCGTTTCGTTTGCAAGCGGTGAGATTGAGTTGAGTTTTAGTATTTCCATAGTTTTCCCTTTTCAAATGTCGTGCGGAAAGTTGTGTGAAAAAGCATTTTAGCGCATTCGTTTTGACGGACCTTCCTGCACGATAAAGCGCGCCTAAAAAGGCGCGCAATCGGTTTTATTTGTTTTCAAGTTCGAATTTCTTCATGAATTCGATAAGAGCTTTCACTCCTTCGACGGGCATTGCGTTGTAGATGGACGCGCGCATTCCGCCGACGAGTTTGTGTCCTTTCAGACTCACAAGACCGTTTTGTTCGGCTTCTTTGACGAATTTTGCGTTCAATTCGTCGCTTGGGGAGACGAAAGGCACGTTCATAAGCGAGCGGCTTTCTTTTTCGACGAAGTTGTTGTAAAAATCGGACTCGTCGATGAAGTCATAAAGCATTTTTGCCTTTTCGCGATTGATTTTTTCTATCGCGCTCACGCCGCCGTGCGCTTTGAGATAACGCAAGTTGAGCATCATCATATAGATTGACCAGCAGGGCGGAGTGTTGTAAAGGCTGTTTGCGTCGATTTGCGTGCGATATTTGAGCATGGTGGGGCAAATCGGCAATTCGCCGCCGAGCATATCTTCTTTGACGATGACAAGCGTGACGCCTGCCGGAGCGAGATTTTTTTGCGCGCCTGCGTAAATAAGCGAGTATTTGCTTACGTCGGCTTCTTCGCTCATAATGCACGACGACATATCCGAGACGAGCGGAACGCCGTTCGTGTCGGGAAGCGTGTTGTATTTCAAGCCGAAAATGGTGTTGTTTTCGGTGATGTGAACGTAACTTGCGTCCGGTCTGAAATCGGACGGATTTGTTTTGGGAATATAAGTGAATTTCTTATCTTCGCTTGACGCTACGAGACGAATATCGCCGTATTTTTGCGCTTCTTTATACGCTTTTTTGGCAAAGTTGCCCGTGACGATATAATCCGCTTTGCCGGTCTTCAAAAGGTTGAGCGGCACTGCTTCGAATTGCGTTGACGCGCCGCCTTGAACGAGAATTATGCGATACTCGTCGGGGACGTGCATAAGTTCTCTGACAAGAGACAGACACTCGTCGTTGATTGCGTCGTACCATTTCGAGCGGTGGCTCATTTCCATGACGCTCATGCCCGAGCCCTGATAGTCGGTTATCGATGCGCCCGCTTCCTGCAAAACTTCAAGCGGAAGCATGCCCGGACCTGCCGAAAAATTGTAAACTCTCATAATTATCTCCTTATAACGCCGCAATATGCGGAGTGAATACGTTTGATAATAATATCGTAAATGCAAAGCGGCGGTTTGTAAAGATTTTTTTTTGAAAACAAGGTCGAAATCGCACCTATTTTGCGCCTTTTGATTGAAACTCTTGCTTAAAAGCGAAAATTGATGTAATAT
>CAVKIG010000109.1:0-2952 GCA_963656415.1 bacterium | reverse complement strand
GTGGTGGAAGAAATACCGGCGCGGACCGGAAAGATGGGGCATTTCTATTTAGGGTATTACACACTCACCCCTTGTAGAGCCGAGAACTAATAAAAATTTATACACGCACTCTGCCCATTCGAAGCGTACTTATCAAAACATATTTTATACAACCGTAAAACACTTTTTCTATAATCAATCTCAAAGCGGTCGCATATAATCTAGCATGCGAAAAATGGCGAAGGAAAATATAATCGTCGTATGCACGATCGTGTTGTGTTTTATGTTGACGCTGGCGTTGTGCATGACGTTTTCGGGAGAAGGTTTTCTCGGTGTGTTTTATTCAAGCAAGCGGGAAGCGGAAACTATTTATGCCGTCACTTGCGGCGGATACGGCGACGTGACTTTGGCAAGGGCAAGCGCGGATATGATAAAGTCGAAAGGCGGTGCCGGCTACGTTCTTAAGGGCGACGACATAGAAATCATATATGCAGTTTACAGATCGCAAGGCGATGCGGAAAAGGTGGTTTCGTCTCTCGGAGAAGCAGGGCTTTACGTGAAGAAAATCGAAATTGGGAAGGGCTCGTTCAAGTGGTGTAAAAACGAAATGAAAGAGTGTGTTTCGGATGCCCTTAAATATTTCGACATTGCTTTTGAGTCCTTGTATAAAACGGCAAACGATTTGAACGGAGAAAGCATAACCGTTGATGACGCAAAGACACAAATCAAGGTTTTATACAGTCAAATCGACGATATAAAGTCGCAATTCTATCAAGATAGTGAAAATTGCGACAAAGAACAAATCACCGAAATCAAACTTGCGCTCGTCACGACTCTGGCACTTCTTGACAACGTTGATTTTTCAAAAAACAGGGCGCTCGTCACGTCGTCGTTGCGCTATCAACTCGTGCAGTTGACGTATTGCAGAAAGGCACTTATGAGCAATATATGACATGTATTTTGCGATAGATTTTCGTCGCTTCCGAACGCGTGAAAATCGCCGTTTCGGGAGCGATTTTACATTTTGCAAAACCGAAAACAAATTTGCCATAGGTCTTGCCATATCGACGTATTTAGTTTATAATACAATCTATGGCATATACTTCTTTATATCGCAAATATCGTCCCGACACCTTTGACAAAGTCATCGGACAGGACCATATCGTGCGCACTCTGAAAAATCAAATCGCAACCGACAGCGTCGGACATGCGTACATTTTCACTGGAACGCGCGGAACGGGCAAGACGTCTGTCGCAAAGATTTTTGCACGGGCGGTGAACTGTCTCACTCCGCTTCCCGACGGTTCGCCGTGCGGAAAATGCGCTTATTGTGTGGAACTTGCGTCTCCGTCAAACTTCGATATTCTCGAAATCGACGCGGCGTCCAACAACTCGGTTGACCAAATCAGAGAATTGACGGACAAAATCAATTTTCCGCCGACGATAGGCAGATACAAAGTTTACATCGTCGACGAAGTTCACATGCTCTCCAAGGCGGCGTTCAACGCTCTTCTCAAAACGCTCGAAGAGCCGCCGGCGCATGCGATTTTCATTCTCGCAACAACCGAAATTCATCAAATCCCCGCAACGATATTGTCTCGTTGTCTGCGTTTCGATTTCAGACTTGTGCCAAGTGCGGTCATCGCAAAGCGCATACGCTTTATCTTTGACGATATCGGCGTGAAGTATGAAAACGAAGCGGTCGATTTGATTGCGCAGGCAGGCGCAGGAAGCGTCAGAGACGCATTGTCGGTTGCCGATATGTGCGTGAGTTATTGCGCATGCAACGTGACCTACGACGGCGTGCTTGAAGTTCTCGGCGCGGCAGACCCGAAGAAACTGCAAAAACTTGCCACTGCAATTGCGGACGGCAACGTAGACGAAGCACTTCGCGACGTTGCGGAATTTTGCGATTTGGGCAAGAGCGTTCCCATTCTTGCGCAAGACATTGCAACGCTTTTCAGAAACGTGTTGTATATAAAGAATTGCTCGTCGGCAAAGACGCTCCTTGCGCTTCCCGAAAGCATATACGTTGCACTCAAAGCAATGGCGGACAAATATACCACCGAAAAGTGCATGGGTATAATGAAGATTATGTCTAAACTCGAAGGCGAGTTCAGATACAGCGCACAACACCGTATATTGTTTGAATCTGCGGTCGTGCTGGCGGCAAGCGGCGGAGACTCCGACGCTAAAGTGGAAGAGCTGCAACTTCGGGTTGCGAAACTCGAAAAGATAATAGCGGGGCTCAGAAAATCGGGTTTTGAGTCGGCACCTGTCAAAACGGATGCGAGACAGGTGTGGCTCAGGGTAGCATCCGAATTGAGACAGAACGGCTTTCAACTCATTGCGTTATCCACGCAAGACGCCGAACTTGAAATGAACGACGATACGTTCTTCGTGAAAGTCGCAGATGTGGCCACGCTCGGCTTTTTGGAAGACAAAAACAACAGAGACGCAATCAACAAGGCGTTTCAGAGCGTCGATACGACGCACAAACTCGTTATCGAAGCGGTGCACCGTCTTGACGAAGACAAGGCTTTGCCTTACGTCAAAGAGATGTTCGGCGCAATGCTCGAAATAAAATAAAGCGAAAATCCACAATATAGGAGACAAAAATTATGGCATACGGCGGTTTTGGCGGCGGAAATATGCAACAACTCATGAAACAAGCGCAAGCAATGCAACGCAAATTACAAGAAGCGCAACAAGAACTCGCAGAAAGCGAAGTCACCGGCAGCGCGGCAGGCGGAATGGTTGAAGTGACTCTCACCGGGGACAAAACTCCCGTTTCCGTTAGCATCAAACCCGAAGCGGTTGACCCCGACGACGTTGAAATGCTCGAAGATATGGTTCTTGCGGCTCTCAACGACGCGATGAAACAAGCCGACGATCTTTCCAAAGAACTTCTCGGTCCGATGGGCAACGCAGGCGGTTTATTTTAATTAATAATGAATAATTGCGGGTGGGGGA
>CAVKIG010000108.1:0-2953 GCA_963656415.1 bacterium | reverse complement strand
ATGCAAAGCCGCGTCTTCACGGACGCGAAAGCGGAAATATTTTCGAGTCTTTCGCTTTCGGTTTTGCAAAAGCGGGGAAAAATTCTCCGCAAAATTTCCTGAGATAATAAAATTTTTTAGGATATAAAAATGAAAAAACTCATCATCGACTACACGCCTTTCTGCACGCGTGCGGCTCTCGTTGAAGACGGCGAAATGATTGACTTCTCCGTCGAGCGTTCGAGCGGAAAGGGACTTGTGGGCAACGTCTACAAGGGTAAGGTTGAAAACGTCATCGGCGGTATGCAGGCATGTTTCGTCAACATAGGGCAGGAACGCAACGGCTTTTTGTATACGGGCGACGGCGAAAACGGAGCAAAGGTATCGTCGAAGAAAAACGCTTCGGCAGGCGATCTCATTATGTGCCAGGTCGTCAAAGAACCGTACGGTCAAAAGGGCGCGAGACTGACCACCGAAATCACGCTTCCGGGGTTTTACGTCGTGCTTATGCCCGTGTCGGATTTCATCGGCATTTCAAGAAAAATCGAAGACCCGAAAAGACGTGCGTATCTTGAAATAGTGCTGAAAGCGTTGCTTCCCGTCGGCATGGGATGCATAGTGCGTTCTGCGGCGGACAAGACCGGCATCGGCACGATAAAAGCCGAACTAGACACTCTTTTGGAGCGTTGGGACAAGATAAAAATAGACTATGCAAACGCAAGAGAAGGAGATTTGGTTTTTGAAGAAGCAAGTCTTTTGAAACGTGCTCTTCGCGATACGTTCAACGAAGATTGGGATCAAGTCATCGTAAATGACGAAAACGTCGCAAAACGACTTGAAAAAGAACTGAACGGGTTGAAATGCGAAGTGTATACGGGCGCGAAAAATATAATGACGCACTTCGGGATTGCGGAGCAAATCAACCACTTGTGTGACAGAAAAGTGAACGTCGAAGGCGGAGCGTATATCGTCATCGACAAAACCGAAGCACTCACGGTCATTGACGTCAACACGGGCAGTTTCGTGGGGACGAGTCATCTCGAAGACACGGTGTTCAAAACCAATCTCGCGGCGGCTGAATGTATCGCAAGACAACTTCGCATACGCAACATCAGCGGCATAGTGGTGATAGACTTTATCGATATGGTTCAGCCCGAGCACAAACAGGCTGTCATCGAAGCGTTGCGCAACGCATTGAAAAAGGATAGGTTGAAAACGTCGACAGTCGGAATGACACCGCTCGGACTTGTAGAACTCACAAGAAAGAAATCGCGTCTTCCGCTTGACGAGTTTATGCTCGAGCCTTGCGACAAATGCGTTGGCGGTTCGAGAATAAGCGACTTGCAACTTGCGTTTATGCTTCGCGACGCGCTTGAAGAATACGTTGCCGAAAACGGAGCGGACGCCGTGTACGTTGTCGCTCATCCCGACCTTGTCGACATCGTGTTTGAGAGCGACATTCTTGCGCCGAGAATGCAAAAAGACTGGAAAAACAAGCAAATATATTTTTACACCGACAATAATCTTATGCGCGAGCAGTGGTTGTTCGACAAGAATAAGCCGACGGGCAAAACGGGTTACGCACGCGTTCTTATGAGCGAAAAAGAGTGATATGAGACGTTTTCGCCCCAACGTTTTTGTCATAATGTGGAAAACGCAGGCGAAATGCGGATATATGACGGAACGTATGGTAGCCATACAACATACGTTTTTTGTCGATATACGCAATGTTGCAATATATCGGTGCGTATGATAGAATGTAAAAGTAGGTAATTATGAAAGAATGGATTATAAACAAAGAAGACGGCGTA
Source organism: bacterium (assembly GCA_963656415.1). GTDB lineage: Bacteria > Bacillota > Clostridia > Christensenellales > CAG-917 > CAG-475. The sequence goes on along the minus strand of CAVKIG010000108.1, from coordinate 1,163 downwards.
AAACTCGTTGAAGACGTCAGCCAGAGAGCGGACGGACAAGTCAAAGTGAAAATCGCAAAAGTCGCGATTTCGTCACAGGATATGTGCAATCTCTCTGCTATGGCAAAAGACGACGCAGTTGTGCCGGGGCATTCGGCGGTTGCTCTCGTGAGTGAAGCGGATGAAGACAGCGGACTCAAACTCGGTTCGCGCGTGGTCGTCAGCCCGTATCTCAAAGAGTGCGAACACGGCGTGGACGTGGTGAAGACCATGGGAATTGACGTTGACGGATTGTTGAGAGATTTCGTGTCTGTTCCGCTCGAAAACGTTTTCGCTCTTCCCGATGGCGTAAGCGACGAAGAAGCGTTGTTCACCGAATATATCGCAATGGGCAACAACGTGTTTGAAGCGCTCGACCGCGAAAAAGGCGATTATATCGTAATCGTCGGCGCGTCTACGCTCGGTCTCATTCTCGGTCAGATGGCAACCTATTATCAATACGTGCCAATCCTTATCGACCTTGACGCAGACAAACTTGCGCTCGCGCAGAAGTGGGGCGTTTGCTACACGCTCAATCCCACCTACGACAATCTCGAACGCAGAGTTGAAGAAATAACCGGCGGAAGAATGGCGGAAGCGGCGATTTTCTCCGGCGAAAGCGTTGACGTGAATGCGGCAATTCGTCTTGTAAAAAATCAGGGCGACGTCATCATAGCGGGTTATGCGACACGCGGCAAACACGCCGTCGACGCAGGCACGGTTCTCAAAAAACAACTCACTCTCAAAGGCGTATGCAACGGCATTGGAGAATTGTCTTCGGCAATCAACCTTCTCGCCAACAAAGTCGTCAAAACCGACGGAATCATCGGTGCGGCCGCAAACTTTGAAGAAATTCCGCAAGTCGTAGAATCGTGCGTGAAGTATCCGCTTCAATATAGCAAGATTCTTATAAACTGCGACTAAAAAATGCGCTAAATAGCGACTGACTTTGTCAGTGCCCCGAACCTTCCAACTCATGTACTATATGTACATTAGGGTTGTCATTCTCGGGGCACTTTCGCATCATTCATCTATTTATCGCATTTTTTAATTACTTTTGATGGCGAATAACTTCGGCAGAGCCACGCTTCCGTCAACTCATGTATTATTTATACATTAGGGTTGCCGTTAGCGTGGCTCTTTCT
>CAVKIG010000107.1:1772-3074 GCA_963656415.1 bacterium | reverse complement strand
AATCAGGAGTGCTTATGGAAAAATACACCAAACAAGATCTTGAATCAAAGAGTATTTTTGAAATGCGTGCCCTTGCAAAAGAAGTCGGCGTAAGTGCGCCTACGAAATTGAACAAGGCAGATTTGGTGGATCTTGTTTTCAAGATTTCAAACGGTGAAATGGAACCGCCCGCCGCACCGCGTCGCGGACGTCCCAAAAAAGGCGAAAACGCTGAAAAAATCGTTGAAACAAGTCAAAATACGGTCGATGCCGTAAAATCCGAACCGCAAAAAAGCGATGTCGTGAAAATCGAAAAAAACGGTCAGACCGAAGAATTCGTGAGACCGAAATTCCAACCGACCTATCGCTCGACGAGTTACGGCAACAATAACGGTTACAATAACAACAACGGTTACGGCAACAATAATTATAAAAACGGTAATTTCAACAATAATCAGTACCAAAAACCGCAAAATCAGCAAAAACGCAACTTCAACGATTTTCAGAACGGAAACGGCGGTTTCAATAAAAACAACGTGTATCAGAATAACGGATACAACAATTATAACAACAACGGCTATAACAATCAGAACGGCGGATTCCAGAAACAGAATCAACAGCAAGTTCAGAATTTCAACACTCAGGTTCTCAACGAGAGCAAGGAAGTCGAAGAAGAATTGCTCGAAAGAGAAGGTTATCTCGAGATCAATCCCGACGGATACGGTTTTCTCCGCGTATTGAACGGCACGTTCAACGAGATGGACGCATACGTGTCCACGATGAAAATCAAACAATACGGTTTGCGTAGGGGAGACTACGTTCATTCTCTTTGCAAAAAGGTTCAAGAAGGCAGACCGGCGGCAGTCGTAACCGTCACTAAAATCAACGGTATAGACGCTGAAACGCTTGGCATTCGTCCCAACTTCGACGATCTCGTGCCTATTTATCCCAACGAAAGATTGCGTCTCGAAACGACCCCGAGAGAATACGCAACCCGTTGCATAGATCTCGTATCTCCTATCGGCAAAGGTCAACGCGGTATCATCGTTTCTCCGCCTAAAGCGGGCAAAACGACTCTTTTGAAGATGATTGCGGCGGCTATCGCGCAGAATTATCCCGAAGTCGAACTCAAAGTTCTTCTCATCGACGAACGCCCCGAAGAAGTCACGGATATGCAACGCTCGATAAAGGGCGAAGTGGTTTATTCCACTTTTGACGAACTTCCCGAACATCACACAAAGACGGCAGAAATGCTCCTTGAAAGAGCAAAACGTCTCGTCGAATCGGGCAAAGACGTCGTGGTGCTTCTTGACAGTCTCACTC
>CAVKIG010000107.1:0-1762 GCA_963656415.1 bacterium | reverse complement strand
GTCTCACTCGTCTTGCAAGAGCGTACAACATCACCATTCCGCCGACTGGCAGAACGCTTTCGGGCGGTATCGATCCCGGCGCATTGCACAGTCCTAAACGCTTCTTCGGCTCGGCAAGAAATATCGAAAACGGCGGCTCGCTCACTATCATTGCAACCGCACTTATCGATACGGGAAGCCGTATGGACGACGTGATTTTTGAAGAGTTCAAAGGCACGGGCAATATGGAAATTCACCTTGACCGCAGACTCAGCGAAAAGAGAATTTTCCCAGCAATCGACCTTGCAAAGAGCGGCACGAGAAAAGAAGAATTGCTCCTTACGCCAAGCGAACTCGAAGGTACTTGGGCAATCAGAAAGATCCTTTCCACCGCAGACAATGCGGAAGCGACGGAAAATCTTCTCAATATGCTCATCAAAACTCAATCCAACAAAGAGTTTATCGACCAACTCAACTTGCAACTTCGTGCGTTCCAGAAAGAAGGTTACGTGTGGCGCGGAACGAGCAACAATAAATAATAGCGAGTTAAAATCATTCGATTTTGTTGCATATCGGATTAGACGGTATGCAAAGTCGAAAATTGAAAAATATAATGATAAAGCACTGCGATTTTGCGGTGCTTTTTCGATTTTTTCTTTATTTGTCGAGCGAATAAAATAACTTAGTTATTTTTTTACTTTTTTCACTATTGACATTGCCGAATTAAACTTGTAAACTGTTCTTACAACAAAAAAAGAAGGTAAATATCATGAGCGAATTCAAAGATTTGCGTATCGTGGACAATTTTTATCAGACTTCGTCCTTTTTCCCGATGCCAGTCGTGCTTGCAAGCACCGTGTCGGAAAGCGGACAAACCAACATCGGTTCTTACTCGCTTTGTTTTCCGTATTATATCGCAGGCAAGAGTTATTACGCAATGATTCTTGAAGTGCGCAACAGTTCAAATACCGCTCAAAATATTCTTCGCACGGGCAAAGTTACGCTCAATTTCATAACCGACGATAAAAAGTATTTCAAAGAAGCGGTCAGACTGGGGTTCCCCGGCGATACGACGGAGCAAAAAATGAAAGATTGCATTTTCACGCTCAAAGATTCGACTCTCGGCAGTGACCGTCCGCAAATCGTGCAGGAAGCGTATCAGGTGTTTGAATGCACTTGGGACAGTTCGCTCGAAGACGCATATCTGGACAAACCTGGTTGTCTTGAAGGCTATGAGCCGCCGTATCGCAATTTCAACGGAATTACGAGCAAATTCGGTGCTCACTTCATTCTCAAAATCGACAAAATTTGGATGAAAGAAGAGTATTACGACTCGATTATCGATGGAGTTAACAAACGCAATTTTCCGCCCGTTCCCGTCGATTACGGCTATCGTGACAGCACGAATTTTTGGTGCTCGAAATTCAAAAAGCCGTATCCCGAAAAGATTCAGGCAAAAGAAGGAGACGTCAACTCCGTCAAATATGCGGCAAGTCGCATAGATCCTGCGGTGAAATTCACTGACGAAGCGTGCGCGAAACTTACGAAAATTCCGCGTGTGTTCCTGAAAGCCGCATTGACACAAATGGTTGAAATCGCAAAAAGCGAAGGTATATCGCTTATCGACGAGAAAGCTCTTGCAATCATCAATGACAAACGCAGAGAAGAAAAGAAGAAATAATCGAGTTTTCTTCAATATAAAACACGAGCGGTGAGCATATAATTTTGCCGAGCCGTAAAAGGAAAAAATATGAAAAAATCTAACGTTAAAACTCTACTAACG
>CAVKIG010000106.1:0-3094 GCA_963656415.1 bacterium | reverse complement strand
GTTGTAATCTAACATATATTCCTGCCTGCCGTTATTCCGTTTTGTTTACAATACTACGGTTTTATCTTTATTTTTCGATATGGTAAACTATCGATTATGCTTATTGATTCTTTCCGCAGCAATTCTTGTATTTGAGACCGCTACCGCACGGACACGGGTCGTTTCTGCCCACTTTTTTGTTTTGAGCAACGCTCTTTTGCGCGGTTGCGATGTTTTGTCTCACTTCGGGCTTCGATCCGTCTTCTCTCTTTTCGACGTGAATTTTTAAAAGTATGGACGCAGTCTCGGAGTGTATTCTCGACACCATGTCTTCAAACATATCCCAGCCTTCCTGGCGATACGCAATGACGGGGTCTCTTTGTCCGTATCCGCGAAGTCCGATACCGCGACGGAGTGCGTCCATTGCGTCGATATGGTCCATCCACTTGGAATCGACGGTCTTGAGAAGCACCACTCTTTCGAGTTCTTTGAAGTCAAAGCCTTCCCTTTCGAGAGCGTCCACTTTGTCGTTGTAGTCCTTGTTCGCAATCTTGAGCACCGCTTCTTTGAGTTTGTACACGTCGTAGCAAGAGCAAAGTTCCGGCGTCATAAGATTTGTGCCTTGCGGAAGCATTTTCTTCTCGAGCGCAGTGTTGAACGCCTGATAATCCCACGTCTGATAATCCGTCTTGTAGTCTGCGTAATAGCCGATAATCTCTTCTGCAAGTTCGTCTATCATATCCATGATCTGGTCGTGAACGTCCATGCCGTCAAGCACCTTGCCGCGTTCTTTGTAGATAAGTTCGCGCTGCGCGTTCATCACGTCGTCATAACTCAAAACCTGTTTTCTTATCGAATAGTTTCTGCCTTCGACAAGTCTTTGAGCCTTTTCGATTTGCTTTGTGATTATGCCGTTGGAGATAGGTACGTCGTCTCCGAGATTCATCGTTTCGGCAATGGCTTTCATTCTGTCGCCGCCGAAAATACGCGCGATGTCGTCTTCCATGGATATATAGAACACAGTGCTGCCCGGATCGCCCTGACGACCGCTACGACCACGCAACTGGTTGTCGATACGACGGCTTTCGTGACGCTCCGTGCCGATTATTCTCAAGCCGCCGAGTGCGACGACCTTTTCTTTTTCTTGATCGCAAATTGCCTTGAACGCGTCGTAATGGTGTTTGTACACTTCTTTTGCGGCGATGATTTCGGGATCGTTGCTTGCGTGCGGAGAAGAAGCAAGTTCGATGACTTCGAGCGGATAGCCGTCCTTTTCCATCTTTTGCTTTGCCTGAAATTCCGCATTGCCGCCCAACATAATATCCGTTCCGCGGCCTGCCATGTTCGTTGCGATAGTCACGGCGTTGAGTCTGCCTGCTTGTGCGATGATTTCGGATTCCTGTTTGTGGAATTTCGCATTGAGAACGTTGTGCGGAATGCCTTTTCTTTTGAGAATATTGCTGAGTTCTTCACTCTTTTCAACGCTTATCGTGCCCACAAGAATAGGTTGTCCCGTTGCGTGATGGTCGATTATGTCCTGCACGATTGCGGTGATTTTTCCGCTGACTTTGGTGTAAATCTGGTCGTGTTCGTCCACTCTTCTCGACGGCTTGTTCGGCGGAATGGTGACGACGTCGAGACGATATATGCCTTCAAATTCGTCTTCTTCGGTCTTTGCCGTACCCGTCATACCCGAGAGTTTCTTGTACATACGGAAGAAGTTTTGGAAAGTGATCGTCGCAAGCGTCTTGTTTTCGCTTCTTATGGCGACGTGTTCTTTCGCTTCGATTGCCTGATGCAAGCCTTCGTTGTAGCGACGTCCTATCATGATACGTCCCGTGAACTCGTCAACGATAAGCACTTCTCCGTCGCTGACGATATAGTCCTTGTCGCGCTTCATCATGAAATGCGCTTTGAGAGCCGCTTGAATGTGATGATAAAGGTCGGTGTTTTCAAGGTCGGTTAGATTGACGACGTGGAAGAATCTTTCCGCTTTTTCGACGCCCTGATCGGTGAGCATAATGGATTTTTCCTTTTCGTCAATCGTGAAATCGTCGCCTTCTCTGCATTGACGTGCAAAATTGTCCGCGCTCTTATAAAGTTCGCTCGACTTTCCGCCCCTGCCCGATATAATAAGCGGAGTGCGCGCTTCGTCGATAAGAATGGAGTCCACTTCGTCGATGATTGCAAAATTGAGTTCGCGTTGCACCTTGTCCTGCTTTCTCACGACCATGTTGTCGCGAAGGAAATCGAACCCGAGTTCGTTGTTTGTGCAATACGTTATATCGCTCTCGTATGCTTTGCGTTTGTCTTCCGAGCTCATACCGGGCACGACCACGCCGACCGTTAGTCCCAAAAACTTGTAGAGCTTGCCCATCCAAGCGGCGTCACGAGTTGCAAGATAATCGTTGACAGTCACGACGTGAACGCCTTTGCCTGCGAGTGCGTTGAGATACGCGGGAAGCGTTGCAACGAGCGTCTTTCCTTCACCTGTGCCCATCTCTGCGATACGGCCCTGGTGCAGCGCAATTCCGCCGAGTATCTGCACGTGGAAATGGCGCATCCCGAGCACTCTTTCCGCCGCTTCTCTCACGAGCGCGTATGCGTCGGGAAGAATATGATCGAGATCTTCGCCGTTTGCAAGTCTGTCTTTAAGCACTGCCGTCTGCGCAACGAGAGTGTCGTCGTCCATAGCGGAATAAGTCGGAGCAAGTGCTTCGACCTTAGCCGCAATCTTTTCGATTTTCTTAAGTTTGAATTTGTTTTCATTAAAAAGCGACATATTTCACCTTTCTATATTTCGCCTTTCGGCGCATGCGCGTATGCGCACGATTAATTTCGATTTTTTATTATACACTATATCGATGTATATTTCAACAAAGTTTTCGCACCCGACAAGTTTTTATAAGTTCAGGGCAACGCAATGGGTGAGCGTGTTAGACTTTAAATAGAAATGTCCCATCTTTCCGGTCCGTGCCGGTATTTCTTCCACCACTCTACAAAAGTTGAGCGTTTTAGACTTTAATGCAACTTTCCCCTTTCCTCAGGTGTTTGGACTGCGGCGTTTGCGTGGCAATCCGCCTTGTTCGCTTTGGCTACAATCCGTCCACTGGAC
>CAVKIG010000105.1:0-3317 GCA_963656415.1 bacterium | reverse complement strand
TTCAATACCCTTTGCACACTATAAGATTATGTGATATAATTTTCACATAATATATAGATAAAAACTTATCGAATGGAGCGTATTCTATGAAAATCACAAACGATATATTCTACGTTGGCGTAAACGATCACAAAGTTGACCTATTTGAAGGCATGTACGTTGTCCTAAGCGGCATGTCCTACAATTCCTACGTTGTTTTGGATGACAAAATCACCGTTTTTGACAGCGTTGACGCGCATTTCGGTGACGAGTGGCTTGCCAACGTGGAAAGCGTGCTTGGCGGCAAAACGCCCGATTATTTGGTTGTTCAGCACATGGAGCCCGATCATTCGGCAAACGTTGTCAGGTTCACGGACAAATATCCCGCCGCAACGGTGGTGTCGTCGCAAAAGGCTTTTCAGATGATGAAAAACTATTTCGGGACGGAGTTTGCCGACAGGAGAGTGGTGGTTTCGGACGGCAGTGTGCTTGAAACGGGCAAACACGTTTTCAAATTTGTCACCGCGCCCATGGTGCATTGGCCGGAAGTGGTGATGACCTATGACGAAACGGACAAAGTGCTGTTTTCTGCCGATGCATTCGGCAAATTCGGCGCGCTTGACGTCGCTGACGAAGACTGGGCATGCGAAGCAAGACGCTATTATTTCGGCATCGTGGGCAAATACGGCGTTCAGGTGCAAAACTTGTTCAAGAAGTTGCAAGGTCTTGACATCAAGACGATTTGCGCCTTGCACGGCCCTATACTCACGGACAATCTCGGCTATTATCTCAATCTCTACAACGTCTGGTCTTCCTACTCGGCGGAGACTGACGGAGTGTTTATCGCATACGCGTCCGTGTACGGCCACACCGAAAAAGCGGCGAAATTGCTTGCCGCAAAACTTGAAGAAAAGGGCGTGAAAGTTGCTATATCCGACCTTGCTCGTAGCGATTGGGCGGAGAACGTCGAAGACGCTTTCAAGCACTCAAAACTCGTGCTTGCTTGCCCCACATACAACGGCGACGCGTTCCCCGCGATGAGAGAATTTATCGCAAAACTTGTTGAAAGAAGCTATCAATCGAGAAAAATCGCATTCATCGAAAACGGCACTTGGGCACCCATGTCCGCAAAGGTGATGAAGAGTATGTTCGAAGGCTCAAAGAACATCGAATTTGTAGAGCCGTCCGTCAAAATTTTGTCCGCAATGACTGCGCAGAACGAGCAAGAGATATCCGCTCTTGCCGACGAACTCGCAAAATAACCGCTTGAAAAAATCATTTATTTGATGAAGAACGGCAGAATCGAAGTCACGATTCCAAGCAAAAGCGTGTATATCACAAAGCCGTTAAGCGAGTGTTTTTCAACGAGTTTCAAAAAGAATTTTATTGACAAAAGACCCGATATAAAAGCGGCAACGACGCCGACAATCACCGCTTCGGGAGTGATTGAAAGCACGGTTTTTCCCGTGATTAAATCGAGACTTTCGTAGGCGGCAGAGCCGATGATTATAGGTATCGAAAGCAGAAAAGAGAACGTTGTGGCGTTCTCTTTTTCAACGCCTTGCAAGCGCATTGCGGATATTGTAGCGCCGCTTCTGGACACACCGGGCAAAACCGCGATACCTTGCAAAACGCCTGTTAAAATGCTATTTTTGGCATTAAGAAGTGTCGATTTGGTGAAATGGAAGTTTTCGCCCGCATATAAAAGGCAAGCCGTTAGAACAAAACCGCACCCCAAAAGTTTGCCTCCTAAAAGCGACGGAGCAAGCAGTTTGAAAACGAATGCAAGAGCCACCGTCGGCAAGCATGCGAGAAGCAGGTATCCGTTGGTTTTGTTGAAAGGATGACGGACGAGCGGCCACCACTTTTTGCACATTGCGATAAGCACCGCAATAAGAGTTCCCACATGCAGCATGACGTTGAAGAAAAGGTCTTCTTTTCCGACTCCGAGTTTTTCGAGCAACAATAGATGCCCCGACGACGATATCGGCAAAAACTCGCTTGCGCCCTGTATGATGCCCAAAACCAACGCTTCCCAAATTTCCATTTTCTCTTTACACTCTCTTCAATTTCGTTTATACTAAACTATTGTATTAAGTTATATCGCACGCAAGAACGTGTATTAGGAGAAAAAATGAAACTCGGTGTCGTAGGATTGCCAAACGTAGGCAAAAGTACGCTGTTCAATGCAATAACCAAGGCGGGCGCGCAAGCGGCAAACTATCCGTTTTGTACAATAGAGCCCAACGTGGGTGTGGTGGCAGTTCCCGATGAAAGACTTGAAAAACTCGCCGCCCTTTACGACAGCAAAAAAATCACTCCGACTTCTCTTGAATTTGTGGACATTGCAGGTCTTGTCAAGGGCGCAAGTCGCGGTGAAGGTCTCGGCAACAAATTTTTGTCGCATATAAGAGAAGTGGATGCAATCGTGCACGTCGTAAGATGTTTCGACGACGCAAACATCACTCACGTTGACGGCAGTGTCAACCCCGCACGCGACATAGAGACCATAAATCTCGAGCTTGTCTTTGCCGACCTTGAAACGCTCGAACGCCGCATGGCAACCGCACAAACCAAAGTCAAAGCGGACAAAAAATATCAAGAAGACATCGATCGGCTCAACGTAATGAAGAGTTGGCTCGAAAGCGGCAAAGCACTCCGCAATCTCGAAATGGACGAAGAGCTCAAACAATTTGTCGACGAACAATTCCTTCTCACTTCCAAACCCGTGATTTACGTCGCAAACACCGACGAAGCAGGCATAAACGGCAACGCATACACCGCGCAGGTCGAAGAAATTGCAAAAGAAGAAAACACCGAAGCAATCGTGCTTTGCGCAAAACTCGAAGAAGATTTGTCCGAACTCAGCGACGAAGACCGCGCAATGTTTATGGAAGATTACGGTCTTAAAGAGAGCGGCCTCGACCGTCTCGTCAAAGCGTCCTACAAACTTTTGGGACTTATAAGTTATCTCACGGCAGGTGAAAAGGAAACTCGCGCCTGGACCATCGTCAAAGGCACGAAAGCTCCCCAAGCCGCCGGCAAAATCCACAGTGACTTCGAGCGCGGATTCATTCGTGCCGAAATCGTCGATTATGCAACTCTTCTCGAATGCGGCTCGTTCAACGTTGCAAAAGAGCGCGGAAAAGTTCGCAGTGAAGGGAAGGACTATGTGATGCAGGACAATGATGTGGTTTTGTTCCGCATCAACGTCTAATTTAAGCGTGCTATTGAGCGAATAGCTGCGTCAGGCACGACTTTTCCCAAAATCACGTACGTTTGAGTACGTTGGGTTTTGGTTCAAGCCGCACCTTCCTTGCTATTCATCTCAATATCCC
>CAVKIG010000104.1:0-3332 GCA_963656415.1 bacterium | reverse complement strand
ACAGACAGACAGACAGACAGACAGACAGACAGACAGACAGACAGACAGACAGACGAATCACGCCGTACTTCCGAATCATTGTCCGTCGAAAGATGTAACGGAATCATGGGAGTGCCAATCACCTTCCTTGACAAGTACAACCCAACTCAATTTGAAATCATCGGAATTGCAAATAGCGCAAGATGGATCGGTAATTTCCCATGCTATACGATTATCAACGGAAGACGAATTTACAACAGGATACTCATTCGTCGCAAAGCGTAATGGAATAATGGGCGTTCCAATTACTTTTTTGGACAAATATAATCCGGACCAATTTGAAATACTTGGGTTGGATGACCATAGGGTTCAGTGGCGTGGACGCGGCCCGGAACTCAATGGAAAAACACTTTATAGGCGAATTATTATAAGGAGAAAAATATGAATATACAATTGCATGAAATCGCGATAAAAGATATTTTCAATGGTTTTGTCGATAGTGAAGAAGAAGGCGTTGTCGGTTATGAAGGAAAACTGAATATCAGGCCGAAGTATCAACGCGAATTCGTTTATAATGATAAACAACGTGATGCCGTTATCGAAACTATAATGAAGGGCTTTCCGCTCAACGTTATGTATTGGGTTGATAATGGAGACGATACATATGAAGTGCTTGATGGGCAACAACGCACGTTGAGCTTTTGTCAATATATAAATGGTGATTTCTCTTTGAATGAAAAATACTTTCATTCTTTGACGCAAACTGAAAAAGACAAAATCTTGAATTATAAATGCATGATTTACTTTTGCAGTGGAAATGATCTCGAAAAATTAGAGTGGTTCAAGACAATAAACATCGCAGGAGTTAAACTTACAGATCAAGAACTTCGTAATGCTGTTTATACAGGAGAATGGTTGACAAGCGCAAAAACGTTTTTTAGCAAATCAAATTGCCCAGCATATAATATTGCCAAAGATTATGTCGCAGGTTCTGCATTAAGGCAGGATTGTCTTGAAAAAGCAATAGAGTGGATAAGCAAAGGCAATATCGAAAACTACATGTCTTTTCATCAGCACGATGCAAATGCTATTGAACTTTGGACGTATTTCAAAAATGTCATAGATTGGGTTAAACTTACGTTTACTAAGTATAGAAAAGAAATGAAAGGCGTTGAGTGGGGCGCAATATACGATGTTTATAAAAATAAAGTTATAAACGTTGTTGACCTAGAAAGTAGAATTAAGGAACTAATGATTGACGATGACGTTACAAACAAAAAAGGAATATTTGAGTACGTATTGTCAGGCAACGAAAAATGTTTGAATATAAGAGCATTTACAGAATCGCAAAAGCGTCAGGCCTATGAAAAACAAGACGGTATTTGCTCGATATGTCATAAGCATTTTAATTTTGAACAAATGGAAGGAGATCACATTACACCATGGTGTGAAGGTGGAAAAACATCCACTGAAAACTGTCAGATGCTTTGCAAAGCGTGCAATAGAGCAAAATCTAATACATAGTATAATGCAACCGCATATCTTGCGGTTGTTTTTATTAATAATACAATATCGCGTTTTTGTCGGATTTCGCGGAACGGTTGCATATTGAAATGTCGCACTTTCGTATTGTATAATTGAATTATCTTATGGAAGGGGAAAAAATTATGGGCAAATTGCAAAGTCTTATTGACAACAAGGCTCAGAGTGCACAATTTATGTGCGACGAAATTGCGCATATCTGCAACGATATGCCAAAACGCGATCCCGGCAGCGTCGGAGAGAAAATGGCTTGCGAGTATATGGCAGACTATCTCAAAAACGACTGCGGTTGCGAAAGATCGGACGTGGAATCGTTCAAGGAAAACCCGAATGCGTTTTTCGGTTGGATTTATTTCACGATAACGTTCGTGCTTGCAGGCATGGTGCTGTTTTTCTTTATGCCTATCGTCGGCGCGGTGATAACGGCTCTCGGTTTCGTGATATTGTTCGTTCAATTCGGACTGTACAAAAAGTTGGTTGACAAGTTCTTCCCCGAAAAAACGGGACATAGCGTCACCGCAATCAAAAAATGTACGGGTGAAGTGAAGGGCAGAGTGTTTTTCAACGGACATCCCGACGCGGTGTGGAACTGGCCCGTCAACAACAAATTCGGCGGAACGGCACACGTTGCACACCTTGTCACAAGCGTGGTTTCGGGGCTTATCGTTCTCGGTCTCAACATCGCGGCGGCAGTCAAAACGTGTTGCCGTCCCGTCACCGATTATACGATAGCGGGTTACACTTCCTTGTACACGCCCGTGCTGTTCTGGATGGGGATTGCTATTCTCGTCATGGTTCCGTGCCTTGTCGGCATGTACTTCATGTGGGACGAAAACACCATAACCGACGGCGCAAACGACAATCTCACCGGTTGTTATATGGGCATCGCCATTCTCAAAGCCATGAAAGATCATGGCATCGAACTCGAACACACCGAAGTAGGCGTCATCATTTCGGGCAGTGAAGAAGCGGGACTTCGCGGCGCAATGGCGTGGTGCGAAGCACACAAAGGCGAATTCGACGACGTTCCGACCTGGATATATTCTTATGACACCATACACGAAAGTCGTTTTCTCGGTGTAAACTACCGCGATTTGAACGGAACCGTTAAATCTGACAAAGAAGTCAGCGATTCATTCGTAAACGCCGCAAACGAACTCGGCATCAAGTGCACCAAGACGTGGGTTCCGCCCTTTGGCGGAGCAACCGACAACGCCGCTTTCAACAAAGCAGGATTCCGTTCCACCGGTATCACCGCACTCGACCACAATCTTCAGGATTATTATCACACCATGCGTGACACGGCAGATAATCTCAACCCCGAATGTTTGGCGGATTGTTATGCTATTTCCGTTCGTTGCCTCGAAAACTTCGATCGTGAGATTGCTAAATAACGCCTAATTTTGTCAGCGTCCCGAATTGCCAACTCATGTACTATTTGTACATTAGGGTTGTCGATTCGGGACGCTTTCTCATTATGCATTTATTTATCAATCTCACGAAAAAACATTCCCAAATAGCGAATAACTGCGGCAGAGCCACGCTCCCGTCAACTCATGTAGTAAATGTACATTAGGGTTGCCGTTAGCGTGGCTCTTTCTTGTTCTTCATCTATTTTGCAATATCTCTATTTAGAGTTTAATTTATTAAATCGATGTGGTATTTATCCCTTAATGGTTGTCGATTCGGGACGCTTTCGCATTATGCATTTATTTATCAATCTCACGAAAACATCAAATTTTCCATATTGTCATGTTGTCAATGCAAAGCGGAGCAACTTGCTCGCAAGGGTTGCGTAGCGCATGTATTCA
>CAVKIG010000103.1:0-3594 GCA_963656415.1 bacterium | reverse complement strand
ATTGACCGGATACGCAGTGGACGTCGAGATTGACATCAACAGCGGTTTGCCCGGCTACGATATGGTGGGGCTTGCTTCCACAGCAACGAAAGAAAGCAAGGAAAGAGTGCGCTCTGCAATCAAGAACAGCGGATTTCAATATCCCGCAAAACGCATCATCGTCAATCTTGCGCCTGCCGACACGAAAAAAGAAGGTCCGACGTTCGATTTACCCGTTGCGCTCGGAATAATGGCGGCGACGGGACAGATAGAAAGCAAGGCGTACAAGCAATACGTGATTATCGGCGAGTTGTCGCTTGACGGCGAACTTCGTCACGTAAACGGCATAATGCCGCTTCTTATATCCGCAATGCAGTCAGGGCACAGAAAGTTTATAATTCCTGCCGCAAACGCAAGAGAAGCAAGTTTCATAGAAGGCATAGACGTGTATGCTCTGAACAACCTTCGTGAAGTCGTTGAAATGCTTTCGGGCGTGGTGTTTGAGAAAGTGCCGACTTCCACGTACGAGAGCGCGTGCGTATCTCACGGCTACGGCGTGGATTTTGCAGACGTAAAAGGGCAAAGCGTTGCAAAGCGCGCGCTTGAAATTGCCGTTGCAGGCGGACACAACGCACTTATGATAGGCCCGCCCGGAGCAGGAAAAACGATGCTTGCCAAATGCGTCCCGACGATTATGCCCGAGATGACGTTTGAAGAAGCGGTGGAAGTGACAAAAATACATTCCGTCGCCGGCATACTCGATTCTGACGTCGGCATAGTGACGACGAGACCGTTCAGAACGCCGCATCACACGACGACCGTGCCTGCGCTGATAGGCGGCGGAGCGAAAGCGAGACCGGGTGAGGTAAGCCTTGCAAATCACGGTGTTTTGTTCCTTGACGAGATGCCCGAATATTCCCGTCACGCACTTGAAACTTTGCGCCAACCGCTCGAAGACAGAAAAGTGACGGTTGCAAGAGTGCAACAAACCACCGAATATCCTGCAAATTTCATGCTGATTGCAAGCATGAACCCGTGTCCTTGCGGCAACTACGGCTCGAAAAATCAGATATGCCGTTGCACGCCGTCGCAGATACACAATTACGTGTCGAAACTCAGCGGCCCTTTGATGGACAGAATAGATTTGCAAATCGAAGTGGACAATATCTCGTACGACGAATTGCGCTTTCAAAAGAGCGGCGAGACGAGCGCGCAGATAAAAGAGCGTATCAACCGCGTGCGTGCTATTCAACGCAAGAGATTTGAAAAAGACGGCATACTCACAAACGCCGAAATGGGCGCAAAAGAACTCAACAAATATTGCGTGATCGACAAAGATTGCGAGAGACTTTTGCAAAAGGCGTTTGAAAAACTCAATCTGAGCGCACGCGGCACGACGCGCATACTCAAAGTGGCAAGAACAATTGCCGACATAGAAGGCAGTGAAAACATTTTGCCTGCGCATATCGGCGAAGCGATACAATACAGGGGACTTGACAGAAAGTATCATTGACGGGGAGAGATATGGACGAAAGAAAGAAAATTTTGCTTGCGTTGCAAAGCGTGAGCGAATTGTCGAATAAAAAACGAACGGCACTTCTCGACGAGTTTGAAGACGCAACGGAACTGGCAAGCGAAAGCGGCAGACGCGCGGTTTTCAAAACGCTCGGGGACGAACACGCAACGGAGTTTTTCAAACTTCTTGATAGAGCCGACGAACTTGCGGCGGAACTTGAAAAACGAGATTTGAAATTCATCACGAGATACGACGACGAGTATCCCGAAAAGTTGCTCGACATATACGACGCGCCGACGGGATTGTTTGCAAAAGGCAATCTCGACGCACTGAGAGCAAAGAGCATTGCGGTTGTCGGAACGAGACGCCCCACGAGATACGGCGCAAAGGTCGCGGACGAGTTTTCAAGAGAATTCGCAAAAGCGGGGCTCACGGTTATTTCGGGATTTGCAAGGGGTGTAGACAGTATAGCGCACCTTGCTTGCGTAAATCAGTCGAAGCCGACGGTTGCGGTGTTTGCTTCGGGGCTTGACGTCGTGTATCCTGCCGAGCATCGTTCGCTTCTTGAAAGCGTGCTTTCAAGCGGCGGTTTGGTCGTCACGGAATATCCGCTCGGCACGAAACCGCTTCAATATCACTTTCCCGAGCGCAATCGCATAGTCAGCGGACTTGCAGACGCGGTGTTTCTTCCGCAAGCGGCAAAAAAGAGCGGCTCGCTCATCACGATGAGACTTGCAATCGAGCAAGGAAGAGACATTTTTGCGGTGCCCGGCAACGTGTACGACGAAGAAAGCGCGGGCGGAAACGAATTGCTTAGAGAAATGCCACACGCACTCGTCATATCGCCCGAAGACGTGCTTGACCAGATTGGCGTGAGAAGAGAAGAAAAAGTCGAGAAAACAATCGAACTGTCCATCGTGCAAAACGAGATACTCGACGCGTTGCATGACGGCGAAAGGCATTTTGAAGAACTAATCGAAGTCACGGGACTTAGCGTGAGCGAACTTACAAGCGTGCTTTTCGACCTTGAAATCGAAGGTTTGGTTTTCAAAGGCGCAGGCAATTTCTATTCGCTTGCGTGAGTGTAAAAAACGGAACGAAGCGGCATAAAACGCTCGCAAAAGCGGCGTTGAAACGCGCCGAAAACGAAAATAGATAATAAAGCGGGGCTTTGCCCCAAGGAGATAGAATGAAACAACTCATCATTGTTGAGTCACCGCACAAAGCCAAGACGATACAGAAGTATCTCGGCAACGACGCGGCGGTGCTTGCATCCAAAGGACACGTTTGCGATTTGCCTGCGCGTTCTTTGGGTATCGACGTCGACAACGGTTTCAAGCCTCAATACATCGTCACGCCGGACAAGGAATCAACCATAAAACAACTCTCTCAAGCGGTGAAGAAATACGACAAAGTGTATCTCGCAACCGACCCGGACCGCGAAGGAGAAGCAATATCGTGGCACCTTAAAAATACGCTCGGAGTGACGGGCGACAAAGTGCGTATCGAGTTTAACGAAATATCGCCCAAAGCAGTGCGTGCGGCTATGGAAAATCCGAGAGAAATCAACATGGATCTCGTCAACAGCCAGCAAGCAAGAAGAGTGCTTGACAGACTTGTGGGTTACAAAATATCCCCGATTCTTTCAAGAAAACTCAAGCCCAGTCTTTCTGCGGGACGCGTGCAATCGGCGGCGCTTAAAATGATTGTGGACAGAGAAAAGGAAATCCGCGACTTCAAGCCCGAAGAGTATTGGTCGATAAGCGCGCTTTTGCTCAAAGACGGAGCAAAGAAGACGAAAGCAAACCTTTTCAACGCAGCACTCAACGACAGAAACGGCGAGAAAGTGAAACCAAACAATGCCGACGACGCATACGCGATAGCGGACCTTATGCGCAAGTGCGATTATCGTGTGGACGAAGTAAAAAAGAGCGTATCTACGTCAAAACCCGCTCCGCCGTTTACAACGAGCACGATGCAACAGGAAGCGAGCCACAAACTCAACATGACCGCCGAACGCACGTCGAGAGTCGCGCAACAACTCTACGAGGGCGTTGACATCGAAGGCGAAGGACAGCACGCGCTTATCACGTATATCC
>CAVKIG010000102.1:0-3701 GCA_963656415.1 bacterium | reverse complement strand
GGATAAGGCTTCGCCTTCCACAATTATTCATTATTAATTATTAATTATTAATTAACAATAAAACGGCAATATTTAGATGAAGAGCAAGGAAACACCCCTTGTACGTCAACCCTAATGTACAAGTAGTACATGAGTTGACGGACAAGGGGTGTTGACGATGCTATTCGCTAAATAGTGCCGTTTTATCCGAAGACGGCAAGAAGGAAGCCTGCTGCAACCGCCGACCCTATAACACCTGCAACGTTCGGTCCCATGGCGTGCATGAGAAGATAGTTGCCTTTGTTGTATTGAAGACCTACGGTGTTGGAAACACGGGCTGCCATAGGCACTGCGGATACGCCTGCAGAACCGATGAGCGGATTGATTTTGCCTTTCGACAAGACGTAAAGAAGTTTGCCGATGAGAAGTCCGCAAATGGTTGCAAGAACGAAACCTGCAAGACCAAGGAACACGATTTTGAGTGTGTTGAGCGTAAGGAACGTAGAACCGACTGCGGTTGCACCGACGGAAATGCCAAGGAACAACGTGACGATGTTCATAAGCGCGTTCTGTGCAGTGTCGCTGAGACGGTCGGTTACGCCGCATTCTTTAAGCAAGTTGCCGAACATAAGGCTGCCGAGAAGCGGAGCAACGGACGGCAAAAGCAAAGATACGACTATCGTAACGAGAATCGGGAAGATAACCTTCTCTTTCTTGCTTACGGGACGAGTCGCCTGCATAACGGTCATGCGCTCTTTCTTTGTTGTGAGCATCTTCATGAACGGGGGTTGCAGAAGCGGAATAAGTGCCATATACGAATATGCCGCAACCGCAATAGGCGCAAGAAGTTCAGGCGCAAGCGATTTTGTCAGGAAGATAGCCGTCGGACCGTCCGCACCTGCGATGATAGAAATGGAAGCCGCTTGACCACCCGTGAATCCCATTGCCGCCGCAAGAATAAGCACGAGATAGATGCCGCCTTGTGCCGCCGCGCCGAGGATGAGCGAACTGGGTCTTGAAAGCATCGGGCCGAAGTCGGTCATTGCGCCTACGCCCATGAATATGATGCAGGGATAAACGCCGGTCTTGACGCCGATGTAAAGGATGTCGAGCAATCCGCCGTGTTGCAGAACGTTGAGATAATCAACGCCGTTTGCAACGGCAGCGTCCCCCGTCCACCAGTCCGCGTGGAAGATTTTGTCTCCGTCGAGTGCGGGAAGGTTTGTGAGAAGCATGCCGAACGCAATGCCGACAAGAAGCAACGGCTCAAATTTCTTTTTGATGCCGAGATACAAGAAGAACAACGCAACGATGATCATCACGAGCGATTGCCAACCGCCTTCCGCTCCGAAAAGACGATAACCGCTGTTGTTCCATATATTTTTCAATATTTCGCCGATATCCATACGAGTTGCTCCTTACAGAAGTTCGACGAGCGGAGTGCCGGTTTCGACGGTTGCGCCTTTTTGAACGAAGACCTGACCGATTTTGCCGTCTCTTTCCGCATAGATCTCGTTTTCCATCTTCATGGCTTCGAGAACGACGAGCACGTCGCCTTTCTTGACTTGTTGACCGCTTGTGACCTTCACAGCGTTGATATTGCCGGGCATAGGTGCGACGACTGCGTTTGCGCCTGCGCTTGCAGCAGGAGCGGCGGCAGGTGCTACCGTCGGTGCGACGGTCTGTGCTACGGGTGCAGCGACTGCGGGTGCGGATTGCGGAAGAGCGGCTTCGTATTCTGCTTGAATGACCGCTTCGCCCTTTTCCACTTCAACTTCGTATATTTTGCCGTTGAGCGTAACTTTGTAAATCATTTTTCTTCTCCTTCCGCGTCCACGCGTTTAATGGATTTGAAACGCAACTCGTTGAGCGGAGTTTGCGTTGCGTCTGCGACGATTGCCATAATCATAGCCGCGTCGCGTTCGTCGGTGTTGACGAGTTTGAGTTCTCCGCAAGTGCCGTTTGCAAGTGCGGGAGCGTCGGTTGTCGCAGAAGCGTCGTCTTCCACTTTCTTTTTCTTCTTCCAAAACGCCATTTTTTCTTTTGTGTTTTGAACTTTCTGCGCCCATTCGGGATGTTTTTCCCTGAGTTTGTCACTGCTCTCGAAAATCTTGCCTTCGAGTTGAACGATGAGCATAAGCAGGATGAGAACGACGAACACGATTGCAATGCCTATGACCGCAAGCAAAAGCGCGTCAACGACTTTCAACGGTTGGTTCTTATCGAGTATGCCGCTTAACAAAATAGCATTCATAACCACTCCTGTTATTCTTCGACGGGTGCGATTGTGTATTTGACGATTTTCTCTTCTTTAGCCTTGCGAGCAGCAAAGAATTTCTCCGTAACTTGCGGGAAAAGAATGTAAGAAAGCACGTCTTCGTCGCACTTCGCGGTGTCGCCGAGTTCCGCTTTGGTCTTTTCAAAGACGGGTTCGAGCGTGTCTGCGTATCTGCCTTCGATGGGTTTCTCGTCGCCGAGAACTTTTGCCATAACGTCGGGATTGATGGGAGCGGGCGACGTGCCGTATTCACCGCGGCAATACGCCTTGACTTCCTTTGAAATGTTCTTGTATCTCTCGCCTGCGAGCACGTTGTTGGTTGCTTGCACGCCGACCATCTGGCTCATAGGCGTGACGAGCGGCGGATAACCGAGATCCGCTCTGACCTTCGGCGTCTCGATAAGCACTTGCTCGAATTTGTCCATAGCGTTTTGAGCTTTGAGTTGCGAAACAAGGTTGGAGAGCATGCCGCCCGGCACTTTGTACGTGAGCGCGTCCGTGTCGGTCGTGAGCATCTTGGGATTGAGTGTGCCGTCTTTGAGATATTCGTCTCTAATGGGCTTGAAATAGTCGTTGACTTGTTTGAGCACGTCGTCGTTGAGACCTGTTTCGTAACCGAGTTGTTTGAGCGCGATGTTGATGGTTTCGGTTGCGGGTTGGCTCGTGCCGCCGCTGAAGCACGAAGTTGCGGTGTCGATGACGTCAACGCCCGCTTCGATTGCTTTCATGTAGGTCATATACGCCATGCCCGTCGTGCAGTGCGTGTGCAAAACCACGGGAATCTTCACTTCGTTCTTGATTGCGCCGATAAGTTCGTACGCTTCAAACGGAGTCATCGTGCCTGCCATATCTTTCACGCAGATTGTTGCCACGCCCATTTCTTCGAGTTGTTTTGCAAGTTTGGCAAACGCTTCGAGAGTGTGAACGGGACTTTGCGTATAACTGATTGCACCGGATACCGTCGCTCCGCACTTGATTGCGGTCTTTGTCGCGGTCTCGAGATTGCGTACGTCGTTGAGCGCGTCGAAAATACGGATGATGTCGATGCCGTTGTCAACGGATTTCTCGACAAACATCTTCACGATTTCGTCGGGATAATGCTTATATCCCAAAAGGTTTTGTCCGCGAAGGAGCATTTGCAACTTCGTATTGGGCATTGCCTTGCGCAAATTTCTCAAACGTTGCCACGGATCTTCGTCCAGATATCTCAAACATACGTCGAACACCGCTCCGCCCCAGCACTCGACGGAATAATATCCCGCTTTGTCCATCGTCGGAAGTATGTCGGCAAACTTCGAATACGGCAAACGAGTCGCAATCAAAGACTGATTCGCGTCACGCAACACCGTTTCGGTAAAAAGAACTTTCTTGGTTTCTTTTCCCATTGTTGTCCTCCAAAAATGAATTCATTGTGATTATAACAAATTAAATCGTCAATCACAAC
>CAVKIG010000101.1:0-3931 GCA_963656415.1 bacterium | reverse complement strand
AAAAGATATGAATTTTCAATGGCTTTTTGCAAGACCCATCGCGCATCGCGGACTTCACAACGAAGAATTTCCCGAAAACAGCATGCCGGCGTATCAACTTGCCATCGATAACGACTTCAATATCGAAATCGACGTTCACGTGACAAAAGACGGTCACGTGGTGGTTTTTCACGACGACAACCTGAAACGCGTTTGCGGAATCGACAAACTTATCAAGGATTGCACGCTTGCGGAACTCAAAAAATATCCGCTCGCAAACACCGAGTATACAATCCCCACTTTCAAAGATTTTCTTGCACTCGTTGACGGCAAAGTCGGCATTTTGTGCGAAATAAAAGGTATAAATCCTTTCAATCACCGTATCGTTCGTGAAACTATCAAAGTTTTGAAAGAAGTGGACTACAAGGGCGACATCGCGCTTCAATCGTTTGACTTCGGCGCGGTTTTGTATGCCAAACGTCACAGCGACTACCCAGTCGGAGAACTTTGCACTTGGTGCTCTCCCGACCTTAAACATCTCAGATGGTTTCCTTCCGACTTTATGGGCAAGATGTTCATCTGCAAGCTCACTCGCCCCGACTTCATCGCATACGACGCAAGAGCCTGCTCCCCTTCACTTTCCGAAAACAAATGGTTGCTCAAATGGGGCAAAAAGTTGCCTATCCTTATGTGGACGGTAAAATCCGACGAAACGTTGGAATCCGCAAAAAAATACGCCAACAACATCATCTTTGAAGATCTCGATTCCGCACTCGTAAACGAACTTGCGGGCAAATTCCTTCCTTTCAGATGTCCTGAAAAGAATCTCCCCTGCAATAAATAACAACAAACGAAAAAGCACCGCTCGGTGCTTTTTTTATACCAAAATAGACACTATCTGCAAATTTGACCGAACCGTATAAATTCGGTCTATTTTGATTTAATACGGAAATCCGAATAAATTGCGTGATAATATGAAATATTTTTCATATTTTTCAAATTATCGTGCGCGCAAAGGTTGACAAATGTTCGATACGGGTCGATAATATAAATGTAAAAACGAAGCGCACAAGTGCGCAATTTCTATAAAGGAGCAAAAATATGTTTGAAAAACTTGACATCGTCAAGCCTGCACTCAAAAATCTCGTGTCGGAACTACGCAAAAAATACGCGTATGCTTCCGTGCTTGCCGTGCAGGACGACAGCCGCGCGTGGAGAATAAATCGCGCAGGCAAAAGAATAAACAACGTAGGTCTAGGCGGCGGCTCTGGCTACGTGGTGCGAGTTTTTGACGAAATCGGTTGCGCCGAATACTCTTTCAACGAGTTTTCGGAAGAAAAAATCCCCGAAATCGTCAAAGCAATCGACGAACGTATCGCACTTCAAACCGAAAATATCCCCGACGGAATCAAACCGCTTCCCACCCCTATTCCGAGCGACGAGCCTGCAACTCTCAAAAAAGTTTCGGGATACGCAATCGACCCGCGCGAACTCGGCGACGAAAAAATTCTCGAAAGACTCGACGCAATCCGCAACAAAACTTTGAGCGTGGACGGCGTTCTCGACGCAATGGTCAACGTATCGTACAGAAAATTCAGAAAACTTTTCATCTCCGAAAATCGCGACCTTGACCAGACGGTTATGTGGACAAACGGCGCAATCGTTGCGCTTGCGCTTCGCGGCGAAGAAGTCAAAGACGCATATAAAGGATTCTCTCAACTCGGCGGAGCGGAAATTCTCGACAGAATGGAAGAATTTGCAACCGAAGTCGCAAACAAGGCTATCGAACTTCTTTCGAGCGAACAAATGATCCCAGGCGAATACGACTGCATTTGCGATCCCGACACCACCGGTATGATTGTTCACGAAGCGTTCGGACACGGCGTGGAAATGGATATGTTCGTCAAAGACAGAGCACTTGCCGCGTCATTTATCGATGAAAGAGTCGCAAGCGATCTTGTGACTATGCACGACGGCAACGCGGTTGACGACTCTGCAACGATGTGGTTCGACGACGAAGGAACGCTAACGAGCGACACGGTGGTTATAAACGGCGGTATTCTCAAAAAAGGCATGTGCGACGCACTCTCCGCTGCAAGACTCGGCGTAAAACCGACGGGCAACGGCAGGCGTGAAAGTTACGAGCGCAAAGTGTATACGAGAATGACCAACACGTATTTCGAAGGTGCGGCACAAAACGTCACGCTCGACGAAATGATTGCGTCAATCAAATACGGCTTCCTGCTCGAATCTCCGTCAAGCGGCATGGAAGACCCGAAAAACTGGGGTATTCAATGCATGGTCACCACTGCAAGAGAGATAAAAGACGGCAAACTCACAGGAAAAATCTTCTCACCTATCGTTCTCACGGGCTACGTTCCCGACCTTCTCAAATCGGTGTCAATGATGAGCGGACAACTCGTCACCTGCGGCAGCGGATATTGCGGAAAAGGCTACAAAGAATGGGTGAAAGTCTCTGACGGCGGCCCGTATATGAAGGCTCGCATAAGACTTGGATAAGGAGCACTGATATGATTGAAAAAATAAAGAAAATTCTCTCCGAATGCGGCATAAACCGTTGGAGAATAAACGAAGTCAAAGAAGAATCCGCCGAACTTTTCTTCGTCAAGCATCAACTTGACACGAGAAGAATAAAAGACACGCACAAATTTGTCGTGACCGTCGTGCGAGAAAGCGAAAAAGACGGCAAAAAACTCTCGGGCAGTATGGGCGCAAACGTCATTGCGTCTATGACCGAACAAGAAATAAAGGCGGAAATAGAAAGCGCATATTATGCGGCGCAATTTGCCATGAATCCCGACTACGACGCTCCCGAAAAGGAAACGTCCGAATGTGTTTGCAAAAAGAACGAACTCACCGAAAAACCGCTTGCGGAAAGTGCGGGCAAAATGGCGGCGGCAATCTTCTCTGCCGACACAAACGAGCACGCGTATATCAATTCGACCGAAGTGTTCTGCCATAGATATTTCAAACGAGTTGTTTCTTCAAACGGCACGGACGTGTCCTTCACCGACGCAGTGTGCAAAGGCGACTATGTCGTTCAATGCAAAGAGCCCGAAGACGTCGAACTTATCAATCAATATCAATACGACGACGTAAACGTTGACGCGATAAAGGAAGGCGTAAAACAATATCTCGATTACGCATACGACAGAGCGCGCGCACAAAAGACGTTGAAGAGCGGAAAATACGACGTTGTCATTTGTGCGGACAATCTTGCCGAAATAATGACTTATTACACCGAAAAATCGGCGGCGGATATGATTTATCCGCATTATTCGTCCTGGAACATCGGCGACGACGTGCAAAACGACGCAAAGAAAGACAAAGTGGATTTGACGCTCGTTGCAACCGCACCGTTCAGCTCGGACGGCATCAGAATGAAAGATTTGCAAATCATAAAAGACGGCAAACTCACCGCAATACACGGAAGCACTCCTTTCTGCCGCTATCTCGGTCTTAAACCTACGGGCAACTTCTCAAAAACAAGATGCGACAATCAAGGTAGCGAATCGTTTGAAGATATGAAAAAGAAACCTTGTCTCGTGGCGGTTACGTTCTCAGATTTTCAAACGGACGCAATGTCGGGACATTTCGGCGGCGAAATAAGACTTGCATATCTCGTCGAAGACGGCAAAATCACCCCTGTTACGGGCGGCTCTGTCAACGGCAATCTCATCGAAGCGCAACAAAACGTCATTTTCTCACAAGACAGATACGTATCCGCAGGCTATGAAGGACCTTATGCGGCAAAATTTGAAAACGTCAGCGTAGCAGGCGTCGAATAACTTGAATTTTACAAAAACACTTTCAGAAAACCCCGATTTTTTTCGGGGTTTTCGTTTTTCGAATGGAAACCGCAATAGTAAAAATTAGCAGAAAATTCTCTATGTAAAACAATAACAAAAAAGAAAGAACACCGTATTTTAGG
>CAVKIG010000100.1:0-3952 GCA_963656415.1 bacterium | reverse complement strand
AGAGTGCACTGTCCTATATGCGCTGGTCCTGCAACACCAAAGACGAGTTTTACAAAGGCGAAAAAGAATACTACGAGCAAAACGCGCCGCTTCTTTCGGGCGTGCAAATTGCATATATGCAGGCAATGCTTTCAACGCCCTTCCGCGCGGAAGTCGAAAAAAGACTGCCCGTCACCGTGTACAAAAACTATGAAGTTTCGCTCAAAGCACTTGACGAGAGCATTGTACCCGATCTTCAGGAAGAGAGCGCAATCGTCAACGAATACGCGCAGTTTATGAGCGAATTCACCGTCGATTTCCGCGGAGAGAAAATGCCGCTGACCATACTTCGCAGATATATGGAAGACGCAGACCGCGAGACGAGAAAAGAAGCCTATGACGCGCTCGGCGAAGTGTTTGAGAAAAACAGCGATGTCCTTGACGGAACGTTTGACAGACTTGTCAAAGTGCGTGACCGCATGGCGAAAAAGATGGGATACAAGGACTTTGTGGAGCTTGGCTACTATCGCATGGGCAGAATTTGCTATGACCGCGAAAAAGTGGAAAAATTCCGTCAAAACGTGCTCAACGACATCGTACCCGTTGTAAGCCGCATCCGCACTGCTCGAGCAAAGAGTATGGGCATTGACGATATGAAACTTTACGACTACGGCGTGTGCTTTGCAGACGGCGACCCGACGCCTATTCTCAACGCCGAGCAAATGTTTGAAAAAGGGCGCGAAATGTATCACGAGATGAGCAAAGAAACGGGCGAATTCATAGATATGATGATTGAAAACGACGCGTTTGACGTTATGTCGCGCGAAGGCAAATGGGGTGGTGGCTATTGCACGGAATTTGCAAAATACAAACAACCGTTTATCCTTGCAAACTTCAACGGAACGTCCGGTGACGTGGACGTGTTGACGCACGAAGCCGGACACGCTTTTGCAAGTTATCTGTCTTTCAAAAACAACCTTGACGCAGAAGCAGCACTCGGAATGGAAACCGCCGAAACGCACTCTATGAGCATGGAATGTTTCTGCTGGAAGTTTATGGACAAATTCTTCGGAGATCGTGCAAACGACTACAAGTTCAAGCACCTTTTCGACAATCTGTCCTTCCTGACCTACGGTACGATTGTCGACGCTTTCCAACACGTCGTCTACGAACACCCCGAACTCACCCCCGCGCAACGCAACGAAGAATGGAACAAACTCGAAGCAAAATTCCGCCCCTATCTCAACACCAAGGGCATGCGCTACTTTGACAAAGGCACGAGATGGCAATATCAAATGCACATCTACGAATCGCCCTTCTACTATATCGACTACTGCCTTGCGCAATCGGACGCTTTGCAATTCTTGTTCAAGTCGCTTGACGACTATCAGGACGCATTCAACCGCTATCTCGCCTTCACGTCAAAAGGCGGAACGGAGCTGTTCACCGATATGCTCAAAGAAGCAGGAATCAACTCTCCGTTTGAAGACGGCGCGCTCAAAGAAGTCGCGGCAAAGAGCGAGAAAATTCTCGAATCGTTGGCAAAATAAGACTTTCATCAGTCAAAAACGCGCATCTAAACGCTCATTTTAAGCAAAAATCAAAAAACACTCAAGCGTCGCACTCCGCGACGCTTGTTCTTTTTTGTTTTGGCGCAAACTTTGCATTGTTGCTTACAAACTTTGCGCGGCATTGCGTTTTGCTTGCTTGTCACATCGATAAGTTGTATAATCGTTTTTATGGAACAGGAAACAGAAAACTCAACTCAAATTTCAACCGCTAACGCACCGACGCTTAAACAACCGCGCAACTGCGCTTTTGACATTGCGCGCATCGTTGCGATGTTTTTGATCGTAAGCTCACACTTCTTGGGGCACGGCGGTTTTGGAAACAACATGACGGGCGCAAATTTCGTATTCGGAAGAATATTGACGTCTTTGTTCAATCCGTCCGTCAATCTTTTCGTGCTTATCGGCGCGTACTTCACTTGCACTTCAAAAAAACTCAAATGGCAACGCCTTGCAAAACTCTACGCGCAAGTGTGGATATATAGCATGACGCTTTTTGTCGTTTTTTTGTGCATATACGGCAAGGAGAGTTTCACTTGGAACTGGCTTTTATCTTCGCTTTTTCCCGTGATATGCGGCAAATACTGGTTTTTCTCGGCATACATTTTTATGATGCTCGCATCTCCCCTTCTCAACGTCGTTATCTCGCGCATAGACAAAAAGACGCACTTTGCGGCATGCGCCGTCTTTATCGTGCTCGGCATTCTCGCAGGCGACGTTCACGTACTTCCGCAACTTGCCATGGGCGACGGATACAACGTGATTTGGTTCATAATGCTATACTTTATTGCGGCGTTTGTGAGAAAATATGACGTAAAAGTGCCGAAAAAGTGGATATTTGTGCCAATTCTCGCATACGGTGCGACTTTGGTTGCAGGATACTTTTGCAACACCGCGCAATGCTCTATCGTGCGCTCGGCATCGGCAATCATTCTGCTTGTCGCTCTCAAAGACGTAAAAACCACTTCCGTGCGCTTGTCGAAATTTGTCACGGGCGTATCCGCAACTATGTTTGGCATATATCTTATTCACGACAGCAACGAAATGCGCGGATATATGTATCAAAACATCTTCCATGCAAGCAAATTTTACGATTCTAACGTGTCATTCTTGATTATGCTCGGTTTTATTGCGGCAACGTTCTTTGCTTGTATGGCGATTGAACAATTGCGCCTTCTCATCGACAAACCAATCACTATGGCATTTGAAAAACTTGTCAAAACAACTCGTGAAAAGAAAGCGGCAAACGCAAAAACAAACGAGATAACGGACGAACAATCCGCCCCGCAACCATACGTTCAAATCGAACGCTCGGACAATCCGTCAACCGCCAAAACAAGCGACAACGACACGGAACACGCCGAAGACTGCGCCCAATCGCAAACGGACGAGAGCAAAATAACAGACGACTTGCAATGATATTTTGACTTATCAAAAAACATAATATAATTTGAAAAGGAGCGATTTTCGCTCCTTTTTCTGTTGCAAACGATATGTTGTCAACCGATATTTTATAAATTTTGCCGACAAAATCGTGTAAGAGCCGCAACTTAGCGACCGAAGGCGAATTCGCCGACTTTAATTTTGTATAGCAAATTGTTGCTCAATATCCCAAATCTTCGTTTATCAAAACGATTTCATAGGAGCAATTGGTGGGTTTCTTCCAAAGCACGGCAAGACCTTTGCAAATGCGCTCGGGGCTTGAACAATCGTAGCATCTGTCGCCTTTCACGGCGCACGGCGTGTTTTTGTTTAGGCGTTGCGCGTTCTTGGGGGCGGCAATGTTGCGAGCGCGCCAAAGCGCCTTGTCATAATCGGGTGCGATCTTGTTTTTGCCGATGACAAAATACACCTTTTCGTGTCCGTAGAACTCACCTGCCACTCTGTTGCAGTTGCCGTCAATGTTGATGATCTCGCCCGTCTCGGCAACACCGTTTGCGGACGTTAGAAAGACATCGGCAGTGAGAGCTTCTTTCATGATATCCACAGGTGACTTTCCGTCGGGATTGTCAAAACGATACAGAACATTATTGTGCGTTTCCAGCATTTTGAGCACGCCCATTTGATCGAGTGTGACAGATCCGCCAAAACCTACGCTTTTGCCGTCTATTTGGCTGTCGAGATACTCGCTTGCAGCCTTTGCCGTCTCGAAGCACGAAACGATAAATCCACGATTTTCGAGATTGCTTTTTATCTTTGCAAAATCCATAATTCACCTGCACGGTTTTTTGTATATTATAAATTGTCTACAGCATTTTGTAAATATAAATGTTGCACTTATACACGGAATGTGCAACTTCGAAGACGGAATTGGAGCCGCAAGGCGGCGACCGCATCGAGCGTCGGACTTGACGGTTGTACGAGAATGCGTGGCGTTTTGTTGCGTAGCTGCCACGCAGGCGAAG
>CAVKIG010000099.1:0-4007 GCA_963656415.1 bacterium | reverse complement strand
CTTTTAATATATATTTTGTCAAATAATATTTCAATTGACAATTCTGCACTCATGGTGTAAAATTTGATTGTAGAAATTAGACTACAAATTGTATTGTAAGGACACAAAGGCGAAAATATGAAGAGTAGATTTGAAGAATTCATAGAAATCGACAAGTTCCGTCAGGCTCTCGACTACGTCTCAAGAGCCACAGGAATGGCGTTTTCGGTGCTCGATCCGCTTGGAAACATCATAATATATCCGATGAACGAGTGGGATTTTTGCAAAGAAGCGCGCAAAGACCCAAAAGTGGCCGCCAAGTGTGTGGACTGTATTGTCCACTCCGCAATTGCCGCCGCAAAAAGTAAACGCACGCACTTTTTCAAATGTCAATACGGGCTTTTGGAATTCGTCGTGCCCATTTTCATCAACGGCGAATACGTATCGGCAGTGTGCGGCGGTGAAGTGCGCACGGACATCGACGATACGGTGGATTACGTCTATCCGCAAGAAGAATTCGACCCGAAACTGCAAGAGTTGTTCGACAATTTCAGAGTGGTGGAGAAAGACCGCTATTATGCCGCTACAAAACTCATCGAGATAATGGTCAACAATCTGTCGAGTCTCGATATGATGATGAAAATCACAAAAGTGAACGTGGACACGGAAAAAGTCGATTCACGCGTCAAAACCGCCGTCGATTATATTCACGAAAACTATGCGTCCAAAATCACGCTTGCGCAACTTGCGGAGATGTCGTACGTCAGCGAGAACTATTTCTCGAAACTCTTTATGCGCGTTATGAAGCAAAACGTAACTGACTATATTGCGAATTACCGCATAGAAAAGGCAAAGGAGTATCTTCTTCAGACGGACCTAAAAGTCGGCAAAATCGCAGAAATGGTCGGCTTTGAAGACCCTGCGTATTTCCACCGCATGTTCAAGAAGTTCACGGGCACGACTCCGCATCAATTCCGCACCGTGATTGGCATCTAACGCGCACGCATACGCGTACAATAAATATCGGGCAAAGAATGGTGTTTCCTTATTTTTGCAAATACAAATGCAAAAATAACTTGCCATTTGGATATAATATGATATAATCAATTCACCAAAAGCGTTTGATTGTTACGCGATTTGGGGGTGTTTTTGGATTCGACACTCAGTTTTAGGCGGTATAA
Source organism: bacterium (assembly GCA_963656415.1). Classification (GTDB taxonomy): domain Bacteria; phylum Bacillota; class Clostridia; order Christensenellales; family CAG-917; genus CAG-475. Next base: position 2,847 of record CAVKIG010000099.1, on the reverse strand, counting down.
GCACGTCGTAGGCTCGGCTACGTTATCAACGGAAACTTAAAATTAAATGCAAAAAACAATCAAAAGAGCTCCAACATGGAGTTCGCTCTTGCTGCGTAACTAACTAGTCAGCACGTCGCCCCAAGGTTTTCTGTTCCCTTGGCAAGCGGCGTCAGAAAAACAGACAACGCGACTTGATTGCTCGGTAGAGTCGTTGTCATCACGAGCTTATCAAACGGCGGTTTGCAAATGAACCAAAGGGCGAAACATTCAATCATTTGCTAAACGTGTAGAAAGTGCCGAAGACGGCTGTTTGGACCGGGGTTCAAATCCCCGCACTTCCACCAAAGCCCTGAAAACCGTGTTTCTAACACGGTTTTTTATTATAATGAAATGTTTTTATTTTATTGAAAGCATTAAAATATTAGAAAAATTTTATTTATTTAGTAAAAGTATTTTCTTATCTTTAACATTTTCTTGACAACTAGCGCATGCAGATATAAAATTGTTTCAGGAGATTGGAAATGGAAAAAGATAAAGAACTCACAGCAACTCAACAAGAAGAAAAAGAAGATTTGATGTTGAAGTGCGGCGAATTGCAATCAAAACGTTTTGCGTTGGTTTATGGAACCGACGAATTTATGACAATGATCGGTCTTGCGGGGCTTCTTGCGATTATTGCTATCAACGTAGCTCTTGGTTTAACTGGCATTACACAGAAAATCGCGGATTTTCTCACGATAAGCAAAGGCTGGACGATCACGATTTTAGTGGTTTTATCTGCTATAGTCATTCATTTTATTTCAAGTCCTATACTTCGCATTTATTACAAAGTCAAAAAGACTAAAGCGGAGAAAAATCACGGAGATGAAATAAAGAACCTTGACGAGCAGATAAACGATTTGGTCAAGCAAATTGTTGACAAATTCGGCGGAGACGAGAAAAAAGTTTTGAAACAATGTTCAAAAGCGTATCAATCGTATTTGTCTAAAAAGCGTCTGGCCGAAGATAAAGAGAAAAAACAACGCGATGCAGAACTTGCCGCATGGTGGCGTAGCGATTCGTCATCGGATTCTTCGGGTACTTCGACCGGTTCGAGTAGCTCTCAAAGCACGTCAAGTTCGAGTTCGTGGTATGTCGATCCCGACAATGATCCGAGCGTAAAAGGAACATACGTTGACGGATGGGGACGAGAAGTTGCATATCGTGACGGAAACAGGGTGTATAGCAGCGAAACGCACGACCAGATAGGTTTTGTCAGTGGTAATCACCTGTACAATACGGACGGAGAAAAAATCGGCGTATTCGACGAAAACGGCAAATACACCGAATTGTGATAAACTGAAATATAAATCATTGAAAAAAAGCACCGCGGTGGCGGTGCTTTTTTGTGGATGTTGTTGTGTCGGCATAAGGTTGTGCCGAGAGCGATTGCGAGATAAACTTGCAATCAATATTCAAATTGTTCAGTGAAGTAGCCGACGAGATTTTCAATCGGGATACGCACTTGAGCCATGGTGTCGCGCTCGCGGACGGTGACGCAGTTGTCTTCAAGCGTATCGAAGTCAACGGTGACGCAATAGGGCGTGCCGATTTCGTCTTGACGGCGGTATCTCTTGCCGATGGATGCGGACGTGTCGAAGTCGCAAGCGAAGTGCTTGGAAAGTTCGATATACAATTCTTCCGCTTTTTCGTTGAGTTGTTTTTGCAAGGGGAGCACTGCCACCTTGATAGGTGCGATTGCGTGGTGCAAGTGGAGCACGACGCGGGTGTCGTTTTCGCCGACTTGCTCTTCTTCGTATGCGTCGCAAAGGAATGCAAGGAACACTCTGTCTGCGCCGAGCGACGGCTCGATGACGTAAGGCACGTATTTCTCGTTGGTGACGGGATCGATATAACTCAAATCTTTGCCGCTTGTCTTGATGTGTTGGTTAAGGTCGTAGTCTGTGCGGTCTGCAACGCCCCAGAGTTCGCCCCAACCGAACGGGAATTTGTATTCAAAGTCGGTGGTTGCTTTGGAGTAGAAACAAAGTTCTTCCTTGTCGTGATCGCGCAGTTTGAGTTTCTCGTCGTTCATGCCGAGATCGAGAAGCCATTGATGGCAGAAGTTCTTCCAATAGTTGAACCATTCAAGGTCGGTGCCGGGCTTGCAGAAAAATTCAAGTTCCATTTGTTCAAATTCGCGGATACGGAAGATGAAGTTGCCGGGGGTGATTTCGTTGCGGAAACTCTTGCCGATTTGACCGATGCCGAAAGGCACTTTCTTTCTCGTCGTGCGTTGCACGTTCTTGAAGTTGACGAAGATGCCTTGTGCGGTTTCGGGACGCAAATAGACGGTGGAAGTGGAGTCTTCCGTCACGCCGATGAACGTCTTGAACATAAGGTTGAATTTTCTCACGCCCGTGAAGTCGCTGTTGCCGCACACGGGGCAGGGAATCTTGTGCTCGTGCACGTATTGTTCCATCTGCTCGTTCGTCCAGCTTGCGATGTTTTCTTCGATGCCGTGCTTGTGCATATAGTCTTCGATAAGATCGTCTGCGCGGTGACGAGATTTGCAGCATTTGCAGTCCATAAGGGGATCGGAGAAACCGCCGATATGTCCGCTTGCCTGCCAAGTGGTCGGGTTCATGATGATTGCGCTGTCAAGTCCCACGTTGTAGGGATTTTCGACGACGAATTTCTTCCACCAAGCCTGCTTGATGTTGTTTTTCATCTGCACGCCGAGCGGACCGTAGTCCCACGAGTTTGAAAGACCGCCGTAGATTTCACTGCCGGGGTACACGAAACCGCGATTTTTTGCAAGGGCAACGATCTTGTCCATTGTAACGTCTGCCATAATAAAAACTCCTTTCGCACTCATCCGGATGA
>CAVKIG010000098.1:0-4112 GCA_963656415.1 bacterium | reverse complement strand
CATTTATAACATCACAGCACATGGTGTAACGGTTTGGTGCAAGTCAAATGTTAACGGGGCAGAAGAACAGCACGAATACTCATGGAATGGACAAGATTTTGAAGAGAAATAATGGGAAAATATGGGAAAAGAAATTGAAATTACAAATGCATTGAAAGAATCTTTATTAGCAGATACTGGAAGTTTAGCGGCAGAGTGTATTGATGCAGGGCTAAGTTTTGTTGATAATCCAATTGTACAAAGTATCCCAATTGCATCATTATTATTAGGGGGTGTAAAAATAGGATTTGGTATATACACTTATTGGACTTGCTATAATTATGTCCGTTTTATTACAAAAGTTAAAGCGGGAAATGTTACTGATAAAGAAATAAAAAGACATCTAGATAAATTGGACACACCAAAAAAATTAAATAAAGAATTGGGAATGGTTGCGGTTTATTTACAAAAAAGCACAGCAGAAAATAAAGCTGATATTTATGCATCGATATATATTTCATTTATAAAGGAAGAAATAGCTTTTGATGATTTATGTGAATTGTATGAAGTTACTGATAGGCTTTTTGTAAAAGATATTTCTTTACTTAATCAAATTGGAATGTATGGACATATCTCTGGTTTCGATCAGAATTATCAAATTTACCGATTAGAATCACTAGGTCTTGTTCGCTCGCAATTTGTAACTGGCGATATTGTTTGGCAACGTGAAGACGGAGAAGACACATCCGGATTTTATTTTACTGATTTAGGAGAAAAATTTTATTCTTTTATAGAAAACTAACACTATGAACTTCTTTCCACAAAGACCTGAAACAAATCCAATGATATATGCCTATCAAGACACCAATCCCCAATATGAGGGATTGCTCAAGGTGGGCTACACTTCCGTTGACGTTGAAAAGCGCGTGGCGGAGCAGTATCCGACAAAGCGTCCGGACGGCTCTGTGCCGTATCGCATAGTTTTTGCCGAAAGCGCAATGTATCCCGACGGCACTTCTTTCACGGATCACGACGTGCATCGTATGCTCACGGCAAAAGGCATTCAATGCGTCGGCGGAGAATGGTTCCGTTGCGATGTGCAAGATGTAAAAGCGGCGGTTATTGCCGTGCGCAATCGCACTGTCAATATTGAAAACCGCACGAGAGATTTTGCAATGCGTCCCGAACAGCAAGCGGCGGTGGACAAAACAATTGCGTATTTCGATTCGCTCAAAATGGGCGAATTTCCGCGCTTTCTTTGGAATGCGAAAATGCGTTTCGGCAAGACGTTTGCGACGTATCAACTTGCAAAGGAAAAAGGATTTAAGCGCGTGCTTATTCTCACGTTCAAACCTGCGGTGCAGAGCGCGTGGGAAGAAGACTTGAATACGCACGTTGATTTTGAAGGTTGGCAATTCATTTGTCGTCCACACGAAAGCGGTGCGCCGAATATTGCCGAGCAATACGAAAAAGCGGACAAAGACCGCCCTATCGTGTGCTTTGGTTCTTTTCAAGACTTTTTAGGACTTGACAAAGCCACGGGGTGCATAAAAGAGCAACACAAGTGGGTGCGTGAAATAGAATGGGATTTGGTTATATTCGATGAATACCATTTCGGAGCGTGGCGCGACAACGCCAAAAAGTTGTTTGATGTCAAGGAAGATGACGATTCTTACGATTCGTTTGATGCGGAAGAATATGCGTCCAAAGAAATGAACAATGCGCTTGACGAAACATGGTTGCCTATCACGGCAAAGTTCTACTTATACCTTTCGGGAACACCGTTCCGTGCGCTAAACAACGGCGAATTTGTGGAAGACCAAATATATAGTTGGACTTACACCGACGAGCAACGCGCAAAAGAGAATTATCAAGGGGAAAACAATCCGTACGCCGCACTTCCGCGTATGGTTATGATGACGTACAAGATTCCCGACAGTATAACCGAAATCGCAAAGCAAGGCGAGTTTGACGAGTTTGATCTCAACGTGTTTTTCTCGGCGGAAGGCACGGGGAAAGATGCTGTTTTCAAATATAAAGACTATGTGCAAAAGTGGTTGGATCTCATTCGTGGCGCATATCTCGGCACAACGACGGATGAGTTGAAACTCGGCGCGCGCAAGCCAGATATGCCGTACGGAAACGCCGTGCTTTTGTCTATACTCACGCACACACTTTGGCTACTTCCAAACGTTGCTTCTTGCCACGCTATGGCAAATTTGCTTGCCGAAAAACAAAACGTATTTTATCACGATTACAAAGTTATCGTGTGCGCAGGCGCAAGTGCGGGTATCGGCGTTGAGGCTCTGAAGCCCGTGTATAAGGCAATGGACGATCCGCTAAAAACAAAGACCATTACTCTCTCTTGCGGTAAGCTCACAACGGGCGTTACCATTCGTCCGTGGACGGGTATATTTATGCTCCGCAATTTGAAGAGCCCCGAAACGTATTTCCAAGCGGCTTTCAGAGTGCAATCTCCGTGGGAAATAGACGTCGATTCTACACACAAAGAGATACTCAAACAAGAGTGTTATATTTTCGACTTTGCACTGAATCGAGCGTTAATGCAGATAAAAGAGTATGCTAAAGGCTTGAATGTGAATGGTGAGAGCCTTGAAACCAACGTCGCGGAATTTACGAGTTTCTTGCCTGTGCTTGCTTATGACGGCAGCGCAATGAAACAAATCAACGCTGCAGAAATTCTTGACATCACCATGGCGGGAACGTCTGCAACTTTGCTTGCTCGCCGCTGGCAAAGTGCGCTTTTGGTCAACGTCACAGACGATATTTTGAAACGTCTTTTAGGCAATAAAGAAGCACTCGAAGCACTTATGAAAATCGAAGGTTTCCGCACTCTCAACAAGGACATAGAAACGATTATAATCAAATCCGAACACGTTAAAGAGGCAAAGAAAGACGATAAGCCAAAGAACGATAAAGAAAAGAAAATTCTTTCGGACGAAGAAAAAGAATATAAATCAAAACGCAAAGAGATTCAAGAAAAACTTATCAAGTTCGCAACGCGCGTTCCTATCTTTATGTATCTCACTGACTATCGCGAACAATGCCTTAAAGATGTAATCACGCAACTCGAACCGGGGCTTTTCAAAAAGGTTACGGGACTCGATGTCAAAGATTTTAATTTGCTTGTTTCGCTCGGTGTTTTCAACGGGCCTGTAATGAATGATGCGGTGTGGAATTTCCGCCGCTATGAAGACTCGAGTTTGAGCTATACTGGCATCGATCGTCACGCACAAGAAAACGTCGGTCTTTGGGATACGTCGCTCGGATATTACGAATCAATGGCAAAACTTCTCGGAGAGTCCGAAATTGCCGCCAAACGCGATGCAAACGACCGCCCCGAGATTTTATACCGTGAATATTCAAACGATGACGAACAGGGCGAGCCTACGCTTATAGTCAAGCGCACAACGCCAACCGAACACAAAGTGCCCACCGCACAAACGACAATCGTCGGCGATTTCAAAAAGTCTATTGCAGCAGATAATATCGACGACAATGTTTCTGCTGTGTTGCATAGCTCTGATGGCTCAACAAAACAAAACTCAATCGGTTCAATGCAAGTGGCGGACAATTCAAAAGAAAAGAAAACGAAAATTATCGATTTGTCACCCGTTGTAGTTGGTGCGAACGTAATACACAAAGCGTTTGGAAAAGGCACAATCGTTTCACTCAGCAACAATTATGTCAACGTTGCATTCGGCGATCTTCACAAAGCTTTCCAATATCCAAACGCATTTATTCAAGGCTTCTTATCCGTTGATATGTGAAAACGGCGGTGTGTGCCCGATTTTGATTCCAAAATAGGCTTTTGTAATGAAAAAACGAACATCTCTTGACAAGGTGTTCGTTTTTGCTATTGGCGCAACGGAACGGGACGCCTCAACAGGCGATAAAACAAAACGAACACCGTTTTGGGTGTTCGTTTTATTCCCTAATGGCGCCTGTTGAGGGACTCGGACCCCCGACACTTCGGTTAACAGCCGAATGCTCTACCGACTGAGCTAAACAGGCAAAATATTTTGAATGCTTGTTTATAATAATCTTTATAAGAGTATTTGTCAACGATTTTTTGCGATATTGGGTGCAAAATTATTATTTGCGGCAAACAG
>CAVKIG010000097.1:0-4118 GCA_963656415.1 bacterium | reverse complement strand
ATAGAAATGCCCCATCTTTCCGGACCGCGCCGGTATTTCTTCCACCACTCGTATAAAGTGCTTTCTCTTCAAAACTGTCCGTCGCTCGCGGGGAAGACAGTCGGCACTCGCATAGAAAAGTATCGTGCCCTTGTTATGACACTCGTTCGCAAGTGCAAAGAACAACACGCACTTGCTCACTTGTACAAGCGTCTTGCTCGGCACTCATCTCGGCGTTCGCCTTGCGAACGCTCACTCCTAAATCGCACATTCCGTTTATAAGTACGCTCCGAATTGGTGATGTGTTATTCAAATTCTCGGCGCGGTTAGCAGAGCAAAAATCTAGTAAATAAAAGGACGCCGCACAAACTGTGCGGTGTCCGTAAACATGCGCTGATTATTTATAAATGCGAGCGTAGCTCGCCACCAAGCCGATAATTTGGCGAAACTGCGGCATTAGTATTTATCCGTGTTTGAACTGATAGCGCAAATTCTCGGAGCGGTTAGCAGAGCAAAAATCTAGCAAATAAAAGGACACCGCACAAACTGTGCGGTGTCCGTAAACATGCGCCGATTATATATAAACACGAGCGAAGCTCGCCACCAAGCCGATAATTTGGCGAAACTGCGGCATTAGTATTTATCCGTGTTTGAACTGATAGCGCAAATTCTCGGAGCGGTTAGCAGAGCAAAAATCTAGCAAATAAAAGGACGGTGCATACTTGCACCGTCCGTAAGATTGCGCCGATTTTTGCTCACGCGGTATGATATTTTCTCGTCCTGTACAGCAACCAGTAGATGAGTGAACTGAGCGGCAGGTTTGTGAGAAGCACCATCGGAAGCACAATCGATTCGAGAATAAGGTCAATATCGTTGACGTTTGCACCGAGTCCGAAGAACCCGATGAGTATGCACACGACGGTGAGTTCTATGAACAACATTCCGCGATTGAGCAATGACAACTTAAAGTTGAAATTCGCTCTCTTTCTTCGTGTCGGATTTGTGAGATACACGACGGTGGGGACAAGGCAAAGTGCGCTGCCGACCAATAGAATGGGCAGGAAGTACGCATAACTTATTTTTGTGCCGAGCGATGCCCACATAATTGCGACTTCCGCAACGAAAAACGCAAGAATGATAAGGAACGTGTCACGGTTGATGCGATTTGACTGTATGAAGTTGAAAGTGTAGTATTCGCTTGTATTTCCGCGGTCGTATGGGCGAATTTTGAAGCCTTTGGCATACAATCTTGTCTTTATATCGCTGTCGGCATAGTCCACTTGTTGCGGTTTGACTTCTTCTTGCTCTTTTTGATTGTTATCGGAAAGAGATACGAAGAATTCGCGATAATTTACGTCGTCTTTTTCGTATTCGAAGCCGCCTTCCTGACGATTTACGACGGCAGAAGTGACGAATTGTCCCTTGTCTGACGGGGAAGAATAGCTCTGATTTGCGGTTTCGAGTTCAGCAGGCATATATTCGCGCGCATACGAGTTTTGCGTGTATTGCGAAGGCGTTTCAACGGGGTGTTGAGCGGGCTGAACGGGCGGTGCAACGTATTCTTGTTGCGGTGCGGATTCTTGCTTTTCCTGCTCTTCCTTTGTCTGACGGTCGATTTGCGCTTCACGTTCGTCAAGTTGCTTGAATATGTCTTTTAGCGTCGATTGCGAATGTGATTGTTCGACGGGGTGTGAAGAGTATGCGTTGACGTACGTATGTTCGATAGGTTCGGCGTTTTCGGGAGCGTAGTAGATTTGCGTTTCGTCGCTCTTGCGGTTGTATTCGCTTTGGGCGTCGAGTTTTGCAAACATCTCTTCGATGGTCATAGCGGGTTTTGCCTGCATCTGACGTTTCTTTTCCGCTTCTTCTGCACGAAGACGTTCTTCTTCGGCAAGGCGTTCGCGTTCACGTTCGTCTGCAAGACGTTTTTCTTCTTCGGCGCGGAGTTTTTCTTCTTCCATTTGGCGAAGCATACTCTTGACGAATTGTCTGTCTTCTTCGCTCTTTCTCAACTGTTCTTCGGTTTGACGGAGTTGCTCGTCCTTTTTCAACGCTTCTTCTTCGCTTTGGCGGAGTTTTTCGGCATTGCGCGCGGCGTCTTCTTCGGATTGTTTCAAAAGTTCGTTTTTTCTGCGGATGTCGTCTTCCGATTGCCTTAATTGCTCTTCGTGCTGTTTTAGTTGCTCGTCTTTAAGGCGTGCGTTCTCGTCTTCCTGTTCGGCCTGAAGTCTCAGTTGTTCGGCATCTTGCTCGCCGATCTCGTTGCCATAGCGGTCAAAGAACACTTTTTTCTCAACGATTTTGTCTTTGTAGACCACTTTGGGTTTTTCTTCCGCGCTCTTCGAGTAGGGGCGAAGTTCGCTTGCGTCAAAGGGTATGGGGTGGGTGAAGTCGTACTCGTCGTTTGAAACGAGTTTGTCGAGAATGGTGCGCGAGTATTCGTATTCGCCTTTTTCTTTTTTCAGGAAAGCGCGCCCTTCTTTTGTGAGAGAGTAGTATCTGCGCTTGCCGCCACCCGTGTCGTCGGGGTCTCCGTCATACGACGAAACCAGCCCTTGCTTTTCCAACCTTTTGAGTTGATTGTAAAGAGTGGCTTGTTTCAGAACGTAGTGAGAATTGCTCTTGTCTTCAATCTCTTTGAGAATTTCGTAACCGTATTTGTCGGTGTCCCACAAGCATCCGAGAATGATGGTGGTGACGTTGCCGCGAATAAGGTCACTGTTGACGGAAGATATATCCATAAATCGTCTCCGCAAATTGATATAATCAATTTTAGCAAACTATTATAAAATAGTCAATATTAGATAATAGTTTATATGCAAATTCTTGCAATAATTTGCCGCATTTTTTCGATTTGGCGGATTTGGCAAGATTGCGGTTTGCTCATTCTTGGTCGCTCGGAGTTCTGCCGGGACGAAGTTTAACGACTTGCGCCGCGAGTTTTCTGTGGTCTTCTTCGATTGCGGCGTAGTGTTTTTTCGTGGTGTTTACGTCTCTATGTCCCAAAACGTCCGCAACGAGATATATGTCGCCCGTCGCTCTGTAAAGATTCGTGCCGAACGTGCTGCGGAGTTTATGCGGAGAAATCTTTTTGAGCGGAGCGGCGGTCTGTGCGTATTTTTTGATTATGTTTTCAACTGCACGCACGGAAAGCCTTTTTACCTGCAAGGAAAGGAAAACGGCGTCTTTTTCAATGTCTTTAACTTTTTCTTTGCGCTCGATAAGGTTTTTGCGTTCATGGTCGATATAATCTTTCAGCGCATTTGCAACTTCGTCTCCGAAATACAAAATAGCCTGATTTCCGCCTTTTCGTGTGATAGTGAAGGCATTCGTTTCAAAATCTATGTCGCTCACGTTTAGCCCCACGCATTCGCTGACACGGATACCCGTTCCCAGCAGCAGCGAAACGAGCGCAAAATCGCGCGCGTGTGTGTTGCGTTGAAATTTCTTTTGGCGTTCGTTCATTCCTTCGCCGGTTTCGGCAGCGTCGAGTATGCGTTCGACTTCACGCTTTTCAAGACGGATAATATCTTTGTCGTGCTGTTTGGGCATTGTGAGTTTTGCAGAAACGTTGCTCGGTATGCGGTCATGATTGAAATAATATTTGAAAAACGTGCGAACGGTGGAAATCTTTCTCGATTTGCCTTTTTCGCCGTTGGTGTGTTCTTTTCCGCCGAATTCGAAATAAGAAAGGTATTCCATATATGCTTCGAGATTGCCGAGCGTTATTTTATTCAGGTCTTCGCAAACGAATTCGTGAACGTCGGTGTAGTCTTTGAACGTTCGTACGTTTTTGAGTAAATAGTCGAAGAATATGTTCAGGTCGTAGGCATAATTGAGCCTAGACAGTATGCTTGTTTGTGGCTCGATACCCACAAAAAAGTCCTCGCAGAAAGCGGGGAGTTGCTCGCGCATTGCGTAAAGACGTTTCGTCATAATTTTTTCGCGTTCGTTGAAATAGTTTGCCATAGTGAAAAATTTTCCTTTATAAAATATTTTCTAAAATATTTTAGCAATCTATGCGCAAAATGTCAATATTTATATATACCAAGCCTGACAAAAGATTGATTTTCTTACAAAAGTATGATATCATCATCGCATGAGCAATCAAATGAAACTTATCAAGAACAACCAAATCA
>CAVKIG010000096.1:0-4167 GCA_963656415.1 bacterium | reverse complement strand
TCAAGGAAATATCAACTTGACAAGATCACGGTCAATATGATCGTTGAGACGGCAGGAATATCTAAATCCACTTTCTATCGCCACTTTTTCGACAAGTACGACGTGATGAACTACAACTACAAGAGAGTGCTTGACGACATATTCACGCGCAACGCCTGCAAGAGCTGGAACGAATTGTTTTTGAGCATACTTGCATTTCTTGAAAAGGATATAAACAGAGTCAAGCATGCATTTTTGTATCTTGGCGAAAACTCGTATGAGCAGTACGTTTTTGAATATTCTTTCAACCGCATGAATGAAAAGTGCATAGAAAAGCGTGGATGTTGTCTTAGCCAGGAAGAGATATATACGGCAAAACTGATCATCTACGGCTGCGTGTATGCCGTCAAAGATTGGGTGTTCAGCGACAAGCGAATATCGAGACAAGAGCTTGCTCTTCAAATCGACAACGCAATCCCCGACAAATACAAAGCATTGCTTTGAGAATAAAACCCATACGCGCGGACATAATTATATGCGCAATGCGCGCATACGCACACGAGCGGCTCGTATGACCCGAGAGAGTGTATCTCGGCAACAAATCGGTATCAACAAAAAAATAAAAACAATTCAAAAGAGGTAATTTTATGGCTATGAGAAAAAGCATTCTTCATCTGGTCAAAGTTATGGGCGGCATTGCCGGTATGATGAGTAAGATCACTGAAGAATCCCCCGAGTACTACGCGCTCAATTGCTTGACTGACGAAGAGGCAGACGTTGCCGCAAGTCTCGGTCTTAGAAAACCGAGAACTCTCGAATACGTTGCAAACAAGTGCGGAAAATCGCTTGACGAAACCAAGAAGATTCTCGACAGACTTGGACATCTCGGCGTGTTGAAAATCTACACCGAGAACGGTCAAACTCTGTATTTCATGCAGATTTTCGCCCCCGGTACGTTGGAAATGATGGTCGGTTGCACCGAAAACGTCAAAGCGCACCCCGAAATCGCAAAAGCGTTTGAGGCTTACACACGCGGACTTATGGAGTCTATGGGCACGATGTTGCCCTACGGCGCAAGCATGATGAGAGTTATCCCCATCGAATCCGCAATCGCAAGCGATACGCAAGCCGTTCCTTATGAGAAAATCTCATATTATCTCGACAAATACGACACGTTCTCCGTGTCTCCGTGCTCCTGCCGCCGTTCAAGAAGATTGATTGGCGAAGGTTGCGGACACCTTGAAGACGATATGTGCGTCCAAATGGGTTCGGGCGCGGAATACTTCATCAAGACCGGCAAGGCAAGACAAATCACCAGAGAAGAGGCGGAAGCTATCTTCAAGAAAGCGGAAGAGAACGGTCTTATGCACCAAATGCCCAACCTCGAAGGTCCGGGCGAATCAGCCGCAATCTGCAACTGCTGCGCATGCTCGTGCTTTGCAATCCGTATCTCCACGATGTTCAACTGCCCGGACGCTGAAAGAAGCAACTACCACGCGGAAATCAATCAAGAAAACTGCGTCGCTTGCGGTCAATGCGTCGAAAACTGCCCGACCAACGCTGTCAAACTCGGTCAAAAGCTCTGCACCAAGACGCCTATCGAAACCAAGAAATACGACACCGTTCGCAACACCGTTTGGGGCAAGGACAAATGGAACGTCAACTACCGTGAAAACAGACAAGACACTCTTGAAACCGGCACTGCGCCGTGCAAGACCGCATGTCCTGCTCACATCGCTGTTCAAGGTTACATCAGACTTGCGTCTTTGGGCAAATACAAAGATGCATTGGAATTGATCAAGAAGGAAAACCCGTTCCCGGCAATCTGCGGTCGTATCTGCCCGCACAAGTGTGAAGACGCTTGCACGCGCGGTCAAATCGACAAGGGCGTTGCAATCGACGAAATCAAGAAATTCATCGCCGACAAGGATAAGAACAGCAGCGAAAGATTTATCCCCACCAAGAAACACGACTATTCTATGAAGAATATCGCGGTCATCGGCTCCGGCCCTGCGGGACTTTCTTGCGCATACTATCTTGCAGTTGACGGCTACAACGTCACCGTCTTTGAAAAAGAAAACAAACTCGGCGGCATGATGACGCTTGGTATCCCTGCGTTCAGACTTGAAAAGGACGTTGTGGAAGCGGAAATCGACATCTTGCGCGAGCTTGGCGTCAAATTTGTCACCGGCGTCGAAGTCGGCAAAGACAAGACCATCGACGAGTTGAAGAAAGAAGGCTTTGACGGTTTCTATCTTGCAATCGGCGCAAGCGCAGGCAGAAAGCTCGGCATCGAAGGCGAAGACGCAAAGGGCGTTATCCTCGGCGTTGACTTCCTCAAAGACGTCGCTCTCGAAAAAGGCGAGAAACTCCACGGCAACGTTGTTGTCGTCGGTGGCGGAAACGTTGCAATCGACGTGGCAAGAACCGCTGTCAGAACGGGTGCGGCAACCGTCAATATGTATTCGCTCGAACAAAGAGCGGAAATGCCTGCTCTCGATGAAGAAATCGAAGAAGCGGAAAGCGAAAACATCGTCATCAACAACGGTTTCGGACCAAAACGCATCGTTGTGGAAGACGGTAAAGTCGTCGGTGTCGAATTCAAGAAATGCGTCTCCGTGTTCAACGAAGAAGGCAAATTCGCTCCCAAATACGATGAAAACGATACGATCGTCGTTCCTGCAGACTACGTTCTCGTTTCAATCGGTCAAAGAATCGAGTGGGGCAATTTGCTTGACGGCACCAACGTCAAACTCAACAGAAACAACACCGTTGCGGTTGACGAGTTCTTTGTCACGGGCGACAAGAACATCGTTGCGGGCGGCGACTGCGTGACAGGACCGAAATTTGCAATCAACGCCATCGCAGGCGGCAAGGAAGGCGCGATTTCGTTGCATAGAGCAGTGTGGCCGGGACAAACTCAAAAGTACGGCAGAGACAGAAGAGTCTATGTCGAACTCGACAAGAGCAATCTCGAACTCGGCGGCTATGACACCGTCAAACGTCAACGTCCTTTGCACATCAAAGAAAACGACGGCACGTTCAAGGATACGAGAGCAACGTTCACCGAAGAGCAAATGAAAGCGGAAACCGCTCGTTGTCTCGGTTGCGGCGCGGCAAAAGTGGACACCTACATGTGCGTCGGTTGCGGTCAATGCACCACCAAGTGTAAATTTGACGCAATCAAGCTCGTCAGAAACGACAAGACCGTTGTGGCAAAAGTGTATGAGAAATTGCCGCTCGAAATGGCAAAACACGCAATCAAGCGCGTTGGCAGAATCATCACCAAGCCGATTTCCAAGGATAAGGACTGATTTATGCACGAACTCGGTATAGTTTTTGAAGTCGTAAAAGTGGTGGAACAAGTGGCGGTGGAGCAAAATCTCCCCGCCGTTGACACCATAGTTTTGCAGGTCGGTGAATTGTGCGGCGTTATCCCCGTTTACCTTGACGAATGTTGGCCTGCCGCTATCGACAAAAAGCCGTATTTCAAAAACACGAAGTTGAAACTCGACGTCGTGCCGGGTATGGCAAAATGTCGCAATTGCGGTGAAGTCTTCAACGTCATCGCATATGAAGGATATTGCCCCAAATGCAACTCTTTCGACAAGGATTTGTTGTCGGGCAGAGAGTTTATGATCAAAGAAATTCTCGTCCCCGAAGACGAAATCGTCGAAGAAGAATCCGCCCAATCCGCAACATCGGACAGCGCGGACTCCACCCAAAGCAAAGACGAATAATCACTCGTCATATCAACACACAAAGAACGGCATCCGCCGTTCTTTTTTATAATATAGTTGATGCGGTTAGAAGTGTATATAAGCCACCAACAGTGAGAAATCCAAAGTTTTCACCTTAAAGACACTCATACCGTTTACAAGTACGCTCTGATTGGACAGAGTAGGTGTATAAGTACGCTCCGAATAAGTGAACGTTACGGGCGCAAGAGCTTTCAATTTTTCCATATGTCATGTTGAGCCTGCCGAAACATCCAGCCGTAAGGCGCACTCGCAAAAAAAACTATGTCATTGCGAGTTTGCGTGGCAATCTCGTGGAAACGAAACGACAAACAATTGCGCCCGACAAGGTTGTGACAAGTTCACAGCTCTACAAGGGATGAGCGTTTGAAACCTTAAATAGAAATGCCCCATCTTTCCGGACCGCGCCGGTATTTCTTCCACCACTCGT
>CAVKIG010000095.1:0-4183 GCA_963656415.1 bacterium | reverse complement strand
TCGGCGTTCGATGCGGTCGCCGCCTTGCGGCTCCAATTCCGTCTTCGAAGTCGCACAGTCCGTTAATAAGTATGCCCCGAAGAAGATTTCGGATAAGGCTTCGCCTTCCGCAATTATTAATTATTCATTATTAATTATTAATTGCAATCGTGAGCCGACAATAAACACAAAATCATAAAAGTATGGAAGACAACAAAATCACAAGAGAAGTGTACAAACAGTACGCAAATAAGATTGTTTCCGTTCTCGGCAACGAGAGCTTTTATGAGCAATTCAAAAATAGGGTTGACAAAGGCTCGTCCGTCTTCAAGTTGGCAAAAAAACGCCTTATTCAAGACATTTCGATTGACTGGATTGACACAATCGAAGGCATTTTGCCGAACCTTGACACAATCGTGCGTAACCCGAGAAAATTCATCGTTCAAGAAGAAGATATAGTGGACGTTTCGCTTGCAAGAAGCATTTCGACGGAGTCCGTCAAGTTTCTTGCACAGCACACGAATATGATATCCAAAGTGGACGAAAAGACGGGAGACGTCACACCTTCTAAAATTCTCAATATCACAAAAGAAGAGTCTTTCGAGATTTACGAAAATCGTTTTATTTACACGCTTCTTCTCAAACTCAAAGATTTCGTCACCATGCGCTATGACAAGATAAAAAAAGCGTCCGCAACGCAGGACGTGCTCGAACTCGACGTTGAGTCGCGTTTCAATTTGCCGAGCAAAAAGGTGACGTATCGCACGGAGTATTATGCGCAACTAAGTTTTGACGAAGTTATGCGACTAGACCCCGACACGCTCACAAAAATAGAGCGCGTTGCGAAAATAGACCGCATTATCACCGACTTTTTGTCGTCGTCGTTTGCAAAATCAATGCGCAATTCCGCGCCCGTTCGTCCGCCTATCATGCGTACGAACGTCATTTTGAAAGAGCCGAACTTCAAAAAAGCACTCACGCTCTGGCAGTTTATCGAGACCTATCAGCAGACGGGCGGTTTTTCCACGTCGGACGAAGTGGAAGACTATCCCATCGACACCGAAAGCGAGCAAAGATTGCGCAGTATGGTGACGCTCAACACTATGGTGTTTGAGAGCTTGTACGATCAATGCGAGACCAATTTCGACATGGAAGACAAGGAATTTGCCGATTTCTTGCGTGTCGGAAATATGGACTTCGAGAAAGACCAGATAGACCGCGACGAGTACGCGCAAAAACTCGAAGAACAGAAGGAAAACGAAGAAGAAAAGGACAATATTCAGGAAGTCAAACCCGAAGAAAACGAAGAAGCGGACAAGGAAATTCCGCCCGAAACTCCGCCTGAACCCGAAGAAGAAAAACAGCCTGAACAAGAGCCTGAAAAAGAAGTAGAAAAAGAAATCGAAAAACCGCAGGAAATCGAGACGGAAGTGGTTGTGGAACGTCCAGTTGAAGTGGAACGTTTCAAAGAAATGCCGCCCAAAGCCGACCAAGAAGAAGTGGATCTCGAGCCCGACGCGGAAAAATTCGATCAGCACTTGTTTGAAGTGCGCAAGATATTCAAGCGTCCCGACGACGACAAGATCAAGCAGGAAGAGATCATCAAAGTCAAGGACGCAATCGATCGTTGTCTCAATTCTTACCGCCGCATAAAGCAGGAAGAACTCGAAGAGAGAGACAGACAAGAACGCATACGCCGCCGCAAAGAAGACATACAGAAGCGCGCGGAAGCGTTCAAAAAGCAGCGTGAAGAGATTGAAAAGAATCTCAACGTAACTCTTGACGGCGAAACGCTCGGAATGGATCCGTTCAGCTTCCAGAAAGCGAAAATCGCTATGGGGCGCAAAAAGGCCGAAGACGAGAAGCGTCTTGCCGAACTCAAAGCGCAACAAGAAGCCGAAAACGCTAAAAAAGCGCAAGAAAAAGGCATTGAATTCGATAAAAACGAAAATCTCGAACTTGACGACAAGGATACGGAAAGCATCAACAAGTCAATCGAAGAGATGGAAAAAGACCGCTTGAAGAGAGCCGAACGCAACGACAAAATCGACAACGCTCTCGACGCAATCGACGCAGTGTCTCCGCTTGAAGGCGACGTGCCGCTCGTTGCACGAGCAAAGACAAAAGGCAAAATCGAATTGCCGAAAGACGAAGAATCGCCCGAAATCGCCAAAGAAGACAATTCCGAGACGAAGAAGAGTGAAAAAGACGATGAACACAAGAAACGTCACGTCGATTTGACACCGGTTGACGAAAATAAAGTCGCAGTCGGCGAGTTGCATCTCAAAGACGACGGAAGCGTAACGCCTTGGGGTGACGGCGCAAATCTCGGCAATCTCGAACACAAGGACGAAAACAAGCCCAAGAGAAAGTATACTCGCAAGGCAAAGCCCGCACAATCCGTTGAAGAGACGGCGGCAAAAGCATCGGAAACCGTGCAAGAAGTGCTCGAAACAGAGCAAGAAGCGGATCAAATCGAAGAAATCAAGCCTGTGAGCGAGATGCATATCAATCTCGGCGGAAAGGTGGAAGACACTCAAGGCATGGGCATAAGTTTCAAGAACGAAAATTCGATTACGCCTTGGGGCGACGGTGCGAAACTCGGCAATCTCGAGCATAATGACGAGAACAAACCGAAGAGAAAATATACGCGCAGAAAGAAAGCGGAAAACGAAGCCGAAACTGTCGAAAAAGTCATCGAAAGCGAAAAGGAAAACGTCGCAGACACCAAAGACGTGAAGAGCGAAGATATCGTTCAATCTGACGGCAAAGCGGAGAAGGCGGAAGAAATCGCTTCAAAAGCGCAAGAAAGTGCGGAAAAATCAGAGCAAAACGGAGAGAACGAAAACAAACCGACAATCCGCAAAGCACTGCGAGAAAAGAAGAATCCGTGGGATTTGAGCGCAACGACGCTCAATCAGAAATACACGACTCCGAGCGGCAAAAAACGCAAAATAGACGCCGTTGACGAAAACAAAGTTTCTGTCGGCGGAATCACGTTTGCGGACGGAAGCGGAATCGTAGACCCGTTCGGCGACACTCTCGATATAAGCGCAAAGCCTGAAAATCACGACGACGAAGAGTAATTTAGCGTGCGCACCGACGGTGCGCACGAACGCTATATAAAAGAAAAATCGCGCCGATGTTTCAAAAAAACATTGCGTAGACAAATTTGGCAATGGAAACGAGCAAAAACGAGACTAAAAAGAATATAAGCAAGGCAAAAAAGATATACAATGTCGTGTCAACGGTCGTTGTGGCTTTGATATTCGTGTTTTTGGTCGCGCTCGTTGCACTTATGCTCGTTCAAAAGAAAAACGGTGGCGAAACGGAGATTTTCGGATATTATGTGTTCGATGTACTCACCGACAGTATGAGCGGCACGATAGAAAAAGGCGAAGTGATCGTTTCAAAGAAAGTCGAAAACAAATACGCCTTGAAAGTGGGGGATATCATCACGTTCACCGCACCGAGCGGAGTGCTTAAAGGCTACAACGAAACGCACAGAATCGTCGAGATTATCTTAGACGAAGACGGCAATGTTCAGTATTACAAAACGGCAGGAGACAAACTCTACAACGGCTCCGTTAAGGTTGACGACTGGCAACTTCCGCCCGAAAACGTCAAGGCGATATTCGTCAGAAAATCGGCGTTTATCGGCGGGCTGAAATCCTTTTTGTCGCACTGGTACGGGTACGTCGTGATAGTGGTTGTGCCGATGTGTCTCGTGTTCGCGCTTGTGATAGCGGGTTTCGTGAGAGACAGACTTGCGCTTGAAAAAGAAAAAACGCCCAAAACCACGCTTGACGATTTGAGCGACGAAGAAAAGAAAAAACTATTGGAACTTGTCGATAAAAACGACGAAACCGACGACGATAAAAATAACTAAAAAACGCAAAACCGCACTGAAAAGTGCGGTTTTCACTTGTTTTAATCGAGATTTCATATTTGTTTAACAATAATATTTTACAATTCAATGGTAAAAAAGGAAGCGTGACAAAAAATATTTTTTTTGCGGTATCTAAACGGCTTTGTTCGTTTTACATATCGTTTTTTTCGCTTGACGAGGTAAGTGACGAACGCATTTCTTATTGCGTTTTTTGTCCGCATATGGTAAAATAAACAGACTTATATAAATATATATGGGGAGAACGTTATGATCGAAAAAATTTTAAGTTACGCTTTGGACGGATTGACCGGATAC
>CAVKIG010000094.1:0-4494 GCA_963656415.1 bacterium | reverse complement strand
GGGAACGGTGATAGGGAAAACACCTGAGGAAAGGGGAAAGTTGCATTTAGGGTTTTACACGCAAAACTTTTGTAGAGTGGTGGAAGAAATACCGGCGCGGACCGGAAAGATGGGGCAGTTCTATTTAGTGGTTCAAATGCTCACCATTTGTAGAACCGTGCACAAAACAAAACTTATCGGGCGCAAGTGGTTTGTCGTTTCGTTTCCACGAGATTGCCACGCTTTCGCTCGCAATGACGCAGTTTTTTGTTGGTGCGCCCGTGTGGATTTTCTTGGTGAGAAATGCATGAATCGTGAGAGAATTGCAAAGCTGATTCTGCACGCTTTCGGGCGTGCTTTTCTTTTGCCTTTTTGATAATGTAAGATACGATTTTGACAAGGTATTTCAAAAGAATAAGGCAGGTCAGTATCATGCCGCATACGCTGTTGAACGGATAGAGATTGTCAACGATATTGTCGAAGCCGAAGAAACTCAAAGGGTATGCCACGACCAGACAACCGAAGACGACGATTGCCTTATTTTCGTCATTTGAAAGAGCAGAAATGCGCTTGAAATTCGACGCGAAATCACGCACGCTGTCACTTACGATTTTCAGCGAAGATACAAGCGTCGTGAATATAGCCGCCGCAATCAAAACGCCGCACGCCCACTTCATATGCAATCTGTCGGAAACTGCCAAAACGGGCATTAAACTTGCGTTTTGGTCAGATAAAACTATTGTTTGGAGCATAAACAACATTCCGAACATAAATGCGCAAATCATAATGCAGGACAAAAATATCTCTTTGTAGGTGAGATTTTCGCCTTCTTTGGATACTATTACGCCGCCTAGCAAAACGTCGAGTCCGCTGTACAAAATAGGCTTTGAAAGCATGAAAGGAAGAGAGTGTGCAGGCGTTGGAAGTTTGACGAAAACGAGAGTTATCGAAAGTACTATAAGCGGAACGAGAACGGCGTTGAGCAGGCGTATTTTCTCAATGCCTAAAACGACGATAATTCCGCCGAGCAAAGTCATAGCGAGCCCGAAGGCAAGCGGTATGCCCGTCATGGAATACATGATAAAATCGCCGCCCGCGAGCATGGAACAAAGCGATATGCTTGCCGCGAGAAAAATGCCGAGTTTCACGATTTTGCCTTGCGGCATCATTCTTTGTTTGCCTGCTATCAGAAACAGTGCGCAGAGAAGTGACATAAAAACGGACGATATTGCTACGTTGAAAGGAGACGCGTCGCCGAAGAATAAAGCGATTTCACGTCCCGAAGAAAAACCTGCGCCGATTGCCGTGCCTATATATAGAGCCGCCGTTTTGAATGCTTTTTTCACACGAAAAATTTATGAACGTATTGCAGATGTTAGAACGCAAGGAAAAACAATCGAACAGAAACGGTTAAAACGCAAAAGAAAAAATGCTTGCCCTTTTGTGACAAGCATTTTGCAAGAGTTGCAAATTTATGCGATTTTCAGATTCTCGCAACGCCGCTTTCGATTGCCGCTTGCTTGACGGCGGCGGCAACCGCAGGGACGACTCTTTTGTCGAACGGCTCGGGAATGATGTGCGTTTCGTCGGGATTTTCGATGAGATTTGCAAGTGCGTCGGACGCCGCGATTTTCATACTGTCGTTGATGTCGCTCGCTCTTGAATCGAGTGCGCCGCGGAAAATTCCGGGAAATGCAAGCACGTTGTTGATTTGATTTTGGAAGTCGCTTCTGCCGGTTGCGACGATGCGCGCGCCTGCTTCGAGTGCGAGATCGGGAAGAATTTCAGGATCGGGATTTGCCATTGCAAAGACGATTGCGTCACCGCTCATCGAGCGAACCATATCTTGAGAAAGCACGTTCTTTGCGCTCACGCCGATGAACGCGTCCGCTCCGTTTATTGTGTCTTTGAGAGTGCCTTTTATTCTGCGCGGATTTGTGCGAAGAGCAAGAGAGCGTTGTGCCCGATTGAAGTTTTCGTCGTCTTGCAAGATGCCGAGTCTGTCGCACACGACGACGTCTTTTGCGCCCGAAGAAAGCAAAAATTCGGTTATGGCAATGCCTGCGCTTCCTGCGCCGTTTATCACCAAATGCGCAGTTGATATATCCTTTTTGACAACTTTAAGTGCGTTTTTGAGCGCGGCGGCAAGAACTATCGCCGTGCCGTGCTGGTCGTCGTGAAAGACGGGAACGTCGCAAATCTGTTTGAGTCTGCGTTCCACTTCAAAGCATCTCGGAGCGGATATGTCTTCGAGATTTATGCCGCCGAAACTGTCGCTGATATTGTAGACTGTGGATACTATGTCGTCCACGTTTTGCGACTTTATGCAGATAGGGATTGCGTCTATGCCTGCAAATTCGCGGAAAAGGACGCACTTGCCTTCCATGACGGGCATACCTGCTTTGTGACCTATGTTGCCAAGACCCAAAACCGCGGAACCGTCGGTTACGACTGCCACGGTGTTCCACTTGCGAGTGAGTTCGTAAGACAAACTTTCGTCGGCTTGTATCGCAAGGCAGGGAGCGGCAACGCCCGGGGTGTATGCAAGAGACAAGTCCTGTTTGTTTTCCACTTTTGCGCGGGATACGACTTCGAGTTTTCCTTTCCACTCGAAGTGTTTTTCGAGCGACGCTTTTTTGTAATCCATAAAAACCAGCCTTTTTGTGATTTCTTATACGGACAGTGTACAACAATTCGCCGTGCCACGCAAGAAAAAAGCGAGTTTTGATGAAAAGGTTGCACGCGCAAAAAAGTTAAGGTAGAATAAAAATATGAAAACTGTAAATTACGCACAAATCGTCAAGACCGTTGCAGACCTTACGGGCGCGTGTTCTCAAATCGCACCGTCATGCGAAAAGGCTTTGCAACGCGCGCTTGAAAACGAGAAAAATCCCAACGCGCGTTTTGCTCTCGAAACGCTGATTGAAAACGCAAAAACGGCACGCGAGCAGGACTTGCCCGTCTGTCAGGATACGGGTATGTCCGTGTTTTTCGTAAAACTCGGACAGGACGTGCATATCGAAGGCGGACTTTTGACGGACGCTATCGACGACGGCGTGCGCAAAGGCTACAAAGAACACGGCTATCGTGCGAGCGTGCTAGACCCGATAACGAGAGTGAACACGAAAGACAATACGCCTGCAATCGTGCATATTTCGCTCGTGCTCGGCGATAAGTTGGAAATCACGTTTTTGCCAAAAGGCTTCGGAAGCGAGAACATGTCAAGGCTTTTCATGCTCAAACCGTCGGACGGCGTTGAAGGCGTGAAGAATGCCGTGGTGCAAGCCGTCAAGGATGCGGGCGCAAATCCTTGTCCGCCGATTGTGGTGGGCGTTGGCATTGGCGGCACTGCCGAAAAGGCAATGGAACTTGCAAAAGAGCAGTTGCTCAGAGAAGTCGGGGAACATAGCAATGACGAAACTCTTGCAAATATGGAGAGAGAATTGCTTGAGAGTATCAACGCACTTGGCATAGGCGCACAAGGCTTCGGCGGCGAAAATACCGCGCTTGCCGTCAATATAGGCAAATGCCCGACGCATATTGCGGCGTTGCCTGTCGCAGTGAATATACAATGCAACGCGAACAGAATCGCAAAGGCGGTGCTTTGATGAAAACGGTGTATCTCGAAACTCCCGTGTCGAAAGAAGACGCGGCAAAACTCGAAGCAGGCGACAGAGTGTACCTTTCGGGGACGATACTCACCGCACGTGACGCGGCGCATAAAAGGCTGTGCGACGCAATAGCAAAGGGCGAACCGCTCCCCGTCGATTTGAAAGGGCAAATCGTGTATTACGTCGGTCCGTGCAGAAAGGACGGAAAAGTGATTTCGGCAGGTCCTACGACGTCTATGAGAATGGACAAATTCGCACCGATTTTGTATGACGAAGGCGTCATTGCAACCATAGGAAAAGGCGACAGAAACGAGCAGGTTTACGATGCAATCGCAAGAAACGGAGCAGTGTATTTTGCGGCAATAGGCGGAGCAGGCGCACTGTGCGCAAAGGCGATTGAAAGCGCAAAAGTGCTTGCCTACGACGACTTGGGGACGGAAGCGATATGCGCTTTTGAAGTGAAGAATTTTCCTTGCATAGTGGCAATAGACGCAAAAGGGAACAGCGTTTATAAAAAGTGAAAAATGACAGAAACGCCCCTTTATCTTGCGAAAAACGTAAGATAAAGGGGGCGTTTTTAATGAATAATGAATAATTAATAATGAATAATTGTGGCACGGGCGCAAAAAAAGTTTGTCGTTTCGTTTCCACGAGATTCTTCGACTATGCTCAGAATGACAAAGTTTTTCGGTTGCGCCCGAAACAAAAGCATGTTCGGGCGTACTTATAAACGGACTGTGCAACTTCGAAGACGTGACAAAACCGACGACCGCGATCCTGTGGAGCGGTCTTTTAATGTGCACTCATTCAAGGGGCACTTATTCACGCATTCTGCCTATTCGAAGTGTTCTTATAAACGGAATGTGCTTATTCGGAGTGAGCGTTCGCAAGGCGAACGCCGAGA
>CAVKIG010000093.1:0-4498 GCA_963656415.1 bacterium | reverse complement strand
GCGCGAGTGCGCGTTTTGTCGGAGAGAAAGAAATGGGGTCGCTGTTCACCAAGGACATTGCCGTGCTTGACGTAAACTCTCGTCTCGTGACCGCTATCGTGGGAGCGAAAAGGGCGCAGAGCGTTTTCGGCATTAAGGCAATGGCGGAAAAGCAACATCAAGGGTATGAAAACGGAGAATGGTTTGACGCAAAAGAAACCGTCGAACTTGCAAAATCCGTGCTTATAGAGTCAATGAAGGAATCGGATTCCCGCACGAAGAAACTGTTTATCGGAGTGCCTGCGGAGTTCGTTGCGGTCGTCACGAAAGAAGTGAGCATCCGTCTTGACAGAAGACGCAGAGTCATCGACGACGATATTGCGTATCTTCTCAAAAAGGGCGACGATTTCGATTCAAACAAATATCTGACCATCAACACGAGCGCGATATATTATTCGCTTGACGACGAAGACAAAATATACAACGACGTGCGCGATATGGAAGCGCAGAAAGTCGACGCTTGCGTGTCGTATATGCTTTGCGAAAAGTCTTTCGTCGATATGTTCGACGAAGTCGCAAGTTCGCTCGGATTCACCGACGTGAAGTACGTTGCGACTTGCTGGGCAGAATGCATGGCTCTTCTTGAAAAAGAACAACGCGACAACGTTTATATGCTCATCGACGCAGGCTATCTCTCGTCTTCGGTTTGCATAGCGAAAGGCGAAGGCATTCTGGATATGAAATCCTTCTCGATGGGCGGCGCGCATATCTGTGCGGACATTTTCGAAGCGCTCGAAGTGCCGTTCGATATGGCGGAAGAAGCAAAACGTCTTGTGGATCTCAATCTCAATTACAGCGACGAAGCAGTGCTCGTCAGCGACGGTGAAAACATCGTATACGCATTAGACGCGTGCGAAATCGCAAAGAGCAGACTTGACGTGTTCGTTGAAGTGCTTGCGGGCATTTTCAAAGACATCGAAGACGACGCTCCGTCGTATATGCCCGTCTACATCACGGGCGAAGGCATCGCGACTATGCGCGGCGCAACCAAGTATTTGAGCGAACAACTCGGCAAAAACATTGAAATCATCACTCCGAAACTTCCGGGATTTGCAAAACCCGAAGACTGCTCCAAAGCGTCTTTGCTGGTTATGGCGGACAATCTCTCGAGATTCGATTTCGGAGCGTTTATAAAAAAGTTATTCAACGGAGGTAAAAAATGATAGATTTTGAAAAATTCGGCTGGACTCCGAGCGATGAGTCTCAAAACGAAGTCGACGAACAGGTGCAGGAAGAAGAAACCGTAGAGGAAGAAGTCCCCGCGGTTGAAGAAGAGCACGAAGAATATCAACCCGTTTCCCAAAAGAAACCGGGCAAGGCAAACATCGTCGTCGTAGGCGTGGGCGGTGGCGGAAACAACGCCGTCAACAACATGATTCGCGCAGGCGTCAAGAGTGCAAGTTTCGTCGTCATGAACACGGATATGCAAGCGCTCAATATGTCTCTCGTTGCACCGCATTGCAAGATTCAACTCGGTGCAAATATGACCGGCGGTCTCGGCGCAGGTTCAGACCCAGAAGTCGGCAGAAAGGCAGCCGAAGAATCTCGCGAACGCATCAAAGCGGCTCTCAAAGACATCGACCTTCTTTTCATCACCGCAGGTATGGGTGGCGGAACGGGTACGGGTGCTGCTCCGGTCATTGCGGAAATCGCAAAATCTATGGGTATTCTCACCGTTGCAGTCGTCACGAAACCGTTCAACTTCGAAGGTGCACAACGCATGAAGAATGCGGAAGAAGGCATCAAGAATCTCAAAAACTTCGTAGATACTCTTCTCGTTATCCCCAACCAGAAACTCATCGAAGTGCTTGACAAGAACATTTCCTTCAAGCGCGCGTTTGAAATTGCCGACGACGTTCTCCGTCAGGGCGTACAGGGCGTGAGCGACGTCATCGCAAACCCCGAACTTATCAACCTTGACTTTGCGGACGTTCGCACCATTCTTTCCAACAAAGGTCTCGCCCACATGGGTATCGGCTACGGCAAAGGCGAAAAGAGAGTTATCGAAGCAGTGCGCGGCGCAGTGTTCAGTCCGCTTCTCGAAACAGACATCGAAGGCGCAACCGGCATAATCGTCAACATCACAGGCGGTGAAGATATGCTTCTCGGCGAAGTCACCGAAGCGTGCGACATCGTCAAACAAGTCGTCGATCCGAGCGCAAACATCATTCTCGGCACGGCGTTCGTACCCGACAAAAAAGACATCGAAATCACCATCATCGCAACCGGATTTGTGGACAGAAACGAAGTTCCTGCAAGAAGCAGTGCTCCGCAACCGGCACGCTCCTTGTCTTCCACGTTTGCGCAAGCGGCACAAGAACAAGCGGCTGCAAGCGTTGAAGAAGTCGAAGAACCCGCCGAAGCACCCGTTTACAAAGAAGACATCTTTGCAAATCGTCCCATCTTCAATCAAATGAGACAAGCACCGGTCGAATCTGCACAACCCGTCGTGCAACCCGCACCGGTTCAGCCCGTTCAACCCGTTCAACCGATTGCTCAACCCGTGCAACAAGAAAGCGTTCAATCTTCCAGAGTGGAAGTGCCGTCAAGACAAGTTCCCGCTTTTTTGAGAAGACTCAAAAAGGATAGAGACTGATTGAAAAATTGTAGTTTTCGGTTATCTAAACGGTTAAAATTCTTTTTAATTTTTTAAGTGAAAACGAAATAACGACAACGTATGATTCAAAAATCCCCGCAATTTCGCGGGGATTTTTTTACGTTTAGAGCGACAAGAAAAGAAAATTTTTTCGAGTGTGCGGTGTTATCATTTCCGTAAAAGGGCATGATATGAGCGTATACGTGGAACTTGTCATTTTCAACAATCTAGCAATAGATTTTTTGCTGATAGTCGCGACGCAGATTTTGAGACGACGGAAAGTCTGTAAAATCCGCACGATAGTTGCAGTGATTATAGGTGCGGCAGTCGCCACGTTTTATCCGATTGCTTCGCAAGGAATACAAATTGTGATAAAGGTTTGCCTTGCTCCGATTATGACGGCGATTTTCGATACTTACTCGCAATCGAAGAAAAAATTCACAAATTTCCGTAAGACTAAAAACGAAGTGAAGTGTAAAAGCGATGTGGACAACTCGGTTTCGTCAAAATCGCAAAGGGCAAATTTGAAATTTAAGATACTCGGTGTTAAGGAATATGCCAAATCTCTCTTCGTATTCGTGATTGCGACTTACGTCGTCGGCGGAATTACGTTCGGAATGTCGTATTTGCTCGGAGTAGACGTGAAAACTTATGCGGCGTTCGGACTCGTTGCGTGCGGAATTGCAATAATGCTTATATGCGCGCGCGTATTGCGCCGAAAACACTCGTCAGACGCTTCCGCGCTCACGATTGCGAATATAAGCGTAGACGGGCGCAAAATCGCTCTTACGGGCTTGTGCGATAGCGGAAACACTCTCGTTGACAACGTGAGCGGACTTCCCGTCGTCATATTGTCGGCAAAAGCGGAAAAAGAACTTGGCAAAACGGACATAGAAGGTTTTTTGCACGTCACGACCGTGAGCGGCGAGTGCGATATGCCGATAACTCTTTTAAGCAACTTCGAAGTTGACGGAAAGAAGATGTCGTGCATGGGCGCGCTGTCGAGAAAAGAGTTTGATAATTGCGACTTAATTTTGCAAAATTCGATGTTCTAACCAGATGTTATGACAAAATTCGACCGCCGTTCATCGAAAATTTACGGCCGATACATAAAAAGGAAAATTTTGGAGATTATATATGAAAGGAAAATTGAGAGAACTGTTTGAGCGTTTGCTCGTGTTGCTCGGAATCAAATCTCCGAGCGAAGTCGGCTACATATCCCAGACGGGAAGTTTGCCGTCACCGTTCACGCCCGAAGAAGAAACCGCAACGGTGAAGAAGTTTCTTGCTGGCGACGAAGAAGCGCGGCTTCAACTCATCGAGCACAATTTGAGGCTTGTAGTGTACATAGCAAAGCGTTTCGACAACACCGGTGTGGATATGGACGATTTGGTTTCAATCGGCACGATAGGACTTATCAAGGCGGTCGGAAGTTACAACCCGGACAAGAACATAAAACTTGCCACGTTCGCTTCGCGTTGCATTGAAAACGAAATACTCATGCATTTGAGAAAAACGGGAAAAACTCGCTCGGAAGTGTCTCTTGACGAGCCGCTCAACGTGGATTTCGAAGGGAATACGCTTCTTCTAAGCGACGTTTTGGGAACTGACCCCGACGCCGTGTACGACAAAGTTGAAGCGTCGGACGAGAGAAAAATTCTCAAAGATACGTTTGACAAACTCCCGGAAAGAGAAAGGCAGATTCTCGAATTGCGCTTCGGACTTTACGGCAAGGAAGAGATGACGCAAAAGGAAATTGCCGACATGATGGGAATATCGCAATCTTATATTTCGAGACTTGAAAAGAAGATTGTCGAAAACCTGAAACGAGATATGCTCAAACTCGGATGAAAACCTTAAATC
>CAVKIG010000092.1:0-4678 GCA_963656415.1 bacterium | reverse complement strand
ATTGAGCATAACCGTCTCCTTATTGTTTCTAAAATAATAGCATATTATAATAAATATAGCAATATTTTTTTAAACTCTCAACGGAATTGTTGATTTTGAAATGTGATGTAAGATTTGTTAAAAAGCATACAGTGCGGCACTTACACACGCACTCTGCCTATTCGGAGCGTACTTATTAACGGAATGTGCTTATTCAAAAACGTGACAAAACCGCCGACCGCGAGCTTGTGGAGCGGTCTTTTAATGTACACTCATTCAAGGGGCACTTATACACGCACTTTGCTCATTCAGAGCGTACTTATAAACGGAATGTGCTTATTCGGAGTGAGCGTTCGCAAGGCGAACGCCGAGATAAGCGCCGAGCTTGGCGGTTGTACAAGTGAGCAAGTGCGTGTTATTCTTTGCACTTGCGAACGAGTGGTGTAACATAATTTTATGGACGTAACTAAAAGAGAAATATTTAGGCACAAAAAAAGTGTATGAACTGCGAGTTTTCATACACTTTATCGTTATTTATAGTATGTTTGCTAAATATGTCATTTATTGATTTTGTGACGTAAGACGGAAACGATGTCGATTTTGTATACAATCTCAATTTCGCATTCCTTTCCGGTTACGTTTTGAGAGCCGCCAACAATAATTCTATCGATAAGTTCATAGCACATTTCACGAGTAAGCTCGGGCGCATCGAGATACTTCTTTATATCACGGATAAAATCATCGGCTGAATTTCGAGTGGTTTCCGTTGCTACAAGTTGCTTTTGAATATCTTCAATTTCTGTGGCAATCGTTTTTTGCTCCGTCGAGTATTTCTCGATAAAACCAATACATATATCCTCGGGGATTTTCCCTTTTACTTTGTCTTCGTATGCGGTTTGAATGAGCCTGGTCAGTTCTTCCGCACGCTTTTGTTTAATCTGCAAATCCTTTCGGTTTTTCTTTATTGTCACATCTGCAAGTTCGGCGTTGCGACGAACAAATTCTTCTCGAATAGCCTTTTCATCTAGAACAATTCGATTTGCCATTGTCCGTATATCGTCGAGAACTATTTCTTCCAAGACGCTTGCCGAAATATGATGTGAAAAACAATATGCTTTTCCATAACGTAAATGGTGCCCGCAATTAAAGTAATATCGACGCTTTGAGTCTGGTCCAATTGATGTACATAATTTCATTTTTCCACCGCAATCGGCACAGAACAAAAAGCCCGACAATGGATGAGTAAAACCCATTTTTGTCTTTCTTCCCTTAGAGACAGACTTTTTGCGCTCTTGACCCCTATCCCAAAGTTCTTGTGAAATAATCGGCTCGTGATTATTATAAACAATCGACCACTCATTTTCATCTTTCTTGTATTTTTTGTGATTTTTATAAGAGATAGAAGTCCAACACAGTTGTGGCATATGCCCGATGTATATGATTTTGTCAAGCATGTCTCTTATTGTTACAGAGGCCCATAATCCCATCGTACCTGGTTTAGATTTTTGTCCATTATTGGTGTAAGCGTAGGTTGCCGGCGAAGGTATACCTTCTAAATTCAAGACTTCTGATATTTTGTTTGGACTTAATCCCGAAGCATACATTTCGAATATCCTTCTTACAATCGGGGCGGTTTCTTCGTCAATAACAGGCGTACGTTTCTTATCCATTCCCATTTTATATCCATAAGATGCCTTCTTTGCCGTGTATATACCTTCTTTTGCATTCGCTCGTCTTACCGCACGTATTTTCTTGCTCGTATTTGCGGCATGCCATTCGTTAAAAACGTTCATAATCGGCATCATTTCCATTGAACCGCTGTCACGGTTTTCCGTATCGACGTTATCTTGGATGGCGATAAAGCGAATACCGAATGCCGGGAATACATAATCTATGTATTGCCCGACTTCAATATAGTTTCTTCCAAATCGCGATAGGTCTTTTACGATGATAGTGTTAATGACTCCCGTTTTTGCGTCGTCTAAAAGGCGTTGCACTCCCGGCCGTTGAAATGTTGTTCCCGATATACCGTCGTCGATATATTCGTCGTGAATTTCAAAGCCATGTTCTTCTGCATATTTGCGCAGCATTGTTCTCTGATTGTCAATGGATGCCGATTCTCCTTGCCGTTCATCCTCTTGGGAAAGTCTGAAATATAATCCAGCGATATATTTTTTCTGTTTCATATTATTTACCTCGCTGTTTCGCATACTTGCTTTGTGGCAAGTTCTTTCATGGACGTTTCAAAATCACGATTGCCATTAAAATATCTTGTGATGTTATAGGTTTTGCCACCTATGTTTTTCTTTTTGCCGATAGACGGCGCAAAGATATAGCATTTCTCGAAATCATCGGGGGCTGCTATAAATACTTTTTTTATGTTTGTTTCCATGTTATCTTTCTCCTTTTTTTTGTGGTAATTTCGTCTTGCGACGGGAACGAAAATAAACGGAAACGATAGTGTCTAAAACATAGTGGTTTTATAGGTTTGTCAAGGGGGCTGAAAAGCATATATTTTACCCTTGACAAACCGCAGTTTTCGTTTACGCTCCCATCGCGAAAGACGATAAGAAATCGTCAGTTTGCCTTTGGCATTTGACTTATTGTTTGCGGACTCACTTCGCCTATAATTTCACCGTCCGCAACGCAAGTGAAATTGTCGAATAGAAGTAGTTTTCTGTCTTCAATTCCTATCCTGCACGCAACGTCGTCGTCCATAATATCGGACTTGAAATACGTCGGTAATCCGCGTGAATATACCAACTTTTCGCTGGACTTTTCAAGGTATTTCACGATGTATCCGATGGACAAATATATGTCTTGTTTTGTGCATAGCGGTTTGAAGTCGTTTCTACCAAACAAAGACTTAAAGTGCGAGTTTATATAACTAAACTGCATTTTGTGCGTTTTGGTGCTGAAATCTCTTACTTCTTCGAGTGTGCCGATCATACCGGTTTCGGGTATGTAAAATATGCCGTGAAAGTGCAAGCGTTGTTTTGTTGGCGAACGCTCCCAAACGCCTATATACTTCCAACCTTTACGAGATGATAAATGCTTGAAACAATTGCTTAATTTCTTGCGAAAGGTTTCTTCCGTATGCAAAGTAGAATCGTATGTGAAGGTGCAAAAATAGTTCCATTCTTGCAGGTTCACTTTGCGCATAAGCCTTACTTTTCTGGCTATGGAATTTGTCCTTTTTCGCTCTATGTTGACATCTACAAAATCTTGTGCGGATTGAGGGTTTTCAAAATACGGTTCTAATTGATTTTGTATAAATTTTTTGCGCTGCTTTTTGGGCAGTTTCGCGCTCTCTTTGTATGCTTCTTCAAACAACGTTTTGGGGCTTTGGGGTTGTTTCGTTTCGGCTTTGATTTCTTCTACATTTTCCGTATTACCTCCGCTTATGTTTTCGAGCGATTTCGCTTTTCGTTTAGGTCTTGTCGTATGCGGTATTGCGATAAAGTGGCTGCCGTCCGAATAGACTTTACACTCGGGGAACGGCATTATCTTTTTGCGCATTGACGGAAGATAGCTCTTCCAGTTGCTGACGGCGTTTATCCAAAATCCGCATGAGCATTGAAACATAGAACGCTTTTTGTTCGCTCTCGCTCAATTTGCAGATATCCGGCTCGCCGACGGTTGTTACTTTGAGTTGGACTTGTTTTCTCTTCAATGGCATTACCTCCTTTTTAGTATTTTTTTGCAAAGACGGAAAAAGAAAGTAAAGACGAAGATTTGACTTTCACGGACTTGGTTGCTACATAGGCTTCACCTCTTTTTCTCGACCTTGCGGTTTTATTCATAACACAGTTGAATTGGCGTTGTACACAGACAAAACTGGTCATCTTTCTAGACTATTCCGCCCAATTTCAAGACTCAGCCGTACTTTGCCAAGACTTATCCGTACTCGCTACACTTTTACGTGTTGTGAACAATACACATCGTAAACGTGAGCGAATAAACAAACAAGAACATCGTTGTGCGCAATTTGGACAAGTTTGAAATCGTGACCGAACACCGTCCGAACCCTGTTGTGATATGAACTACTGACAGCGTATCATTGCCGACACGTTTTGCACAAATGGGTGCAAGTTTAGTTTCAATGGTTTTCGAGAGGTTTTGCAGGACAACTCTTGGGAGCGAGAATGGCTCTGCAATGCCGTTTGTGTGTTATGAACAGTTTTAAGTTAGCACGGAATCGTTTTTGAGCGTGAGTACATAAAATCCAACTTTAGGGGAAATTTTTGTTAAAAAAGTGAATGTTGAGGGTGAATTTGAATGGGAAAACGCATATTAAGGTATACTCGAGCGGGAATTCCGACGCCGAAAAGATAAAAGCAAAATTCGCCGGTTGATATAAAAAAAGAAAAAATCCGCCTATGAAAAAGAGGACAAAAAATCGCATTGCCGATGTGCGAGAAAAACGGGCCCGATTCGCCAAGCGGTTTAGCGCGAACGGCCCGTTCCGCACGGCTGCGATTTTGCCTTTTTAGGCGGTTTGTTTTTATACAAGGCGTATGCTTGTCTCGGCGAGGCGCATCGGGGTTCCCCGCAAAACGGAGCGCAGCGACGTTTTGTGGGGTGAAAGCCTTGCCGACTTGTTCAAAGACAAGCATACGCCTAAGTGCCATAAACGTATTTTTTGTGTAATACATTATAGAAAAAATTTTTAATTTTTCGATTGTCCCCAACATGGTAC
>CAVKIG010000091.1:0-4704 GCA_963656415.1 bacterium | reverse complement strand
GTGCGCCCCGAATAGGCTTTCCGATTGTGGCAAAAGGGCGGTTTTACGCGAAAAAGTCGCAGACTTTTTCGCATTCAAATTCGCGTTCACAATCCAAAAGCTGCTCGGACTGTTTGTGCCACTGCACTGCTCCACTCTCAATGTTCGTTGACTGCTCGTGTGCGCACGCATTGCGTGCGTGAGCGTGCGATACAGTCATTTATACGTAGATTATAAATCTTTTATGCATTTCTGTCAACATACAAAATGAAAAATTTCTAACATTTTGTAGTTTTTTGTCACCAAACACCCCGTTTTCACAACGATTTGCATGATTACGGGGCATTTTGTATGTTTTTTCTTCGCAACTTTATGCAATTTTATACATTTTGTTACGTGCTTTTTTGATTGTTTGCAAAGTTTTATACACGTTATACAATAAATATACCTATTTTATAGATTTATCGCATACACGCTCGCGCTCGTGCGCCCCTGCGCAAAGATTTTTAATCTTTTGACAACAAATTTTAAAATTTGTTGTCAATTTGCGCGGTTTGAACTGCGATTTGACAAACTATGGGCTGTTTTCGCTCCGCTAGATCCTTCGACTACGCTCAGGATGACAAGGAAAAAAATGATTGTCGCTTTGCGATGACA
Source organism: bacterium (assembly GCA_963656415.1). GTDB lineage: Bacteria > Bacillota > Clostridia > Christensenellales > CAG-917 > CAG-475. Next base: position 4,068 of record CAVKIG010000091.1, on the reverse strand, counting down.
GGATGACAAGGAAAAATAATTTTCCGCTTTGCGATGACAAGACGGCAAGGTATATTTCAAATTCTCCTTATCGTCATGTTGAGCCTGTCGAAACATCCAGCCGTCAGGCGCATATCTTCCACTCGGATCAATACGCCGTGAAGTTCAAGCCGATTTTGCAATATCCGCCAAGGCGCGCGTCGATGCAGTCAAAGTCGCTGCCTTCAAGCCATATGCACACATAGCAATACATGATGTCGCCTTTGTCCATCGTGGTGCTGCGCTTGAACACATAGTCCTTGTCATAGTACGGCGTGGTGGCAAAGTAGCCCCCTTCTATCGCTTGCGCATAGCTGTCGCTGTCCGCGTACATGTCGTTCTCGTATTTGAGAAGGTCAAAACTCGCATTGTCCGAGCCGAGCGGATATGCAACGTATTCCACAAAGCCGTCTTCCTTGGTGCGACGTTGACCAACCTTGTCATCGCCTTCTTTGAGCGCGACTCCGTTGTATACGTCACCCACCTTCCAATAGTTCACGTTTGTGCCGTAGAGACGCTGATTGTTGCTCAATGCGGCATACACTGTGACGTCCGTCTTGCGAGTTTCGTCAAGAGTCTCGTTCTTGAAGCTCTCGCCCCACATCACGCGCACGGCGTTTTGCAGATCAAATTTGTCGTAGGCAAGCGTCATCTCATAGTCGATATTCGTGTTGTCCGAGCCCGTGTTCTTCAACATGAACGTGAACCTGATAAACTTCTCGCCATTCATCTCGCCAAGCTCCACCTTGTCCGCCGACAACATCTGCTTCACCTCGGAGATCGTGTGCAACGGCTCTCTGCCGTACACCTTGTTGTAGGACACGTCCCACATGTGCTCCGGGCCGTTGGCGTTGAGATACGGCGTCCAATACTCGTTGTCTATCGACAAGGATATCGACTTCTCGCGATTGTTGCTGCTTGCCGTGATACGAACGTTGTTCTCCTGAATGAAAAGCAACATCACGTACACGACGGAAGTCACGATAAGCGAAAACACGAGCAAGATCAACATCGCGCGTTTGAGTTTGCGACGGCTTTCTTCTCGCTTCACCTTTTTGGACGCAACGATAGAATCTTCCCATTCCTTTTTCAGTTGGGATTGCGACTTCTTCGCGTCATGGGCGGATTTGCCCGATTTGGCAGACTTCTTCGACTTTTTGTCTTCGACGGGCTGCTCTGCGGCTTGCTCGCCGACTTGCTCGTCGTTGACCGCTTGCTCGGTCTGCAAATTTTTCTCTTCGTTTTCGCTCATATGTTTCGTCTATGCTTATATTTGTTTGTTGGTTGTTTGTATTTTGGTATAAGGCTCCGTCTTCCGCGACACGTGCTACATATAAAATGCAACTTTCCCCTTTCCTCAGGTGTTTTCCCTATCACCGTTCCCCCATGCAAGGGAACCCACGGTGACCGCGTGGCGGGGGGACAACACTCAGCACTCGCATAGATAAGTGTCGTACACTCATTATGCCACCACGCTTTGTGCGCCGGCTACGCAACAACATGGCGCAGTCGCTCGTACTTTTCGTCAAGCTCGGCGTTCGATTTGCTCGCCGCCGTTGCGGCTCGTGTTCCATCTTCGAAGTTACACATTCAGTTAATAAGTGCGCCCGCACAGGCTTTCGGATAAGGCTCCGCCTTCCGCAATTATTAATTATTCATTATTCATTATTAATTATCACTTGCGCGTTGTCGTTGCCTATGCGCCGATTTTGTGATATGTGCCATCTCCCGCAAAATACCCGTACGGCACCCATTTGCCTATCTTGTCGTCAAAATAGCCGTTGTCCACAATCTCGCCGTTTTGGTCGGTGTAGGTGTAGTCTATCCATCTGCCCTGCTCGTCAAAGTAGCCGTCATAGACGTTGCCGTCTTTGTCCACCCATTGAGCGTTCTCGTTGTAATGGCCTTCCGCTTCGACGTCGAATTGCTCGTATTCAACCCAGTTGCCGTCCACGTCGAAGTAGCCGTTGAAAACGTTTCCGTCTTCGTCAACCCACTGACTCTTGTCGTTGTAACTTCCAACAAGTTCGGGCTCGTCTTCGTTTTTGGGCTTGACGTGCATAGTCACGCCGAAACCTTTCATGCCCGTGCCCATGCCCAAGTCTCCGAACATACTGTCCGACTTGTATTCGCCGAGCAACTTCTCTTCCTTGTCGAATTCGGCTTTGATTTTTTTCTGCTTCTTCGGTTTCAGGGTGAGAGTCGGAGCATTCGGACGAACGGGTGCGGCAACGCTGTTTTCGTCCTGGCTCACCACTTCTTCGACGGGTTTTTCGACTTCCGTCTCTTTTGCGGTTTTCTTTCCTTCTATATCGGGAGTTTGTTCAATCGTGCGGTCTATGCCGAGTTCGCTCTTCTTCTGAGACGCAAACGACAATGCAAGCGCGCTTTGCACGTCTCCTTCATAGCGCATACGGGACATTTCCGTGATGAGTTTCTTCTCGCGATCGTCGTCTTCGGGCCTTTGCTCAACGAGTTTCGCCTGCGCTTCGAGTCTTTGCTCCGTGGCTTTTTTCGCGTTGAGTTTCTGCTGTTCGAGTCGCACCTGATACGGAGATTTCGCAAGTTCCGGTCTCGGAGCGGACGGCATAATCTTTTCGCCGTCGTTTGCTCGCGCTCGTTCGATTGCCGCTTTGCGCAAATCTTCGAGTTCGGCGTCTTCGGCTTTCTTTTGGGAATCGAGCACCTTTTGAAGTTTTTTGAGATACTCTTCTTTCGCCTTGCCCGTCGGGTCTTTCAAACCAAGGAATTCGTTTGTTACCCAACGAGAGAGCTTGGACACCGCTCTGCCCGTCATGAGTTTCACGCCGTCGCGCTTGAATCTCGCAAGTTGTCCGGGCGTGTCAACACCTTCCATGACGAAACCGACCTTGTTTGCCTTGCAATAATTCACAAGCATTGCAAGCACTCTTTTTTTCTTGTCGCTTGCGTCGAAATACGCCGACTCGCATCTGAGATAATCGAAATTGAACTGCGCGAATACGTCGAGAGAATTGTATTCTTCACCGAAAGCCGACGCGCAAATCTTGTATCCCGCCTTGCGCAAACGGTTGTATCTCGCAATGCCCGATTCGTCAAGTTTCGTGAGAGTGCTGACGAAAAACGAAATTACGAGATTCGTCTTTTTGTATCCGCAATCTTTGAGCGTCTGCATCAAAACGTCGAAATCCTTGTCGTTGTCCAAAAAGCGAACGGATATCGGCATGCAATAAACGATGTTGTCGGGGATAAGGAAATTCTCGCGCATAACGAGATCGTAATTGCGAAGTTCTTCGAGCGCGATGATATTGAGTTCGTTTATACGGACAGAATTTTCCGCAATATAAAAATAATTGCATACGCTCATTCTGCCCAAATATCTGTCGTTGAGCACTTGGAACGCGTCAACGAAAACGACCTTCTTATTCTTCGTTGCGTAATCGACTACGCCGCGGAAGAAGAAGTCAATCGGCTTGTATAACGTCCTTTTTGCGTATGCAGTAGTGTTCATTTTCCCACCAGTAATGCGCGCACGTGCACGTAGCGCACGCATATAAGATTCTAATACTGAATAATTTTATCATACGAAAAGGGTTTTGGCAATAGGTTTGCGCTCAAAAGTCCAGATATTACAACAAAATGTATGATTTCGAGCAGTACGCATTGTTATGTGGCGCGTTTTTCACCTGTTTTCTGAAAAAGCGAATGATTGAAAACAAAAAACCGCAATTATTATTTGGCAAAAACAAAAAAACACTCTCCGCATGTTGCGTGAAAGTGTTTTGGTGCCGAAAATCGGGGTCGAACCGATACGATGTTTCCATCGAGGGATTTTAAGTCCCTTGCGTCTGCCTATTCCGCCATTCCGGCATATTAAACTGTTGTCCGTTCGCAATATATGCGTGGCGGTCTTTGCGCGGACGCCGGGATGAACATCGTTCATTCGTCTGCCTATTCCGCCATTCCGGCAAAGTTGAAAAAATATTTATATTAAACGCAATTTCCCCCTTCGTCATCTGTTTCCCCTATCGCCGTTCCCCCTTAAAAGGGAACCCACGGCGACTGCGTAGC
>CAVKIG010000090.1:0-4727 GCA_963656415.1 bacterium | reverse complement strand
CACTCGCATAGAAAAGTATCGTCCCCTTATTATGCCACCACGCTTTGTGCGCCAGGCAGTAGCCAACAACACGGCGCAGTCGCTCGTACTTCACACACAAGGGCTCCCGCACGTCAAAAACAAGCGAACTTGTGCGTGAGTAAGAAAGATGAAAGCGCAGTTTTTGGCGTGTGGAAAAAAGGAACACAAAGACCAAAAGGCAAACGATTGCAACTTGTTGTAATCGTTGCAAAACGGGCTTGTGTGTGACGCAAGCTCGGCGCTTATTTCGGCGTTCGCCTTGCGAACGCTCACTCCGAACAAGCACATTCCGTGAATAAGCACACCTTGAATAAGTGCTCGGCATAAGACCGCTCATCAATCTCGCGGTCGGCGGCTCGTGTTCCGTCTTCGAAGTCGCTCATAACATTTATATGTACGCTCCTAATAAACAGAGTGCGTGTATAAGTGCGCTTTGAAAGGGCTAAGTACGCTCCGAAATTGTGTCGTTTGTAAAACCGCGATAAATAGATGAAGAACAAGAAAGAGCCACGCTAACGGCAACCCTAGCGTACTAGACGTACGTGAGTTGACGGGAGCGTGGCTCTGACGAAGTTGTTCGCTATTTAGCGCGGTTTTAGTCGACGCGGAGAGCATCGACAACATTCTTCCTTGACGCTCCGATTGCCGGCAAAATACCGGAAATGACGGTGAGAGCAAGGGATAGAACGACGAGTATGAGAGCGTGCAAGGGATGAAAATGCAGGAGCGAGCCGATGCCGCTGGCCGCTTTGATGATGAGCGATATAAGCGGGCAAAGGATGTAGGTCAGGACAATGCCGATGACGCCGCTGGCAAGACCGATGAGCGAAGTCTCGGCAAGGAAAACGTTGCGAATATCGCGCTTTCGCGCACCGAGTGCGCGGAGAATACCGATTTCGCGAGTACGCTCTATGACGGAGTTTGACGTGATGACGCCTATCATGACGGTGGAAACGACAAGCGAGATTGCGGCAACCGCAATGAGCATTGCGGATACGAGATTGAGAATCGCATTGATGTTGTAAAGGAACATTGCCGAGACGTCGAAATATCCGTTTTGCTCCCCTTTTGCATTTTTATATGCGTTGATATATTCTCCTGCGGCTTGTTTTTGTGTTACGTTTGAAGGATACACGGTGATATAACTTGACGCCTTGGACGCACCGATTGCCTTGCAGAAATATGAGAATTTCAACACTGCGCCCGAAACGAGACTTGCAAAACCTTTGTTTTCGGTGATTTCCACTTCATCGAGAAGTTCGTCGAACACGGTTATCATGTTGTCCATATATTCGGGTTGTCTCTGGAACGCCGCAACCTGACTGTTGTACGCTTTTTCGAGTGCCCATTCGGCAAGTTCGGGCGTAAAACAAAGCGCGGAGTTGACGTAGGAACGCATACTCTTCTCTTTCTGGCGAATTACGCCGACGATTTTGAGTTCGTTCTCCGCTCCGTCGTAAAGGCTTTGCAAATCGCCTTGCGCAGAAGAAGAATATCCCCAAGTGAGATTGCTCGAATTGAAGTCGAGATTCTCATAGTAACCGTCTTCGTCGTTATACTTGTAATAGTCGTCGTTGTCGATGAGTTTGAACGTTTGTCCGATGAAATAATCGGAAGTTATCTCGTCGGCTGTGAGTTCGACGGGTTTGCCGTTTTCACCGAGCACGAGATTGCCGTCCGCATCCTTTTTGTAGAGTTCGATGCCGAACGTCGTGAGCAAAGATTTGTTTATCGAGTTGTCGTCGTTGACACAAAGCAAAATTTCGTTTTTGTTTTGCGGATAGCGACTGTTTTCACCGATAAGGTCGTATTCTTTGAGCATGGTTTGCTCGTCGCCCACGAGCGTCTGCCAGAATTTGGATTGCAATCCGTTCTCACCGAAAACCGTCGTGGCTATACCCATTGCGCTGGTCGGTTCGGGATTTTGCGACACGTCGAGATATTTGACGTCTCCGTTTGCGTCGTAACTCTTGCGCACTAGATTGTAGCGAAGACCGTACGAAACGCTCATAGCGTCGTAGTCTTCTTTGGGCATATTCTTCATATACGCCGTGAATTCTTCGCTCAAATCGTTTTTGGTCACACCGTCAAGGAACACGTCGATAAATTTCGTTATAAACCCGAGCGAACTGCTGTCTCCGCCCTGATTTATGCCGATTTTGTCGGTGTCGGGATACGCCGCCGGGTCTTGCTCTTTGGTGAAATTGAGCATAAGGTCCATAACGGCCGAATCCTTGATGTTGTATTGATATATGCCGAGCGGAACGCCTGCAAGCATTTCGGTTTGCATTTTGTCAACGTAAATATTGAAGCCGTTTGATATGGAAAGAACGAGTGCAAGACCTATTATGCCGATAGACCCCGCAAATGCGGTCAGGAACGTACGACGTTTCTTCGAGATAAGGTTGCGAAGACTGAGCCCAAACGCCATACCCGCGCTCATGGACGTTGGTTTGAACGCCTTGTCCTTGCGCTTTTTCTTCTTGGACAGGCTGTTGAGCCCGAGTTTGTCGAAAAGTTCCTTTGTATCGCCGCCTATTCTCTTCATCGCGACTTTGCGCTTGTGGTTGGAAACTTTCTTTTTCTTCTTGGGCTCTTGCGTCTCGTCTTGCACACTTTGAACGTTTATCTCTTCGCTTTGTGAAGGTAAAACGTCGGTTGTGACGATTTCCGTCAAGTCGGCTTGCGCTTTTTTGTCTTCGTCGACGATAAATTCTTCTATGCTTTCAACGGTTTTGCCGTCTTCTGCGGCCGCAGTTTCTTCACTTGACGGAAGCGCCTTTTTCTCTTCTTCGGGATTGAACGGATTTGTATCTTCGATGAGTTCTCCGTCCTTGAATTTGCAAATACGGGAGCAATATTGATACGCAAGTTCCGCGTTGTGCGTGACCATGATGACAAGGCGAGTCTTGGAAATCTCTTGCAAGATATCCATAACCTGCACGCTCAATTCACTGTCAAGCGCACCCGTGGGTTCGTCTGCCAGAATGATTTTGGGGTCGTTTACGATTGCACGTGCAATAGCGACGCGCTGCATCTGTCCGCCCGAAAGCTGATTGGGACGCTTGTTGATTTCCTCGTGCATATTGACTCTGTGAAGAGCCGCCACCGCTTTTGCCCTGCGAGTCTTTTTCTTTTCGCCGACAAGTTTCAGCGCAAGTTCGACGTTTTCAAGAACGGTCAGATGCGGAATAAGGTTGTACGACTGAAAGACGAACCCTATCGTCGCATTTCTGTATGCGTCCCAGTGTTCGTCGTCAAATTCCGCAGTGGACACTCCGCCGATGACGAGATCGCCGCTCGTGTAACGGTCAAGTCCGCCGATTATGTTGAGCATGGTGGTTTTTCCGCAGCCGCTCGGACCGAGAATTGCGACAAATTCACTCTCCCTGAAATTGAGCGAAACTTTGCGCAATGCGTGCACCGTCGTGGTTGCAGTCGGATAATCTTTTACGATGTCTTTAAGTTGAAGCATAACGCACCCCTTTTATGCCGTCTGTTTTAATGCGTACGGCGCACTTGCGCCGAGTTTTCAATCTCTGCTTTTACACGGCAAAACAAACCGCTTCGCCGAAAAATCCATCCCCGTTTTTATATGCCGAAATTATTCGTTGTCTTTGTTTTCGTTTTCTCTTTCCGCTTTCGTGGATTGAAGCCACGCAAGTCCGCGACTTACGACCGCCGCAATGTTTTTGCACAACTCTTCAAGAGTTATACTGCTCTTGTGGTTGAACCAGATTTTGAAACATTCCGTCATGCCCGCGACGATGAACGCGGCAATGTATCTTGCCTTGCCGATGTCGGTGCCGTCGTTTGCTTCGGTGATGAAGTGTACGTATGCCGTGACGAATCTATCGCTGATTTTGTCGAGAAGTTGTCCGGAATTGTTGCTTGAAAGTATGTAGCGATTGTCACGATCTTGTTCGGTGATCTCTCTTGCAAGCGCACTGAAAAGCGGATACGGGTCTTTCATGCTGTTGAGAAGATCCGCTTCGCTCATGATTTTGTCGATACGGGCAACGATTTCGTTCTCGATGTCTGCGCGAACGTCGCCGACCGTGTCGTAGTACATATAAAACGTGCTTCTTGTGATGTTGGCTTTTTGAGTGAGTTCGCTTATGGAAATGTCCGCCATATCCTTTTGCTGCACGAGTTGTTTGAACGCTTCGAAAATTGCGTTTTTGGTCTTTACAACTCTTTTGTCGATACCGCCGTTTTTCATGTTTTTGTCCTGCCGTTTTGTTTTTGTTTTTTTGTATTTTGCGCGTTTTACCGTTCATTCGTCCGATATTTAAACGCAATTATATTGCAGTTTGTATTTTATCATATAATTGTACGGTTTTCTATGGTTTTATAAAATATTTATAAAATTAATAAATTATTAAGATTTGCACACAATACGTACACCGACAAAGCACACAAGGAGAAAAAATTATGAAGATAAGAAAACAACGAAAAGCGCGCGCGGCACTCAGCCACAGCAACCTTTCAAAACACGAAAATCTGCGCTCCCTTTACGATCCGAACGGCAGTTATACCGGCACGCCGGCACACCACGGCTACCCCACCGTCCCCGACGGCGAAGAACCCGTACAGGACGTTGACGACTTATAAACAAAAGCCGTCATTGCGGCAACGGCATCGCTTGCAAGCAAGCAACGCCGAGAGCCGCATTAGGCTTTTGTTCTGCTAACCGCGCCGAAAAT
>CAVKIG010000089.1:0-4782 GCA_963656415.1 bacterium | reverse complement strand
GAACGATAAATTCCGAAAATTTTGTCGAAAATAGAATTTTAAGGCGCGAAAAAATGCTCGTTTGCTATTGAATATTTAGATAAAACTTGTTATAATACAACTAATAAAGAAACTTAGGAGGTTACTTTATGAGAATCGAAATTTTTGGCAAGAACTACAATCCAAGTGATTCACTCAAAGCGATCACCGAAAAGAAATGCGCAAAACTCGACAGACGTTTTGACGACGACGCGGAAGTCAAATTCACCGTAACCTACGAAAACGGCGATTACACGACGGACATGGTCGTCACCGCAAAAGGCATCACCTATCGCGCAAGCGCGCAAAGCGAGTCTCCCTTCGACAATATCGACGAAGTCATCCCGAGACTTTTGGGACAGGTGAGAAAACAAAAAGACATTTGGGAAAAGGATAAGAAGGGCGGAGTTGTCGAAACGCCCGACGACGAAGAATAAATGAAAGTCGGAATATCAACCGCCACGTTTTTTTTGAAAGAATTGACCGAGAATGCGTTCTCGGTCATTCAACGTTGTGGGGGAGAAACTTGCGAAGTTTTTCTCACCACTTTTTGCGAGTACGAAAAGGAGTTCGGAGACCTTCTCAAAGAGCGTAAAGGCGACCTTGACGTATATTCCGTTCACGCGCTCAACACCGAGTTCGAGCCGCAACTTTTCAATCTTGCGCCGCGCACTTATAACGACGCGGAAAATATGTATCGCAAAGTCCTGACCGTCGCAAACACGATAGGCGCGAAAGCCTACACGTTCCACGGACAAGGCAGGCTCAAACGCAACGCGTATTTCGACCCCGTGTTCGTCGGGAAGCGTCTTGAAATGCTCGAAGAAATCGCGAGCGAGTACGGCGTGAAACTGTGCCTTGAAAACGTGCATTGGGCGGTGTTCAACACTCCCGATTTTTACGTCAAGGCAAGAGATTTTGCTCCCAACGTGGGCACGGTGCTTGACATCAAACAGGCGTGGCAATCGGGCTTCGATTGGCGAGAATATATCAACGTGATGGGCTCTCACCTTTCAAACGTGCATCTTTCCGATGTCAAGGACGGCGAAATAAAGATGGTGGGCAAGGGCGATTTTCCTTTCAAAGAGCTTGTTGCAAGGCTCAAAGACGTCGGCTACGACGGTCCGCTTATGATTGAGCAATATGCAAAAAATTACGACTCGTACGACGAAGTGAAAGAGTCGGTTGAATACTTGAAAAACATTTTGGAGGCATAAATAAAATGCAAATCAAATTTGACTTTAACAATATGATGGAATCGTCTATCGGCGACAAAGGCATAAGCGAAAAGGACATACAGGCAGTCACTGGCAAAGCGGCGGACAGTTATGCGTATTTCGAGAAAAACCGCGGCACAGGCTGGATGGGTTGGGCGGAGCTTCCGTACAATCAGGAAGAGATCGTGCGCGACATCATCTACACGGCGGCGGAAGTGAGAGCGCATTACGACAATTTCGTGGTGCTCGGCATCGGTGGCAGCGCACTCGGTCCGATGGCTGTTTTCAACGCGCTTTGCCATTTCAGATACAACGATCTCGATCAAAAGAAACGCGGAGTCAAATTTTTCGTGGAAGACAACGTCGATCCCGAGCGTATGCTTGCTCTTCTTGACGTCATCGACGTGGAAAAGACCATGTTCAACGTCATCACCAAGAGCGGCGCAACGTCCGAGACGATGAGCCAATATCTCATCATCACCGACATCTTGAAGAAGAGATGCGGCAAGGATTGGGCGAAACACATCATTGCCACCACTTCCGAGAGCAAGGGCAACCTTATCAAGCTCGCAAAGAAGGAAGGATTCAAGACCTATTATATCCCGGACGGAGTGGGCGGACGTTTTAGCGAACTTTGCCCTGTCGGACTTTTGCCGGCGGCGGTGCTCGGAATAGATATCATCGGACTTTTGCGCGGCGCGGCAGAGATGGACAAGGCGTGCAACTCTTCAGACCCGTACAAGAACCCCGCGCTTATGGCGGCAACCTTGCAATATATCGCAATGGAGCAAAAAGGTATAAACGTATCCGTCATGATGCCGTATGCCGACAGTCTCAAACTTATGGCGGACTGGTATTGCCAACTTTGGGGCGAAAGTCTCGGCAAAGCGGTTGATTTTGACGGCAACGTCGTTCACAAAGGACAAACCCCCGTCAAGTCTCTCGGCGTGACCGACCAACACTCCCAAGTGCAACTTTACACCGAAGGTCCGTTTGACAAAGTCGTGACGTTCATTGCGGTGAAAAAGTATCGCGGAGACGTCGTGATTGCAAAAGGTGCGGAAGAATTCCCCGACGTGAACTTCCTTTGCGGACACACAATGGGCGAGCTTATCAACACCGAAAGACAAGCGACAGAATACGCACTCACTCGCTCAAAGCACATGAACCGCACAATCGAACTCGATGAAGTCAACGCAAACACGATCGGACAACTTCTCATGTTCTTCCAACTTGAAACCGCGTATTGCGGAAAGATGCTCAACATCGACACGTTCAATCAACCCGGCGTAGAAGAAGGAAAGAACGCAACTTATGCGATGTTTGACAGAGCGGGTTACGAGCAAAAGAAAGCGGAACTCGAAGCCGCTCCCAAGAAATCCGCAAAATATATCATAGGCTAATTATGATAAAACTTGACGGCGTATCGAAACAATATCTATACGGCGCAAGAGTGCTTTTCGGCGTTGATCTCGAAGTGAATGACGGAGAGATAATCGCCGCTCTCGGCGATGAGCAAAGCGGAAAAACCACTTTGCTCAAAGTCATTGCCGGCGTGACGGATTGCGAAGGGCAGGTGCTTATCGACGGCTCGCCGATTGCAAAAAAGCCCGACGACGTGATTATGGTCTTTGACGACCTTGCGATTTTCGATAACCGTTCGTGTTATTACAATCTTGCGTATCCTTTGAAAATACGCGGATTCGACAAGGCGGCAATAGACGAAAAAGTCAAAGAATGTGCAAAAAGAGCGGGAATAACCGCAATTTTGTACGAGCGTGCGGGCAAAGCGTCGCTTATAGACAGAAAACGTCTTGCGCTTGCAAGACTGCTTTTGAGAGATTGCAAAGCCGTACTCGTCGACGATATAACGCGCGGTCTCGACAAGGAAGAAACCGCAACGCTTTGGAGCGAAGTCGCACCCGTTCTCGTTGAAAAGGCGAGAGAAGGCAAGAGCGTGATTTTTGCCACGAGAGATAAGGACGAAGCGTTGTCCGTTGCTGACAGAATAGTCGTTTTGCATTACCGCGAAGTCAAGCAAATCGGCACTTACGAAGACATAATGCAAAACCCGTCGAACGTATGGGCGGCGCAAGCGTTCGATGAAGATTATCACTTTGAAAAAGCGACGCTTGACGTAAAAAACGGTGCGCTCGTTTGCAAAACGTGCGACGGCTATACGATAGACGTCACGCATCTTGACGGAAAAATTGCGGACGAATATATCGGCAAAACCGTTCTTGCAGGGTGGAGAAGCGATAGCTATGACGTTGTCGGAGAGAGAAAAATCGCAGTCGATTACGCGCTGAAACGCCAAGACGGATACATTCTCGTATGCGGCGATACGCGAGTGAAGAGCAAAGAAAAAACGAACGAAGTCGGCACTTTGCCTTTGGCAAACGCGGCAAGGCTTTTTGACGATACAAACGAAAATAGCATAGTGAAGGGCAATTTATGATAATTCTCGGCATTGACCCGGGTCTTGCGACTATGGGATACGGCGTTATAAACTCCGTGAAAGGAAACTACTCCGTGATTGACTACGGGGTTGTCACCACGCCCAAAGAATGCACTTTGCCCGAAAGATTGATGCAGCTCGAAGACGGCGTTGTGGAACTTATCGACACCTACAAGCCCGACAATATCTCCATCGAAGAGCTGTTCTTTTCAAAGAACGTCACCACGGGCATACCCGTTGCGGAAGCAAGGGGAGTCATATTGCTCACTGCAGTGAAGAAACTCGGCTCGGAAGTGTACGAGTATACGCCCAATCAGATAAAGCAGGCGGTGACGGGTTACGGCGGAGCGGACAAAATCCAGATGCAACATATGGTTCAGACTCTGTTGCGCTTAAAAAGCGTTCCGCGCCCCGACGATGCGGCAGACGCGCTCGCAGTGGCGATTTGCCACGCTTGCACAAGCCGTATGCTCAACGACTTCCGCGTGCTGTAAAGACAAAAATAGCAAGATAAAACCAATTCAGGAGCAGACATGTACAACTACATTCAAGGCAAAATCGTAGACAAGACACTCACCGCAATCGTCGTTGACAACAACGGCATTGGTTATGAAATCGGCGTGAGCGGCAACACGCTTATGGACGTCGATATGGGCGAAATCGTCAAGATTTACACCTATCTTTACGTCAGAGAAGACGAGATGTCGCTCTATGGCTTTTCACGTCTTGAAGAGAAAAAACTGTTCATGCGCCTTATCGACATAAGCGGTATCGGCCCGAAACTCGCAATGCAGATTCTCGGCGGCTACGACCTTAAAACGCTCACCGTCGCAATCGCAAGCGGAGACGCAAAGACGCTTTGCAAGATCAAAGGACTCGGCAAAAAGACTGCTGAACTTATTATACTCAATCTTCGCGAACAGGTTACGGACGACATCACTCTCTTCAGCGACCACCAAGACGCAATCACGGGCGAAGACATTGTCGACGCCGTGTTCGCTCTTGAAAGTCTCGGCTTGTCCAAGACGGATGCGGTGCGCATGGCAACGGAAGCAAGCAAAGTGTGCCACGGGACTGAAGATATCATTC
>CAVKIG010000088.1:0-5115 GCA_963656415.1 bacterium | reverse complement strand
CAATGAAAACTCATTCGGCAGGAGAAGCGCATTGAGCAAGAAACACATACGCAATTTTTCCATAATAGCCCATATCGACCACGGCAAAAGCACACTTGCCGACCGTCTTATAGAAAAAACGGGTACGGTCAGCGAGCGCGATATGGCAGAGCAACTTCTCGACAATATGGAAATAGAGAAGGAACGCGGAATAACGATAAAACTTCAAACGTGCAGGCTTTATTACAAATATAACGGCGAAGAATACGTTCTCAACCTTATCGACACGCCCGGGCACGTCGATTTCACATACGAAGTTTCTCGTTCGCTCGCCGCGTGCGAAGGTGCGCTGCTCGTCGTGGACGCAACTCAGGGCGTTGAAGCGCAGACTTTGTCAAACGTTTATCTCGCTCTTGAAAACGACCTTGAAATTCTGCCCGTCATAAACAAAATCGACCTTGCAAGCGCAGACGTAGACGGCGTAAAGTTGGAAATCGAAGATATAATCGGGCTCGACACCGAAGGTTGTCCGCTCGTTTCTGCAAAAGAAGGTATCGGCATTGACGATTTGCTTAATCAAATTATAGAAAAACTTCCTGCTCCGACGGGAGCCGATTCCGCTCCGCTCAAAGCACTCATTTTCGACAGTTTTTACGACAATTATCGCGGCGCAATATCTATGGTTCGCATAATGGACGGCACGGTGAAGGTTTGCGACAAAATCAAAATGATGTCTTCCGGCAAGACGTTCGAAGTCGTTGAAGTCGGCTATTTCTCACCGGGTATGAGACCTTGCGATATGCTTGTATCGGGGGAAGTCGGTTACGTTGCGGCAAGCATCAAAAACGTCAGCGATACGGCTGTGGGCGATACGATAACGAATGCCGAAAACCCGGCAAAAGAAGCACTGCCCGGATATAAAAAGGCAACGCCTATGGTTTATACGGGTGTTTTCCCTGCGGACGGCGCAAGATATGACGACCTTAAAGAAGCACTGCTCAAACTTCAACTCAACGACGCGTCTTTGTCTTTCGATCCGGAAGTGTCAACGGCACTCGGCTTCGGTTTCAGATGCGGATTTTTGGGGCTTTTGCACATGGAGATAATCGAAGAGCGACTCGAAAGAGAATTCGATCTCGACCTTATCACCACCGCGCCCAGCGTTTCGTATATCGTGACGAAGACGAACGGCGAAAAACTCACTATAGACAATCCCACCGCATTGCCCAATCCAAGCGAAATAGACTACATCGAAGAGCCTATCGTAAAAGCAAGACTTTACACGCCGCCCGAATACGTCGGTCCCATTATGGAACTTTGTCAGGGCAAAAGGGGAGTGTTTGTCGATATGTCGTATATCGACCCCACCCGCGTGCAACTTATTTATCGTATGCCGCTCAACGAAATTATCTACGACTTTTTCGACTCTCTCAAATCGAGAACGCGCGGTTATGCGTCGCTCGATTACGAAATGGACGGATACGAAAAGAGCGATCTCGTACGTCTGGATATGATGATAAACGGAGATATGTGCGACGCGCTTTCAATCATAGTGCACAAGGATAACGCGTACGCTCGCGGCAGGGGAATTGCCGAAAAACTCAAAGACGTAATCCCCAGACAACTCTTCGAAGTGCCTATTCAGGCAACCGTCGGCGGCAAAATCATCGCACGTGAAACCGTAAAAGCAATGCGCAAAGACGTGCTTGCAAAGTGCTACGGCGGCGATATAACCAGAAAGAAAAAACTTCTTGAAAAGCAAAAAGAAGGCAAAAAACGCATGCGCAAAGTGGGCAGTGTAGAAGTCCCCAGCGAAGCGTTTATATCCATACTCAAAGTGGACCCGAACAAATAATACGCTTATGCCCCGAGAAACTCGTTTTTCGGGGTGAAATTTTTTATGCAACTGTATCTGCACATCCCGTTTTGCAAATCGAAGTGCGCATATTGCGACTTCAACTCGTACGCTTGTAAAGACGAAGCGTTGATTTTGCGTTATCTAACCGCATTAAATCACGAAATATCGCTTGCAGGAAAACGATTTGCGAAAGCGAAAATCGACACGGTGTATATAGGTGGCGGCACGCCGAGCGCACTTGACGAAAACAAGATTTCGTCGGTTTTCGACGCCCTTGAAAACTCATTCGATTTGTCATTTGTCAAAGAGTTTTCGATAGAGTGCAATCCCGAAAGCATAACCGCTGAAAAACTCGCGCTTTACAAAAAACACGGAGTGAACCGCATAAGCATAGGCGTTCAAAGTCTTTCTGACGAAAATCTGAAAGTTATAGGCAGACTTCACGATGCGAACACCGCTATTGAAAAAATCAAACTCGCAAAAGAGTTTTTCGACAACGTTTCCTGCGATTTGATAATCGGACTTCCGTTTGACACTATCGACGGCGTGAGAGAAGAAGTGCGCGCGTTATGTCTGCTCGTCGAGCATATCTCGATGTACGAGTTAAGCGTCGAAAAAGGCACGAGACTCGAAAGAATGATACAAAACGGCAAAGTCACTCTTCCTAGCGACGACGACACGCAATCGCTGTTCGATGCGGCGTTCGACGAAGCGGAGAAGTCGGGCTTCAAGCGATACGAAGTATCGAATTTTGCAAAAAACGACAAAATATCCTTGCACAATTTCGGATACTGGACGAGAGAAGAGTATTTGGGACTGGGCGCAGGCGCGCACTCGCTTGTGAAAACCATCGACGGAGAAAGAATACTTGCAAGCGAAACCAGATATGCAAATTTCTCTAAACTCGACGAATATTGCGCCGCGGTCGAAGGAAATGAAGATTATAAGGATATTGTGCGCGAGAGCGTTGAAACGCTCACCGAAAAAGACGTGAAAAACGAAACGATAATGCTCGGTCTTCGCACGCACACGGGCATAAACAAAGATTTGCTAGGCGAAATCGACGAAAGACTTTCGGTTTTCTTTGAAGAACAAGACGGAAAAGTGCGTTTGACAAGAGACGGCGTTGCTGTGATGAACTCTATTTTGGTTGAAATACTTGACTAACATGTGAGTTTGCATAAAAAAACGATAGTTCGTCAAATATAATTCGGAGAGAAATAAGAAAATTTCCGTCGAAAAATGAAAGAAAAATAAAATTAATTTTATTGTTGGCAATATTGATTGTCAAGAACGAAATTGTTTGATATACTCTAAATACAAGCTTAGGAGAACACAAATGACACCTGATTTTTCTATTTTCGGAGAGACGCCGAGCGCACCTATCGCCATCATCGCGACGCCGGGTGCGGAAGAACTTGCGCAACTAATCGACAATCGACTTATCACTCTTTTCAGCGAGTCTCATCTCGGAAAGAAACTTCACAAAGATACGTTCATTCTCAAAGCGGATTGCCCCCGTTTCACCAACGGCGACGCAAAGGGCATAATCTACGAGACCGTGCGCGGCAAAGATTTGTATATCATCTGCGACCCCGGCAATCACGGCATAACGTATCCGTTCTTCGGAAAGGAAATCCCCGTCACTCCCGACGAGCATTTTGAAAACCTGAAACGCATTATCTGCGCATGCACGGGAAAGCCCGCTCGCATTACGGTCATCATGCCCATGCTTTACGGCGGCCGTCAGCACAGACGCAGCGCAAGAGAATCTCTCGACTGTGCAACAATGCTTCAAGAACTTCAGAATATGGGCGTAAGTGACATTATCACTTTCGACGCTCACGACCCCAGAGTGCAAAATGCAGTCCCGCTTATGGGCTTCGACAACTATTTTGCACACTATCAAATTCTCAAACGCCTTACAAAACAATTCCCGGACGTAAAACTCAACAAAGAGAGCCTTATGGTCATCTCTCCCGACGAAGGCGCAATCCCCAGAAACGTTTATTACGCTTCTGTGTTGGGACTGGATCTCGGAATGTTCTACAAACGCCGCGACTATTCAACGGTGATAAACGGTCGCAATCCTATTATAGCGCACGAATACATCGGTTCTTCCGTTGAAGGAATGAACGTGTTCGTGGCAGACGACATGATTGCAACGGGCGACTCCATTTTGCACCTTGCAAAAGAACTCAAAGCAAAGGGCGCGAAGAGAGTTTTCCTTGCGGCGACGTTCTCTTTGTTCACCGAAGGCGTTGACAAATTCAACAAAGCGTACGAAGACGGCATCTTCGACGCTGTGCTTTCGACAAACCTTACTTATCGCATTCCCGAACTCAAAGACTGCAAGTGGTTTGTTGAAGCGGATCTTTCCAAATATATTTCGTATATCATCGCAGCCGCCAACTTCAACGAATCCGTTTCAAACCTTCTCGACCCGTCGCAGAAGATACGCGAACTCGTTGCAAGACTCAGCGACTGAGAGTAAAGGAGCATAAAATGAAAATCACGTGGCTTGGTCATTCGTCCTTTCTGCTTGAAGAGAGCACGGGAACGAAAATAGTCACCGACCCGTATCATTCCTACGTCGGATACGATATGCCCAAGGTTGACGCGGACATCGTGACGGTTTCGCATGCACACAACGATCACTCGTACGTCTCGGCAGTCGGGGGAGACCCGACGGTCATCAACAGAGCGGGCGCATACGAAATCGGCGGCGTACATATACTTGCCCAAAGGTCTTATCACGACGACCAAAAGGGCGCATTGCGTGGTCAGAATATCATCTTCAAGTATCGCATGGACGGCGTTGACGTATGCCACATGGGTGACGTCGGAGAAGAGTGCAATGCAATTCTCGTCGAATCGTTGATGCCCGTCAACGTGTTGCTCATTCCCGTCGGCGGAAACTACACAATCGACGCGGTGCAGGCAAAAGAATACGTTGACAAAATCATGCCCGACGTTGTCATTCCCATGCACTATAAGACCAAAGATTGCGAATTCGATATAGACAAAATCAACGAATTTCTCGATTTGTTCGACGATGAAAATATCGTATACGCAGAAGGTCCGACAGTTGAGTTTGACAGAGCGGATTTCGACGGCGAAGACACGAAAGTGCTCGTTCTCGAAAGACTTGCAAAATAACAAAAAAACGATCGCCGTCACCCAAAAGGCGACGGCGAGAAATATACTTCACGTTTTATATTCCCGAAAAAAATAAAATTTAATATAAATTATGCCAATAAAATGGCGTAAATCAGGAG
>CAVKIG010000087.1:0-5373 GCA_963656415.1 bacterium | reverse complement strand
GCTGGGGTCTTTGGCGCTGTTTTTTTTTTTGCAAGCAGAAGGGGGCATACGAGATTCGTCTTGGTCTCGTGGGCTCGGGTATGTGTAGAAGAGGCAGGCACAGGCTCTGTCGGAAGACAGGTGCTTGCTACTATTTCTCAACATCCCGACGCCTTCAAGGTGGTCGGGCTTTCCGCTTATACCAACGAAGCGCTTTTGAGAGAACAGATTGAAAAATTCAATCCCACGCATTACTATTTTCCGAGCGGTGCGGTTGAAGTGCAAAGTTCGCTTTTTGACTTTCTTGAAGACGAAAAAACGTCGAAATGCCTGACTTCGCTCGAAGAACTTGCGGCAATTCCGTCGGATATCGTCGTTTTGGCGGTGACGGGTATAGCGGGGCTTTGGGCGGCTGTCGCAACGCTTAAACGCGGCGGTACGCTTGCAATTGCCAACAAAGAAACCATCGTTTGCGCAGGAAGACACCTTAAAGCGCTTGAAAAAAAATACGGCGGAAAAATTCTGCCGCTCGATACGGAACATTCCGCGATTTTCACTTGCTTGCGCGGCGAAAACAAGAAGTTCGTGAAAAATCTCGTTTTGACGGCAAGCGGCGGCGCGCTTCGCGATTTACCGTCAAGCGCACTTGCGAAAGTCAAAGCGGAAGATTGTTTGAAACATCCCGTGTGGAGTATGGGCAAGAAAGTCACTATCGACTCTGCAACGCTTTTCAACAAAGGGCTTGAAGTCATCGAAGCGATGAGATTGTTTGAAGTCGGCGCAAAAGACGTAAAAGTCGTGATGCACCGTCAAAGCGTGATACATTCTCTCGTGGAGTTTACCGACGGCGGAATGAAAGCGCTTTTGTCTACTCCCGATATGAGACTTTCAATCGACACGGCGTTGTTCTATCCAGACCACGCGCTTTTCTCGGTTGAACCGCTTGAGCTTGCAAAACTCGGCTCGCTCACGTTTTCCGAGCCCGATTTTGAAAGATATCCGTGCCTAAAAATCGCAATCGACGCCGCAAATGCCGGTGAAGGCGCGTGCATAGCGATTTCGGCAAGCGACGAAGTGCTTGTTGAAGAGTTCTTGAAAGGCAAAATCAAATACAACGATATTGCAAACACTCTTGCAAAAGTTTATGCGAAGTTCAAGAAAGTGGGTGAAGTCGCGCTCGAAGATATTCTTGGCATAGACGAGCAAGCCAGAAAATACACTTATTCTGTGATGGGTATTAGATGTTGAGTATATTGTCCGCAACGGTCGGCGAAGTTTTCGCCTATATAGGTTACGTTCTTCTTGCGTTGCTTGCGCTTATGGTGATGATAGTCGTTCACGAACTCGGTCACTATACGGCAGGCAAGTTGCTCGGTTTCAAAATCGACGAATTCGCAATAGGTTTCGGCCCGAAGATTTTCAAGAAGAAAAACAAAAAGACAGGTGAATTGTTTTCAATCCGCCCGTTTCCCATCGGCGGATTTTGTGCGTTCCACGGTGAAGACGCCGACGGTGCGCTCCTTGACGAAGACGGAAATCAGATAAAGGACGCAAACGGCAATATCGTCAAAGATCCCGACGCTTTCAACAATCAAAAGCCTTGGAAACGCCTTATAGTGCTGTTTTCGGGCGCATTCATGAACTTTTTGAGCGCGATTTTGATCATTACGATTTATTTCACCGCATACGGACAGCCTCTTCCTTACGTTGTCGGAACTTACGACGTTCCGTCATACGAAAACGTGTTTATGGAAGGCGACGCGATTTTGTCCGTCAACGGAAAACAAATCAATCTCATGACGACGGAAGATCTTGACAAGGCGTTCGCCAACGTCGGAGACAATGCAAAGTTTTACGTATTGAGAGACGGAAAGCGCATAAAAATCAACGCAAGCAAGTTTTATTACAATCCGTTTGCGGACGGCGATTTCATTTACGCTGTGAACGGCGATAAACTCGAAACGCCCGTTCCGTACGAAGACTATCTTACGACTTGCGATTCTACCGACGCGATTTTGTTTACCGTTGTCAGATACGACGAAAACGGCAATATATGCGAGCAAAGCACGATGAAAGTGCAAAAAGGCGCAAATCCCGAAGACGCCGACGGTTTTTACAGTTACGGCTTCGGCATAACTCGCACGATTGCAAGAGCAAAACTTCCGTTTTTCCTTGCTTTCGGCAGGGCATGGAGTTTCTGTTTCTTCATCGTGTTCAAGATCTTGGCGTCGCTAGGCGCATTGATCACGGGCAAAATGGGCATCGAAGGCGCAGGCGGCACAATCACAACGATCATCACCATGGCAAAGGTGTCCGCGCTCGGTTTCGACTCGTTCCTATACGTCGTTGCGATAATTTCCGCAAACCTGGCGGTTATGAACCTGTTGCCGTTCCCGGCCCTTGACGGAAGCAGAATGTTGTTTACGCTGATTGAATGGATATTCAAAAAGCCTGTCCCGAGAAAGATCGAAGCGATCATACACACGGTAGGACTCGTGTTGTTGATCGTACTTGCGGTATTCCTTGACGTTTTCCACCTTGTGAAAGGATAAAATAACTTACAAAATACGACTATGCAAAGAAGAAACACTCGCAAAGTTTTCGTCGGAGACGTGGCAATCGGCGGTGACGCACCCATAACGGTGCAGTCGATGCTGAACACCAAAACGGTCGACGTCGAAGGCTCGCTCAAACAAATCGAAGATTTGAGAAAGGTCGGTTGCGACCTTATTCGTCTTGCAGTGCCCGACGAAGCGTCGGCGTACGCATTCGGAGAAATCTCGAAAAGATGCGGTTTGCCGCTGATTGCAGACATACATTACAGTTATAAACTCGCGCATCTCGCACTTGACAACGGAGCGAAGAAAATTCGCATGAATCCCGGCAATATGCGTGATTTTTCAGAGATAAAAGACCTTGCAAAACGACTTGTCGATATGCGCGTTCCCGTGCGCGTGGGCGTAAACGGCGGCTCGCTCGATCCCAAATTCAAGGGTATGGACGAGGCGCGCGCGTTGTGCGAAAGTGCGCTCGAATGTGCCGACGTCTTTGAAAGTCAGGGCATGAGAGACATAGTCGTTGCAATAAAGGCTTCGAATACGCTAGTGAACGTCGAAGCAAATCGTATGCTTGCAAAAGAGTGTGATTATCCGCTTCATATCGGCGTTACGGAAGCGGGGACGTTGCGCACCGGGCTTATTAAATCGGCAATAGGCATAGGAACGCTTTTGCAGGAAGGCATAGGCGACACCATAAGAGTTTCGCTTTCGACAGACGTCAAAGAAGAAGTGCTTGCAGGCCGCAAGATTTTGCAAACTCTCGGAATACGCAAAAACGCCGTCGAAGTGGTGGCTTGTCCCACTTGCGCACGTACTGAAATCGACGTCGAAGGGCTTGCAAACAGAGTTGAGATGCTCACGGCAGGCGTAAATAAACCGCTTACGATATCCGTGCTCGGTTGTCCGCTCAACGGCATCGGCGAAGGCGAAAACAGCGATTTGGGTATTGCGGGCGGAAAAGAAAAATCCGTTATTCTGAAAGGCGGAAAGATATTCAAAACCGTCGATAGCAAAGATTTGCTCGTCGAGTTTGAAAAATTGTTAAATGACGCGATAAGCGACTAAACAGTGGATAAATTGCGTTATATATCACTTGATATATAATGATAAAGGCAAGATATGACCAAATTTTTTGAAGAATTTACGTTGAAAAGCAAAGGCGAGTTTCCAATGTTGAAACTCAACAGTGCGACTTATTATAAAGATAAGCGCGAACTCGTCGTGCGCTTTATAATATCGGCGTTTGAAGTGAGAGATTTTGACGAAGAGAGCAAAAAGAAAGTGCAAGGCATAGTTGAAGAAATGTTCTCGGGCGTCAAAGTGTCCGTTCAATATATAAGAACGTATGCAGACAACAACGTCGTGAAGAACAAGATTCTCGAATTTTTCAACAGATACAATCAACTCATCTTTCGCCGTATCAACGACGATACGTTGAATATCGAAGTCGGAGACAACGACATAGACGTAAAGTTTACTTTCGATACGCCGACGTACAAAATGCTTATCGCAGGCGATACGCTCGATAAATTGCGCGATTTTCTCGATTGCTCGTTTAATCAGTACATAGACATTGTTGCAGAAGAAGAAATCGTCGACTTGAAAAATCTTAACGACGAAGATTTGCATATCGACACCACCGTTCATCACGACAGTTCTGTGCGACTTGTCAATGCAAGAGTCGGAGAGAAAGTCTATTCGCGCGGAAAAGTGGAGAGCATTACACAACTGCCGAATTACATAATCGACGTGAAGTCGGCTTGCGACAACATCGTTTTGTGCGGAAAAATCTTCGGAATAGAGAAAAAATCCTACAAAAACAAGAAATACAATCCCGACGACCCGAAAACGGGAAGCGAAACATTGCCGTTCGTGAAGTTTATGCTCGACGACACGACGGGCAAAATCGAAGGCGTATGTTTTTGCTCAAACGACGAAACCGCCGACAAAATCGCGTCTCTGAAAGAACAATCGCAAGTGATTTGTATGGGCAAGGTGAGTTGGTCGCAGTTTTCGGGAGCATGGTCGTTTATGATAAACGCCATGTTTGAAGCGGACATCGATTTTGACAGTATACATTTGACTTCTGTCAAGCCCGTTCCCGAAAAATACACAACGATTTTCCCGCAAAAATACGTTGACGATACGGTGAAGAGCCTTTTAGATATCGGAAAAACGGAAGAAATTGCCCCGTATCTCAAAGGCAAAACGTTTGTCGTTTTCGATCTCGAAACCACCGATTTGAAGACGGAACTTGCCGAAATCATCGAGCTTTCCGCACTCAAAGTGGTGGACGGCGTGCCAACGGAAACTTTTTCAACGCTTGTAAAACCAACCGCAAGCATACCCGAAAGAATCACCGAGATCACGCATATAAGCAACGCAATGGTACTTGACGCACCGAGCATAGAGAACGTGATGCCCGACTTTTTCAAGTTTGCGCACGGAAGTGTACTTTGCGGTCATAACATCGCAGGCTACGACTTTCCCATTGTCGCTCGCATTGCCGAAAAGCAGGGTTACGTATTTGACAACGAGCTTTGCGACACGCTTCTTCTTGCGCGTCGTTATTTGTCCGAATTGCCAAACTGCAAGCTGGAAACAATCTCCAAAGCCTTTGACATCACACACGACAATGCGCACCGCGCTTTGAGCGACGTGCTTGCCACGTTCGGCGCATTGAAAGTGATTGCTTCAAGAATGTAGCAACTGCTTACAGCTATGCATTGTCGATTGCCGATCGAAATCGACCAAAATCGACAGTCTAACCCGAGAATATAACGTTGATTCCTACGAATAATTTGTATATTTATAAATAATATACTATATTTACTTG
>CAVKIG010000086.1:0-5437 GCA_963656415.1 bacterium | reverse complement strand
GGAACACAAAGACCAAAAGGCAAACGATTGCAACTTGTTGTAATCGTTGCAAAATGGGCTTGTGTGTGACGTAAGTCCGACGCTCGATGCGGTCGCCGCCGTTGCGGCTCGTGTTCCGTCTTCGTAGTTACATATTCCGTTTATAAGAACACTCCGAATAGGCTTTTATTTCGGGCGCAAATAAAAAAAATTGTCATTGCGAGCGCAAGCGTGGCAATCTCGTGGAAACGAAACGACAAGCTTTTTCTGCGTCCGCACCGCAATTATTAATTATTCATTATTCATTATTAATTGTAAAAGCGCGATAAATAGATGAAGAACAAGAAAGGCACGGCTTGAACCAAAACCCAACGTACAAGACGTACGTGATTTTGGGGCAAGTCGTGCCTGACGCAGCTATTCGCTATTTAGCGCGCTTTTAATATGCACGGGCGTAATAAATAACCTTCGAAGCAGGCTTCCCACACACCGGGCAAACGTCACCGACGGGTGTTTGGTCAAAGGGCATGCAACGGGAAGTGGCGGAGAATTGCTCTTTGATTTTGTCTTCGCAGCAACGATCGCCGCACCACATGGCTTTGACAAACTTGTGATCGTCGAGAGTTTGTTTCATCTCGTCGAGAGTGTGGCAAACCTGAATGTGAGAGTGCAAGAAATCGTGAGATTGCTTGAACATATTTTGTTGAATATCGTCAAGAAGCGCGGGAACGTCGTGTGCGAGATCGTCGATCTTCACGGCGAATTTGTCGTGCGTATCGCGACGAGCAATCATGACTTGACCGTTTTCGATGTCGCGCGGTCCGATTTCGAGACGTACTGGGACGCCCTTCATCTCCCATTCGTTGAACTTCCAACCGGGAGACTGTTCTCTGTCGTCGAGTTCGACTCGCAAACCTTGTGCACGAAGCGTTGCGGCAACTTCGCTTGCCTTGTCGAGAACGCCTTCTTTGTGCGCCGCGACGGGAACGACCACGACTTGAATAGGAGCGACTCTCGGGGGAAGTTTAAGCCCGCGTTGGTCTCCGTGCGCCATGATGAGCGCGCCGATAAGGCGAGTGGACACACCCCAACTGGTTTGATACGGATTCTTGAGTTGTCCGTCTTTGTCGAGATATTTGATTTCAAACGCGGACGAGAAGTTTTGTCCGAGATAGTGCGACGTGCCCGATTGAAGCGCTTTGCCGTCGAGCATCATTGCTTCCATCGTGTAGGTGTCGACTGCGCCTGCGAATTTCTCTTTTTCGGATTTTTGACCGACAAGAACGTCGATTGCAAGCACGTTTTGCATAAACTCGCGATACACTTCGAGCATGCGAAGCGTCTCTTCTCTCGCTTCTTCTTCCGTTTGGTGCAAAGTGTGACCTTCCTGCCACAAGAATTCGCTGGTGCGAAGGAAGGGACGAGTGGTCTTCTCCCATCTCACGACGTTTGCCCATTGATTGATGAGAACGGGCAAGTCGCGATAACTCTTGACCCACTTTGCGTACATGGAGCAAATGATGGTTTCGGACGTCGGACGAACGACGAGCGATTCTTCGAGCGGAGTTTTTCCGATATGCGTAACAAGTGCGACTTCGGGTGCAAAACCTTCAACGTGGTCCGCTTCTTTGACGAGAAAACTATACGGAATAAACATCGGGAAATACGCGTTTTTGTGTCCCGTTGCTTTGAAGCGTGCGTTGAGTTCTTCCTGAATATGTTCCCAAATTTCGTAGCCGTACGGACGAATGACCATAGTGCCCTTGACAGGACCGTAGTCGACAAGTCCCGTTTTGAGCACGACGTCGGTGTACCATTGCGGAAAATCGACCGTCATATCGGCAATTTCTTTTACGAATTGATCCTTTTGTTCTTTTGCCATAAACTGCTCCCGTATATATTGATATATAATATATAACTATATTGCTTTGATATTATATACTTTTCCCTGCCCGTTGTAAATAAAAATGCGACAAATATGATTGCGGAATAAAAATCAAGCGAACGAAAAACCGTCCGCAAAATGCGGGCGGTTTGTCAATGCGCGATAATTATCGTTCGTGCGATGATTTTTATTCTTCGTCGTCTTCAGGCTCTTCGTCTTCTTCGTCGTCTTCATCTTCGTCATCGTCGAAATCATCGACGTCTCCGAGTTCGTCGTCGTCAAAGTCGTCGGGGCACTTCTCTTCTTCGTCTTCAAACTCGTCTTCTTCGTCTTCCTGAAGTTGATTGAGAGAAAGTTCTCCTTCTTCGTCGTCGTCCTGAATGGGTTCGTCGTCGTCAACGAATTCTTTCCAATCGTCGTCGTCTTCTTTTTCGCTTTGTGCGTTTGCCTGTTCTTCGCGGCAAGCGGCGCAGATATCTTCATCGGGTTCGAGATAATTGACCTTGCAGATAGGACAGATTCTCTCTTCTTCTTCGACTTCGTCGTCATCTTCCAAAAGACTTATTTTGCTTGCCTTGCCGAGTTCGGCTTTGCAGACTTCGCAAAGTTCTTCTTCGATAGGTATCCAGTTGAGTTCACAACGCGGACATTTCTTATATTTTCCCATAACACCCTCGTTATAGATTTAGTTTTCATATATTATATTGATAACATACGATTATGTAAACTATATTTTCAAAATTTCCGAATTTTTTTTATAAAAACTTTATGTAGTGTATTTACTTGCTTTTTCACCAATATGTAGTATAATAATTAATAAGTGAAAATAATTGTTGAAAAATCGCCAAATTGCGATTAGAATATACATAGTTACAGCAAAAAAACGAGCAATAAACAGGATTTTTCTTTTCAAATAAACAATTTTCCGTTCATCTCGACAAAAACTTGTGAAAAGTGCGCTTTTATTATCAAGACGAAAAAATTCAGATATGTTACGATTTATATAAGTTATAAAACAGGAGGGAACTTATGAACAAAACAATTATCATTGCAGACGACAATTCTGCCCTATGCGGGAGCATACGCGACTTTATTGATTCTCAGGACGGCTACGAAGTTGTCGGCGTTGCTCCCAACGGTGTAAAAGCAATAGAACTTGTCAATGCGTATCAACCCGATTTTCTCATTCTCGACATAGTTATGCCTGAACTGGACGGATTCGGCGTGCTGAGTGCTTTGGAAGGACGAAAGCCGACGGTCATCATGATGTCTCAACTGGCAACGGACGGTTTCGTGCAAAAAGCAATGCAACTTGGCGCAAGTTATTTCCTTGCAAAACCGTTTGACTACAACGCTCTTTTGCGAGTTATGGACGGTTTTTCAACTCCCAACCGACAGCCCCAAACGAGAAAAAACAAAAATCTTGACGAACGAATCGCAAATCTTTTTATTTCCGTGGGAATTCCCGCTCACATCAAAGGTTATCAGTTTTTGAGAGAAGCAATCAAAATGACGATTGAAACTCCAGACATCATCAATTCAATCACAAAACGTCTATATCCCGGAATTGCCGAACACTACCAAACTTCCCCGTCAAAGGTAGAACGTGCAATACGCCACGCAATCGAAGTTGCATGGAATCGCGGAAAAATCGAAAACATTAACAATGTTTTCGGCATTAAAATCTACTCCCCCAACGAAAAACCCACCAACGGTGAATTTATCGCGCTCGTAGCAGACAAACTTTTGCTTGAATGCGCCTGATTCTTCCAAAAGTGACAGAATAAATTGCATTTTGCTTGAAAAACAAACAAAACACTCCCTATAATCGCGCTTTTGCGCGAAAATATCTCTCTTTCCCAAACGAAAAACGACGGCTTTGCCGTCGTTTTTCACTTTCATATTCTTCTTGCTCGCAAAGAACGTGAGACCTTGTTCTTCAGCGTTTTTTGTTTTTGCACTCGTTACGGTCTTCCGAAGCCGCCGCCCGGACAACCGCCCTGTCCACCCTGTCCGCCGCCGCCCGGGCCACCGGGACCACCCGACGAAACCGATGAACCGACGCTTGTTATCGTGCCCGAAATCGTGAACGACGCAAGTTGAGTCGAACCGCTGTTTATCGTGTACGTTGCACCGCTCTCAAATTTGGGAACGCTGATGATGATGGATTGACAATCTTTTTTTTATCTCAACGCTGCAAATCTCGTTGCCGTCCGAATTCTTTATCGTAAGAACCGTTCCGCTTGCGATGGTGCTGCTTTGAGCATATAACAAAACGTATTGAGTGGAGTTTTGAGACGGAGTTTCCACCATTCCGAGAGACGAAGAAACGAAAACGTAACCGCCTTGAATGATTATTCCGCTGTCTGCGTCCATACCTGCGTCACCGCCGCTTGTCGGTCCGTATACGATAACGGTGCCGTCCTTGATAAGAATACTGCCGTTTGAATCGAGTCCGTCGCCCGAAGCGTTGACCACGATATATCCGCCGTTGATGACGATATATTCGGAAATGCTCGTATCGTCACTTGCCGCATTTATGCCGTCGTCGCTGGACGTTATGTCGATATTGCCGCCCGTGATTTTGACGTATGCGCCTTCAATACCTTCATAGGACGATTGAAAATATCCGTCAACAATATTTTTTTTCTTAAAACGTTTGACAAACAAAAAAGCAAATGATATTATCTTATAGCATTCACGTGGGGATATAGCTCAGTTGGTAGAGCGCCTGATTTGCATTCAGGAGGTCCTCGGTTCGAATCCGTGTATCTCCACCACAGGTGAATATACCCGCATTCCGTTGCGGGCGCAACGCATCACTTTGTGATGTCCCCGAGGACAAGTCCTCGCTGACGCTCGCTTCGTTGTGCAAGCACAATCGCTCGCTACTAAACGAATCCGTGTATCTCCACCACAATATAGGATTGTAGCTCAGCAGGTTAGAGCACCACCCTGATAAGGTGGGGGTCGGTGGTTCGAGTCCACTCAATCCTACCAAACAAACACTCGCAGAGTGTTTTTTTGTTACCTTTTTGTGGACTTGAACCACCTTTCGATGTTTTATTTGCAAAAAATAGGTGTGAGTTGAAACTTAAAATACAAGTTTTCCCTTTCCTCAGGTGTTTTCCCTATTGCCGTTCCCCCTTGAAAGGGAACCCACGGCAACCGCGTAGCGGGGGACAACACTCGGTCGAGACATAACTTGCGCCATTTCTCTTATTATGCCACTTCGCCTGCGTGGCAGCTACGCAACAGAACGCCACGCATTCTCGTACAGCCGTCAAGTCCGACGCTCGATTTGCTCGCCGCCGTTGCGGCTCGTGTTCCGTCTTCGAAGTTGCACATTCCGTTTATAAGTACGCTCTGAATAGATTTTCGTTTCGGGTGTGGGTGTCCCGCCCAATCAAACCACCAAGCCGACAATCTTGCGAAATTGTGGCAGGAATTTTTGTCCGTGACCAAACCGATAGCAAAGATTTTCGGCGCGGTTAGCAGAACAACAAGCCTAATGCGGCTCTCGGCGTTGCTTGCAAGCAAGCGATGCCGTTGCCGCAATGACGGCTTTTGTTC
>CAVKIG010000085.1:0-5599 GCA_963656415.1 bacterium | reverse complement strand
GCGTTGCTTGCAAGCAAGCGATGCCGTTGCCGCAATGACGGCTTTTGTTCGGGCGGTTTTTGTTCTCTCTTCGTTTGACAAAGGGTGGCGATTCGTGATATATATGTTGTTGAAAAATTGTTGTGGATTTTTCCGGTTGTAAACATCTTTTCGCCACACGACCTTGCGTTGCGTGGCGATTTTTTTGTGATAAGCGACTGCACGATACAAATGTAAATCTTGCAAAAAGCGGTGTTCTAACGCGCTAAAAGAGCGTGTATCACTTGTGATCGTGAGCCGAAAAACAAACGTTGACGGCTTGACAATGATGCCATGACAACCGAGCGAATGCGAGATTGCGATGAAAAAGCAAATTGTGACAGGCGCGCGCCTATCAATGCTACAAAAAAGAAAAACGCAAGCAAAAATACAAGTACACACACGGAGAGAAAAATGAACGAAACGTTTATGAAAGAAAAACCGATAATACCGTTGGTTGCCAAGATGTCGCTGCCGGTGGTGTTGTCCATGATCATCAATGCGCTTTACAACTTTGTGGACAGCATATTCGTGTCCAAAATCAGCGAAGACGCGATGACGGCAATTTCTCTCGTGTTTCCCGTTCAAAATCTCTCGATTGCGGTGGGAGTGGGCTTTGGCGTGGGCATAAGTGCGGCGGTGTCCTTCTATATGGGCGCAAAAAAGTTCGATGCGGCAAATCGCTCGGCGGCACTCGGTCTTATTCTCGGCACGGTACACGGAATCATTCTTGCGGCAGTAAGCGCAGGTTGTATTGCGCCTTTTGTGAAACTGTTCACGAAAAGTGACGTTATCATAGGCCACGCACTCGATTATTTTTACGTCGTTGTGGCGTTTGCTCCGATAATCACTCTATCGATGGCTTTTGAAAAATTGCTTCAATCCGTCGGAAAAATGATGACCACGATGTTCTGCATGATGCTCGGTGCGATTGTAAACATAATTCTCGACCCCGTATTCATATTCGTGGCGGGCTGGGGCGTAAAAGGCGCGGCGGTTGCAACGGGCATAGGTCAAACGCTGTCTCTTGTTGCATACGCAATCATGTTCTTCAAAACAAAACACGGCGTAAAAGCGAAACTGGGCAAAAAATCCGAAGAGAAAATCGTCAAAAAACTTTATTTCGTCGGCGTTCCCGCAACGCTCAATCTTGCGCTTCCGTCTTTTATGCTTATTGCACTAAACGGTATTCTAACCGCATTTTCCGAGATATACGTGCTTATTCTCGGCGTATACTACAAGTTGCAAACGTTCCTGTATTTCGCAATCAACGGCGTTGTTCAGGGCATTCGTCCGCTCGTCGGCTACAATCTTGGCGCAGGGCGCGACGACAGGGTTATGGGAATATTCAAAGTCTCTCTCGTCGCAAGCATTATCGTCATGGTCATCGGCACTATTCTGTGTCTTGCGATACCTTCTCAACTCATGGGCATATTCACCGACAATCCGCAAACAATATCCGCAGGCGCAAGCGCGGTGCGCATAATGTGCGCAGGCTTTATCGTATCCGCGTCGGGCGTTGTGATATGCGGTCTTTTCGAAGGACTGGGAATGGGCGTCCCTTCCCTTATCATTTCGATAATCCGCTACGTTCTAATAATTCCCGTTGCGCTCGTTGCAAGCAAAGTCGTAGGCGCAAAAGGCGTGTGGCACGCATTTTGGATAACCGAACTCATAGCGTTTTTCGTGTCCTGGATATGCTTCTATCTCTGCTACTACAAGAAAGCGAAAGTCCGCATTGCGGACTTTAAAAAAGGGCAGGAAACCCAAAAAATCACCGAATAATTTACAGATATTTCCAAATTGATTAACCAAGTCAACCGATTCGTAGAAAAATCGGTTGACTTGTATAACAAAAAATAAAAAATGCCTTGATTTATACTTTTTTAATTGTTACAATGGCATTGTCTCGTACGCGCGAGCGCATAATGCGTACGCACACAAACGCACGCTTACGGGCGCAAGCGCGGTCAATATAAAGGAACTCCCATGAACGAAAACACGAAAATAATTGCAGTTGCAGGAAAAGGCGGCGTAGGAAAAACGTCTCTTGCCGCAGTCATCGTGAAACTTCTTTGCGAAAACTTTCCCGACAAAAAAATACTTGCGGTGGACGCAGATCCTGCCGTGGGACTTTCCACCGCGCTCGGCGTTGACGTCAAAAAGACGATTGACGACGTGAGAAAGGAAGCGGTTGACGCGACGCAAAACGGCAAAATGTCCGTAATCGAGATTCTCGGCAATGCGGAATATTCAATAGAAGAAGCCACCGTGACTAAAAACGGTTTCTCTTTTATCGCGATAGGCAGACCCGAAAGCGCGGGTTGCTATTGCAAAATCAACACCTATCTCAAAGACGTAATCGGTCAGATTTCGTCCCACTACGATTTCGTTGTGATTGACGGCGAAGCGGGCATCGAACAGATAAACCGCAGAGTTATGGAAAAAGTGACGCATCTACTTCTCGTCACCGACCAGTCTCAAAAGGGGCGCAACGTCGTCGCAACGATAAAAAATGTGGCGGACGAACTCGTGATGTACGACAAAGTCGGCGTCGTGCAAAACAGACTTTCTCAAGAAGCAATGGCTCAAAAACCCGTGGTGGACGGCATAGAAACGCTTGCTTACATCCCTGCCGACCAAAATCTCGCTCTTTGCGATATGAAGGGCGAAAACGTATTTTTCCTTCCGGACGACTCCCCCCTTGTCGTCGGAGCGAAAGAAGCACTGAAGAAAATAAATATTTTATAGGAGAAATATTGTGCGAGACCTGAAACATCTTATCTACTTTGAGAACTTGTTGGAAAACTCCAACAACGAACTCATCCAACAGGCGCAGCAAGAAGGCAGAAAGGCAATCGGACACGTTTGCTATCAGATCCCCGAACCACTTCTCAACCTGCCGGGAATCTTCTCGGTGAGATTGCGTGCGCCAAGAACAACCAGCACGGAAATGGGCAACTATTATCTCAGCCCGATTTTCTGCGAAGCGTGCCGAGCCATACTCGAACGCGCTCTCGAAGGCGGATTCAGTTTCCTTGACGGCGTGATCGCTCCCGAAGCGTGCGCTATGATGAACCGTTGCGTAGAGAACATCGAACATTTGGGCTGCTGCCCTCGCGAAGGCTTCTTTGCTTCTTACTGCGACGTGCCCATGAAGAGCGACGACGTGACTTTGAAGCACTACGTTTTGCAAATGCAAGAACATTGCCTTAAACCGTTGCACGAACATCTCGGCATCGATATAAGCGACGCGGCAATCAGAAAAGCGGTTGAAGAGCAAAACGAGATCTCTCGTCTTATCACCGAAATCGGCGAATACAGAAAGGAAGAATCTCCGCGCATCACGGGCTATGAATTTGCAATCTTCTGCCTTGCAACCTACTGCTGCCCGAAATATCTCATCCTTGACAAACTTCGCGAAACCGCGGAAGAACTCAAAACCAGAGTCTCCGACCCAGTGAGCAAATATCGCGCACGCGTGGCAATGGTGGGAAGCGAAATCGACGATCCGAGTTTCATCAAACTCGCAGAAGACACGGGGCTTGTGGTCGTTGCCGACAGATACTGCTTCGGCTCTTTGCCCGGCAGACAGGAAATCGTGCTCACAGACGAAGAAGACGCTCTCACGCAAGTGTGCAGATATTATATGCAATCGGGTCAATGCCCCCGCTTCCTTAACACCGAAAAAGTGAACGAACGTCACGCGTTTGTCGACAAAATCGCAAAAGAATACAAAGCGGACGGCATCATCATCGAACAAATCAAATTCTGCGACTACTGGGGATACGGCAGACCCTTTATGCACGCGGTGCTTCAAAACGAATACGGCTATCAAGTGCTTTCCATCGACCGCCCGTACAACGCAGGTCAATCGGGACAACTTCGCACGAGAATTCAGGCGTTCGTCGAATCAATGGAAATCAAGAAGATTCAAAACAAAGGAGAAAACTGAGTATGGGCGCAAAACTTAATTCTGAAAAACTCGGCAAGTTCTACAAGCCCGGCAAGAAAACCGCCACTCGTCGCGAATGGCGCGGTTTCAAGGACACGATGTACGACTTCGGTTGCTGGCTCAAAAATCTTCTCGTGATGGGCAAATTCATCATGAAACCCACAACCATCAAAGCACTCTTCACTTATAGATGGTTTGGCAACTACATGGCGGCTTTCGACTATATCGATCGCCACATGGAAGGCGTTCGCGGCCCGCAACTTCGCATAGGTCACAAACAATACGACAGCATCGTCGGTCACCTTACTCAAACCATGGATACGCTCTTCAAATGCGACAAGCGTATCGGCAACAAGCACGGAAAATACGACGAACTCAACAAAAAAGTGGTCATCATGGACGAAAACGGCATGATGGTCGTTGCAATGGGTTTCCCGAATCTTAAATTCGTATCCAAAGAAGTTCCTGCGATTTACACGGGCTCTACAATCGCACAAGACGGCGTTTTGCACTACATCGAAGTGTCAGAAGAATTCCAGATTCCGTCCGACGTCTGCCCCATGCCTTGCGCAGAACTCGGTGCTGCAATCGACGAAGACTTCCCCATCTGCGGCGTTTGCGCAATTCACTGCAACACCACCTGCGACGGCTCTCTTATGGGCAACCAAATCGAAGACAGACACGACGATCTCCCGTCCTTCACCATGGCTGCGCCTATGCGCCACCAACAAGAATCCGTTCTTCCCTACTCCAGAGATCAAGTGGTCGCGGCAATTCACTTCATCGAAGAACACACCGGCGAGAAATGGGACTGGGACGCTTTTGCAAAGAACTGCAAGACCTACAACGCTCAAAACAAACTCTTCGAGCAATGGCTTGAAATGAACAAGACGCCTTATCCGCAAGTGTGCGGCAACAACGTCATGCTCTATCGAGACGCGGAATACATGGTTATCTCCGGTCGTGACGCTTCATTCCTTAAACTCGACCAACAAATCACCGATCTTGCAAAGAAAGGTTACGAAAACAAGGTCAAAGTCGCAAAGGAAATGCGCCACCGCGCAATCGTGTGGGGCGTTCACGCACAATACTACACCGCATTCAATCAATGGCTTGCAAACTGCTGGGGCATCGTGACGCTTTGCGACATGCTTTCCTTCACTCTCACCAAGCCTATCAACTACGAAGATCACGAACAAGCCATGCTCGACCTTGGCGAGTACAACATGAACATGATCATGCGCAACCACTCCAACGGCGGTTACGAAGTGGGCGTCGAACAACTTTGGCAATTCTGCGAAGAGTACAATGCCGATATGGTGCTTATGTACGAGCATATCGGATGCAAATCCATGGCAGGCTATCACGGACTCATCGAAGAAGAAGGCAGAAAACGCGGTATTCATATCGTTTGGGTGTATCACGCACTCATGAACCCGACAAAAGCGTCGAGAAAAGATATGCGCAACGACGTCAATCGCTATATGAAGACGGTTTTGAGAGAAGAACCGCTCGATCCTTCCATCGTTGACTTCGACGATACGGAACGTTGGTAATAAAAGGAGAATTACATTATGAAATATTTTGGCGGATGCGACGTAGGTTCAACCTACACCAAAGCAGTTA
>CAVKIG010000084.1:0-5693 GCA_963656415.1 bacterium | reverse complement strand
ATATACTATATTTACTTGCAATCGACGAAAAAATGTGGTAAGATATAAATACGATAGTAAGATTTACTAGAGTGAGCGATGGCTCACTCTTTGTTTTAGATAAGGCAAAGGAGTGCTTATGGCAAACGAACTCGTGTCGGCAGAGCTTGCCGAAAAAGTGAAGAATCTTGCGTTGGCTGCCGCCCAAAGTGTAGGCGACGGCATCGAGCTTGTGGACGTGTCCTTCTACAAGCAATACGGAAAACTCACCGTTGAGGCGTATTTGTGGAAGAAGGAAGGCATAGGTCTTTACGATTGCGAGAAGGTGCACAATTTGTTTTCGGCGTCGCTTGACGCGCTCGAAGACGATTTTTCGGACGATTACGTGCTCAACGTTTCGTCGTCCGGACTTGACAGAAAAATCGTGACCGACGACGACTATCGCAGGGCACTTGACACAGAAATCGAATGTATCGACGCTCAGAAAAACAAAACCCACGGCGTGCTTGTAAGTTTTGACGACGAAAACGTGGTTGTCAGAACGGACGGCAAAAAGCCGAAGGATATAACACTCAAAAGAAATTTATTGACCAAAGTACAACCGTACGTAAGGTTTTAGGAGGAAACTACCATGATGAACAAAGAGTTCTTTCAGGCACTTGACGACCTTGAAAGAGAACAACGTATTCCCAAAGAATCGATGATTGAATCCATCGAAGCGGGTCTCGTGTCCGCTTACAAGAAAGAATACGGTTTTGCGAGCCAGATTTCCGTTCGCCTTAACGAAGAGAAGATGACGTACAAAGTCTACGCACACAAACTTGTCGTTGAAGAAGTGGAAGACGAAGAATCGCAAATCTCTCTCGAAGACGCACAGGATATCGACAAAAAATATCAACTCGGCGACGTCGTAATCGAAGACATCACGCCGAAGGATTTTTCTCGTATCGCGGCACAAACCGCAAAACAAGTCATTTTGCAACGTATCAACGACTACAAGAAGAATCTTGTTTTGGATGAAATGAGCCAACGCACAGGCGAAATTCTCAGTGCAATCGTTCGTCGCAAAGAAGGCAACACCGTTTATGTCGAAATCACCGGCACGCAAATGGAAGGCGTGATGATGCAACAAGACCAAGTGCCCACCGAGACGTACAACGTCAACGACGTGATCAAAGTGTACGTCAAGAAGATTCGTGACGGCGCGCACGGAGCACAAGTTATCGTGTCAAGAAGTTCGGCAGGTTTTGTGCGCAGACTCTTTGAAATGGAAGTTCCCGAAATCAAGGCAGGTCTTGTGAAGATCAACAGCATCGTTCGCGAAGCGGGATTCAGAACCAAACTTGCAGTCAGCAGCGAAGATCCCAACGTTGACGCAGTGGGTAGCTGCATCGGCAACAAGGGTGTCCGCGTAAACGCAGTCGTGGCGGAACTCGGCGGCGAAAAAATCGACGTCATCGAATATTGCGAAGACCCCATCGAATATATCGCACGCGCACTCAGCCCGGCACAAGTGCTTATGGTCTCCATCAACGAAGAAGAGAAGAACGCAAAAGTTATCGTCCCGGACGAGAAACTCTCTCTTGCAATCGGCAGAAGCGGACAAAACGCTCGTCTTGCCGCAAAACTTACGGGCTGGAAGATAGACGTCAAACCTTATTCCACGCTCAATCAAGACGTAGAGGAGCAAAAGGAAGACTAATATGTCAAATCCGAAAAACACTCGCAGGTGCATAGTGTGCCACGAACACGCCGACAAATCCGAGATGATACGTTTCTTTATGGACAAGGACGGAAAAGTCTGCGTCGACCGCTCGAAAAAAGCGGACGGCAGGGGCGTATGGGTGCATGAAAGCGGCGAGTGCAAAGCAAAACTTATCAAGAAAAAAATGCTCAATTCCGCGTTTAGACAGAACGTCGGTGACGAGATATACGGAGAAATCGATGACTGACAAAATCAAATCGTATATAGGACTTGCACAACGCGCAGGTTGCGTGCTTTACGGCGAAGATATTATATGCGAAAAGAAAAAGCAGGCGAAAGTCGTTCTCGTATCGAGCGAAGCGAGCGATAAGTATAAGGAAAGGATATTGGCGAAGTTGTCCGACCGTCCCGTGTTCGTCGTTGACGGTCTTTGCCAGGCATTGCACCGCGACGGTGTGAACGCTGTTGCAGTGTCAAACGACGGCTTGGCAAACGCAATTATCAGTTTATTGAGGTGAATATGCCCGAAATCAAAAAAGAAACAACAGTTGATCCCGTGAAAAAACTCGGTGAGTTCAAATCCGCTATTGCGGAACTTTCTACCGCTATCTCTCGCGAAAAATCGAGAGCAAGCGTCATTATGGCGTCTATAAAAGCAAAACGCGACGCACTTGTGGCAAAAGCAAAGGAAGAAAAACTCAAAGCCGAGCAGAAAGCGGATGAGACTAAAACCGTAGAAGCGAAGTCGGAAGAAGTCGCAAAACCCGTAGAAAAGGTTGAAGCGAAAGTCGAAGTCGCAACTGAAAAGGAAACGAAAGCGGCACCCGCACAAACGAAGACGGAAGAGAAAGAAGTTAAGTCGGAAGCGGTGAAAGAAGACGTGCAAAAAGAAGCGCCGAAAGCCGAAAAGCCCGCTCAAAAACCTGCTGTGCAGAAAGCTCAGGAACAAAAACCGCAAAAAGAGCAAAAGGCAAAGCAGGAACAAAAGCCTGCTCCGGAAGAGAGCAAACCTGTCAACGATATGGTGCAGGAGACTTCCGAAATTCTTCCCAACGGCGAAGTGCGCAGAATCTACGTTCCGCCAACGCCGAAGCCGAAAGTTCAGACTCGCGTGTTTGGACAGGGCGGTTATCAGCAACCGCGTCCGAACAGACAAGACAGGCCGCAAGGTCAAGGCGGACAAGGTCAGAGAAGCGGTCAAGCGGGAGCGCAAGTCGCACGTCGCCCCGGTCAAGGCACGCCCAATCTTGCAAACGTTGCACAGCAATTTCCTCCTAAACCTGCTGCGCAAAAAGGCAAGAACAACGGCAAGCAAAACGGAAACGCAAACAGCAATAAGTTTGACGACCGCACGATGAACAAGCGCGCGTTGCTCAAAAAAGGTTATATCGTCGACGACAGGATTTCATATGACGAAGACGGTGAAGTGGTTGTGCGCAACTACAAGGTCAACAAGAACCGCGGCGGTGGCAACTCTGCAACCGTTATCATTGAAAACGCCGTTATCACGACAGACCCCGTGTCTATCAAGACTTTGAGCGAGAAAATCGGCAAATCCGCAGCGGAAATCGTCAAGACGCTTTTCGTTCTCGGCATAATGAAGACGATAAACGACAGTATCGACTTTGCTACGGCGGAACTCGTTGCGGACGAATTCGGCATCAAACTCGAATACAAACCGGACGTTACGCTCGAAGACACGCTCACGGCGCAACTCGAAGTGGACGATGAAGAAGAACTTGAAAATCTCGTTCCGCGTCCGCCTATCGTCACCATTATGGGACACGTCGACCACGGCAAAACGTCTCTTCTCGACTACATCAGAAAGACCAATGTCACGGGCGGCGAAGCAGGCGGCATAACCCAGCATATCGGCGCGTATACGGTCACGCTCAACGGCTCTCCGATTACGTTCCTTGACACTCCCGGCCACGAAGCGTTCACGTCCATGCGTGCTCGCGGTGCGCAAGTTACGGATATTGCGATTCTCGTCGTCGCGGCGGATGACGGTATCATGCCGCAAACCATCGAAGCAATCAGCCACGCAAGACAGGCAAACGTGCCTATTATCGTTGCTCTCAACAAGATGGACAGAGCGGGTGCAAATCCCGACAGAGTTCTTTCGCAACTCGCAGAAAACGGCGTAACCCCTGAAGAATGGGGCGGAGATACTCCCGTCGTCAGAGTTTCTGCAAAAACGGGTATGGGCGTTGAAGAATTGCTCGAACAAATTCTCGTCCGCGCCGAAGTCGAAGAACTTAGAGCCAACCCGAACAGAAATGCTCGCGGCACGATCATCGAAGCAAAACTCGACAAAGGCCTTGGCAAAATCGCAACTATCCTTGTTCAGACCGGCACTTTGCACGTCGGAGACAATGTCGTTGCAGGCGTATGCACGGGCAAGATTCGTGCGATGATTGACGACAAGGGTAGAAAAGTCAAGAAAGCGGGCCCGTCAACTCCCGTTTCCGTTACCGGTTGGGATGACGTTCCCGAAGCGGGCGACCGTATTGACGTCGTTGCAGACGAAAAGTTTGCAAGAGAACTCGCAGAAGAGAGAAAACTCAAACTCGCCGCAAATCAGAACGAGAACACCGCAGTGTCTCTCAACGATTTGTTCGACAAGATTTCCAAAGGCGAACTCAAATCCGTCAAACTCATCATCAAAGCGGACGTTCAAGGCTCTGTGGAAGCGGTCAAACAATCGCTTGCAAAACTCGGCAACGAAGAAGTCAACATCGATATCATTCACGCCGCAGTCGGCGGAATCAAAGAAAGCGACGTTTTGCTTGCAGAAACTTCGGGTGCGATTATCATCGGATTCAACGTCCGTCCGGACACCAACGCAAAACAACTCGCCGCACAAAAGCATATCGATATCAGATTCTACAACATCATTTACAATGCTATCGAAGACATCGAAAAAGCTGTCAAAGGTATGCTCGATCCCAAGTTCCAAGAAGTCATTCTCGGATCTGCGGAAATTCGCGAACTCTTCAAAATCAGCGGTGTCGGCACTATCGCAGGTTGCCACGTCACCGACGGCAAAATCGTTCGCGGAGCGAAAGCGAGACTTATCCGCAACGGCAAGGTGGAATATACGGGCGAAATTGCGTCCTTGCGCCACGGAAAAGACGACGTCAAAGAAATGGCGAAGAACTTCGATTGCGGCATAATGCTTCAAAACTATCAGGACGTGAAGGTTGACGACGTCATCGAAGCCTTCACAATGGAGCAAACCAATGAAGATTAAAATGGAGCGAGTCAACGCTGAACTCGCAAAACAAATAACCAAGGTCATCGCCGAAGACATCAAAGATCCGCGTCTGAAAGACGCGATCGTCGGCGTGACCAAGGTCTATACAACGCCCGATCTCAAATATGCCAAAGTATATTTGTCAATCTATGCGAAGAACAAGGAAGACGTGCAAGAAGCCTACTACACAATTTGCAGATCAAAGTCTTTCATCCGCAATATGCTTAAAGACGCGGTGCAAATCAGGCTTTTGCCCGAGCTCAATTTTCTCATTGACGACAGCGTCGATTACAGCATAAAGATTGACGGCATACTTGCTCAAATCAAGCGCGAAGAGAACGAGCGCGCAATGCAAAATTGCGAAAACGCCGCATTAGATGCTCAAAACGATGCGGATGACCAAGAATGATGCACAACAACACCATATCTGAAATCGCAAAACAAATCTCACGTGCAAGCGATATTGCCTTATACGCGCACACAAATCCCGACGGGGATGCGCTCGGCAGTATGCTTGCGCTTTACGTTTTGCTAAAAAATAAGGGCAAAAACGTTGTCTGCTATTGCGATACACCCGTGCCGGACAAGTATAAGTGCATGTACGCAAGCGAATGCGTTTCTTTTCCCGAAAAACGCGTTCACGAGCTTGCCGTTAGCGTCGATTCGAGCGATTTGGATAGGCTCGGACAATGCATGAAATCATTTTTGTCCGCAAAATCGACAATTGCTATAGACCACCATGCGTCTTTCAGA
>CAVKIG010000083.1:0-5696 GCA_963656415.1 bacterium | reverse complement strand
CATTTTTCTTCAAAAGTCGCTTATATCGGGGCAAAATATGAAAAGTCCCCGCGTTTGCGGAGACTTTTTCATCGGTTTTTATTAGCGGCAATTTTACAAAACGCTCTTTATTTCGTTTTTACGCCAATAGTGATGTTCATAAACTCAATTCTAAGCACCGCAGTCTTTGCGCCGTCTTTTTCGCCGAGCGTAAACACTCCGAAAGGCGCGGTTTTGTCGTTGTCTTTGAGCGCGCCGATATAAATTGCGGTGTATTCCTTGCCGTCCGCACCCTTTAGTTTGCGGATCCCGTACGTCTGGTCAAAAGTGAGTTGTAGCACGGTGTCCGCAGGGATTTTCGAGAGCAAATCCGCAGGCAACGCCATATTCTCGGCGACGTAAGCAAGTGCTTCTTTTACGCCGTCGTCTTTATAATCAAGCCCCGTAATGTTGAAGCCGAGACTGTGATGAATAAGTTCGAGCGCGCCTTCAAGGTCTGCCTGAGAAAGTTTTGCGGCAAAGCCCGGGAACATCGGTTCGACGTAGCCGTTCACACTGCCCTTGATGTCAAAGGATGTGAGCGCCGCGCTTATGTCTATGTTGTTGTCTTCCAAAAGTCCTTGTATTTGGCCGAAAACTCCGTCTTTCGTGGTGAGTTGCATATGCATCGTACCGTCGGGCCTGAACTCGAAATAAGTCTTGTCCATATCGATTGCAATCTCTTCGATTGCTTTCACGAAAAGAGACGGAATATCCATGATTTTAAGCACGGAATCGTCGATATAAAATCTCGTGGTCTCCGAAAACGCGTCGGGCTTGATTGCGAAACCGCTTTCAAAATTCTTCATCGCAACGCTCGTATCGCATGCGGTGAAAACGAATACGCACGCGGTCATAGCGGCAACGAGACATATTATAGTCAAAATTTTAACAACGTTTTTCTTCATAGCCGCACTCCTTAATAATTCACGGGCGTATAGCCTTCGATTGCGTTGAAATATTCGAGCGTAGCGTCATAATAGGTCGGTGCGCCGTCCACCGCGTTCTTTGCGCTTTGAGCGTCG
This sequence comes from bacterium, assembly GCA_963656415.1. GTDB lineage: Bacteria > Bacillota > Clostridia > Christensenellales > CAG-917 > CAG-475. Next base: position 4,653 of record CAVKIG010000083.1, on the reverse strand, counting down.
AAACCTTCGATTGTCGAATACATTCTGTCGATTTGTTCACACTTTATCGCCTTGTATTTTTCAAGTGCGTCTTTTGCGCCCACACCCCATTCGTCAAGGAGTTTTTGCGTTTCCGCCGCAATGATTGCGTGCCCGAGATTTGACGGGTGCGTGTAGTCTGCATATATAAGTTTTCTTGCAAAACTATTTTGCGTCAGATTTACTATGCTTTCACCTTCTTTCGTGTCTCTTGCGGCAAAATCGTTGAACGCTTTGTTGATGTCGAGAACGTAAACGGGGGCGTCCTGATGATTGTCGTTGTACTCGTCAATCATTCCGTTGAGTTTTTCCAAAATGTCCTGCGCAAGTTCGCGAAGTTTCTGATACGTGTCGTAGCCGCGGTTTGCAAGTGCCTGTCTGTACGCCGGCGTGATAAGTTTCGTATCTTCGACGACGGGATTGTACACTTTCTGGAAAATTATCTTTGCATTCGGATTGAGTGTGCGAAGTCTTGCGACGATGTCTTCGATATCCTGATAAGTGTTCGGAAAATTGAAAATCGAGTCTTTTGCACCCTGATTTTGTCCGTAAACGAGCGTCTTTCCGTCTTGCGCAAAATCAATCATGGGACGAATGGGCGTTTCGTCGTCATCATTCACGCCACCGCCGTGCAAATACTCGAACAACGTATGGTTGTCTTCGTATTTTCTCTTGAGCGACGCTTCGTTTTCCGCACCGTCAAAACACGCCTGATACCATCTTTCGCCGTCCGTTTTGCCTTCGTTGATGTCGGCAACTTCCATAAGCATTGCGCCGAGATCGAATTGAAGCGCGTTGTTGCCGAGAACGGAAATGTGAATAATATCCGCTTGCTTTATGTGTGTCTGAATGAGCGTTGCGGTCTCGCTTTCGCGGCTTATGACTTGCAAAAGGCCTTCGCCGTTTTTCTTATCCGCCATATTGCCCGACGTGAGATGTCCCGACATCGAATGATTGTAATAATTGAAGCCGTTGACTCTGCCGATGAGTGCATAATATCCGTAATTGTCGCGCTCGGACACGGGCGACGCGCCTATAAGCGCTTCCGCAATAGAGTCTCCGAGAAAAACTATCGTCGGGCTGTCGCTCGGATCGTCGCACGCAACCAAAGTCAGCGTGAACACGATTATCAGAACGGCAACCGTGAGAATGCTCAGAATTTTTTTCATATTTACCCCTTTCCTTAGGCGCAATGCGCCTTTGCTTTCACACTGTCGCGCTTAAACTTTACGCTTTTTCCACAAAACAGACTTTCTTCATCTTTTGCTCTTTGAGCGGTCTGTCGTTGTAGTTTGTTTCAACGTCCGCGATTCTGTCCACTGCGTCCATACCTTCAACCACTTTGCCGAACGACGCGTATTGTCCGTCAAGAAACTTTGCGTCGGCGTGGCAGATAAAGAATTGCGACGAAGCGGAATTCGGGAACTGACTTCTTGCCATAGAAATGACTCCGCGTTCGTGAGAGAGCGGATTGTTGACTCCGTTCATGCGGAATTCGCCCTTTATCGTCTCTTTGCTTCCGCCCATACCCGTGCCTTGCGGGTCGCCGCCCTGAATCATAAATCCCGATATGACGCGGTGAAAAATAAGTCCGTCGTAAAAGCCTTGCGAGACGAGTTTTTTGAAGTTTGCCACCGTTATCGGCGCAACTTTTTCGTTGAGTTCCACGACGATAGTATCGCCGTTTTGCATTTCGATTTTGACGAAATCCGTTTGTTTGTCGGTTTCTATAAATGCCATAATCGCTCCTTTATCGATATATTTTAAGTTGATAAAACTTCGTTTTTGTCACAAACTGTTTTTCGCAATGGCTGTCGCAACCGCTTTCGCACTTGAAAAAGCCCATTGCAGATTGTATCCGCCGCAGTCTCCGTCAACGTCGAGCGCTTCGCCTATGGCGTATGCGTTCTTTGCTTTCAGCGACATAAGGTTTTCGTCGAATTCTCTTACGTCCAGACCGCCCGACATAACTTGCGCAAGCGACGAATCTCCAAGCCCTTCTATCGTGAATCTATAATTCTTTATCGCATTTGCGAGCGCACCGATTTTGCTTGCCACTTTGTCCTGTGCGTCGCAACCTGCCGCCCATATTATACGCTCCTGCACCTTTGAATGGAACGTACCGAGAAGCAATTCCGCAACGGTGCAACCGTTGTCTCTTTTTCTCAGAATTTCTTCGACTTCCGCCTTAGAATATTCGGGCATGAAGTCAACCGTCAGCATATCTCCGACTTTCGCTCTGCCCCTTGCAATCTCGCTTGAAAGGTTGAATGCGGCAATTCCGCTCACGCCGAAATCTTTGAAGAGCACTTCTCCCACTTCATAGCGATAGCCTATGCGCACTCCTGCCTTCACTCTCACGCCTTGCAAACTTTTGAGCGGCTCTTTGTTTGTCTTGATAGGAACCAAAGACGGCACACACGGGCGCACCTTGTGTCCCAAGCCCTCAAACAGCGCGGTGCTGTCTTTGCCGAACGTTGCGCACGAGCCTGTCGCAAGCACGACGTTTTCCGTCTCAAAAGAAAACGATTGATTCGGCTTCCCTTCGCACTTCACAACGCCGCTAACGTTGAATCTGTCGTTGAAATTTTCGATGAAATTGACGGTGTGAGAGCAAAGTGTTTCGATGCCGTTTCTTTCGACAGCACGGCGCAAAACGTCAAGCACGCTTGCCGCGCACTCGCTGTACGGATACACTCTCTTGTCAACGACTTTCGTGATAAGCCCCATTTTCTCGAAACTCGCAATGGTGTCGTGTGCGTCGAATTTGTCGAGAAATTCTTCGACGAAACTCGGCTTGTTGTAATGCACGATGTTCATATCGAGATTTGTGAGATTGCACTTTCCGTTGCCCGTTGCAAGCAACTTTTTCCCCACTCTGTCGTTGCCTTCGAGAATGGCGATTTTAAGTGACGGCGGAAGCATTGCGGCAAGAAAAAGTCCGCCCGCGCCGCCGCCTATGATAATAACGTCGTATTTTTGCGTATTCATAGATTTATTCTATCACACGCACGCGAATAAATCAATGTGCAAATAGTTCCGTTTTGAAATAATGCGCCGATTTTTATCCCTGCGTTTTTCAAAATCCGAGCGAATTCGACTTTGTATTTCATTTTTGCGTTTCGGGTTCGGTTTCAACGAAAAAAGCGAAGCAAAACGCTTCGCTTTTTCATATCGCAAAAAATTGTTTACACTAGTGTTGCAAGCGGCAATAACGATGCCGAACCTGCCGCTATACCGCCGCCGACAAGCGCGACGATGATGACAAAATAGAGTATCACTGCCACCACCGATACGCAAACAGAGACGAGACAACCGATGCCTGCCGCGCGGGAACGCTTCGGATAATCGTTCTTCCACACAAGCCAAAGGATAAATCCGACGATAGGAATGAAGAATCCCAACACTCCCCAGCCTGCCGCTCCGTCGTCACCGCTGTTTGACGAAGTTTGCGTTTGCGTGCAGGTTGCGCCCTGAACGCCGTTGAACTGTTGCGCCTGTTGCGGACGATTGACGTAATACTCGCCCTTTTCGTTCATTGCGTTCACGTTTTGCGTGCCGATTTGAGACACGGTGAAAGACGTTATCGGCGCATTGTTGGCAAAGTCGAAAATCGTTTTGATGACTGCTCCGCAAACGGGGCATTTTGCAAGTATGCAAATGAGATTGCCTTTGAAATCGAAAGCGATTTCCCATTGCACGTTATGTTCTCCGCAGAGCGGACAAGACGGAATTGCGGCTGAAATCTTGTTTTGAGCAATCAGGCCGACGCCGTCGTTGTATCTTTGAAAATCCATATTTATCACTCCTTTTCTTATTGACTATATAATATCATCACTTTCCTTTCAAGTCAACGATTGAAAATCACTCGAAAAAAGTCGCATAATGCAATATATTGCGCCTTAGGAGCAAATGCGTGCAATCTCTCGACAAAACTTAGAAAAAGTTATAATATAATTTAGCAAGCACCCATGGCGCAACTGGATAGCGCATCAGATTCCGATTCTGACGGTTGGCGGTTCGAATCCGTTTGGGTGCGCCATTCCAAGACCTTTGCGTTTTGCAAAGGTCTTTTTTTGCTTACCAAACGGATTCAGTACCTGTTGCTGACCGCAAGCAAAGGCAAATCAAGCGCGTAGCATTTGATTTTGTCGCGCGCAGCGGACATAGACTACAAAACGGCAAAATTAACAAATTTTGCAGTGCGGGAAAGACTTACGGCGAAGCAATCGATGCGTATTATCGAATTCTCGAAAAAAAGAAAACCACGAAAACGACGATAGAAAAGCAATTTGAATACAACACGTATATCCGTGACTTTTTTGCCGACAATCCACAGAGAACGCTGAAAGATGCCGTTGCGTGCTGGAAATATAAGAAGAGTTTGCAGGGACACAATCGTTACGAACGTTCCGACCTTGTTGCCATCGACTGAAAAATGTATTGCCCGACAGATAAAGCCGTGTTATACTTTTCAAAAGGGGTAATATGAAAGAATCCAACGATAAAATCGAAAAATATAAACGACTTGCAGTCAAGAAACCGAAATACTACGTTTCTATAGGCGATTTATATTCCGATGACGGCGATTTCAAAACCGCAACGATTTACTATCAAAAAGCCGTCGACAACGGC
>CAVKIG010000082.1:0-5822 GCA_963656415.1 bacterium | reverse complement strand
GAGCCGCATTAGGCTTTTGTTCTGCTAACCGCGCCGAAAATCTTTGCTATCAGTTTGGTCACGGACAAAAACTCCTGCCACAATTTCGCAAGATTGTCGGCTTGGTGTTTTCGATTGGGTGGGACACCCACACCCAAAATGAAAACTTATTCGGAGCGTACTTATAAACGGACTGTGCGACTTCGAAGACGGAACACGAGCCGCCGACCGCGAGCTTGTGGAGCGGTCTTATGCCAAGCACTTATACAAGGTGTACTTATAAACGGTATGTGCTTATTCGAAGTGATCGTTCGCAAGGCGAACGCCGAGATAAGTGCCGAGCTTGGCGGATAGTACGAGCGACTGCGCCGTGTTGTTGGCTACTGCCTGGCGCACAAAGCGTGGTGGCATAACAAGGGGAAGATACCTATCTATGCGAGTGCCGACTTCCCCTCTTCGAGCGATGTGTAGCTAAAAAGAGAAAGCACTATGTTCGAGCAGTAGGGCGCGACGCGTAAAACAATTCGTCCAGTGGACGAATTGTAGCCAAAGCGAACAAGGCGGATTGCTTTGCAAACGCCGCAGTCGAACAAAGCCCGAAGGGAAGGGGTAACATTGCATTAAAGTCTAAAACGCTCACCCCTTGTAGAGCCGTGAACAAAATACGCCTTACGGCTAGATGTTTCAACAAGCTCAACATGACGATTGGGTGGGACACCCACACCCGAACAACAGCCCATTCAAAGCGTACTTATATCACTTCCCTACTCATCCGTTGCGTGCTTCAAAATCGAATAGTAAATTCTCAATAAAAAAATATTGTAAAAGTCGGCAATCGTATTGTATAATGTTTTATATCAAAATTTTTGAAAGGTAAACTATGAAAAAAACGTTGCGTATAGAACTCGACTACAACTGGGTGCTGACTCGCATTGACGACGCAAAATACCCCGTCGAAGTGCTGAAAGACAGGTTTGTGAAAGGCAAAATCGAAAAAATCAGCGAATCTTATCTTCACCTGACGCTTGCGGTCGACGAAAACGACTACGAAAAAACAAAAAACAAAATTTCGACGTTCTTTGCGCAAAAATACGGAAAGCCGAATCTTTCGGCATTGAGTTTTTCCGATTGCGAGCCGAATACGGACGATGAAAGCGGCAAATCGCAAGACAAAGCGCATTCCGACAACAACGGCAACTCCAAAGAACCGCACACAATTGACGACACGCTCGAGCTTGTTAACACGCTCGTCGGCGCGCAAGAATTCAAAAGCCTTATAAAAGAACTTGTAGCGATTGCGCCCGAAGTGGTCAAAAACAAGGCGCAAGACGTGTTTATGTCCCAAAGCTATCTCTTCTCTGTCGGCGACGGGTGCGGACTGACAACTTATCTTGAAATACTTGCGCTTGCCGTAAACGATCTGGCACTTGCAAAAATGACGCCTATCGCGCCCGTCAAAGAATACAAAATCAAGATGACGGACAAGCCCAAAGACGATTTGAACGACGTAAGCGACGTCATCGGAAAAATCGAAAACGACGAGGCAAGCGTGATATGCCTGGATATAAGCAAGTGGATTGACAAAACCGACTCCGAAGACTTCAAAAAGCTGCTCAAAGACGTGCAAAAGGCAAGCGAAAATCACGTCATCGTGTTCAGAGTGCCTTTTGTTGACAAAGACGTGCTTTGCCGCATCGAAAACTCGCTCGAAGACGTGGCGTATATCAAGACTTTGTCTTTTCCGCCCTTCGATCGCGCCGAAACGAAAGAAATTGCAAAACGCGACTTTGAAAAATACGGCATGAAACTGTCGGACAATGCGTGGGAGTATTTCTTCAAGCGTATCGCTAAAGAAAAGAGCGACGGCAAATTTTACGGATTGAACACCATAAAGAAAGTCGTAAAAGAATCCGTATACAAGAAATACGTTGCCGTGGCAAACGGCGCAAAGAACGCAACGCTCATAGGGACAAACGACGCAAAGAAGATATGCGGCTCTCTTGCAGACGAATCGGAAGGTATGGCGCAACTCGACCAACTTGTCGGATGCGAAAAAATCAAAGCTCAAATTGAAGAAATCATTGCGCAAATACGCTTGTCCAAGGCAGAAAACGGACCTGAACGCCCTTGCCTGCACATGCGCTTTGTCGGCAATCCCGGCACGGGCAAAACCACCGTTGCGAGAATACTCGGCAAAATTCTCAAAGAAAAAGGCGTGCTGCGCATAGGCAATCTGTACGAATACAAAGGCAGAGATTTCTGCGGTCAATACATCGGAGAAACCGCACCCAAAACGTCGGGAATGTGCCGCGACGCATACGGATCGGTGCTGTTCATAGACGAGGCGTACTCTCTCTATCACGGCGATGACAACATGCGCGACTACGGCGTGGAAGCGATCGACACGCTCATATCAGAGATGGAAAACCACAAGGACGATCTTGTCGTCATCATGGCAGGCTACACCGACGATATGGAAAAGCTTATGGACGCCAACAGAGGCTTGAAAAGCAGAATGCCCTACACGATCGAGTTTCCCAACTTCACGCGCGAACAGCTCTTCGAGATATACAAATCGATGTCGGCAAAAAAATTCAAAGTCGCAGATGACCTATACCCCGTCGTTCAAAAATACTTTGAGAATCTGTCCGACGACGTTCTTAACTCAAAGAAATTCAGCAACGCGCGCTTCGTGAGAAATTTGTTTGAAAGAACGTGGGCGAAAGCGGCTATGAGAAGTCAACTCGAAGGTCAAAAAACCGTGACTCTTTGCGCCGTAGACTTCAACAACGCGGCAAGCGAAAAAGACTTCGCTTTCCAAATCGAAAAGAAGATAAAACTCGGTTTTTGACGATACGGAGCAAATTATGAAAATAAATCTCAAACAAAAGAAACTCGCAAAAAACGTTTTTAAGACTTTTTGCGAACTTCTTGACGAAAAAGGCGCAAATTACACAAAAAACAAAGACCGACTTGCCGTCAACTGTATTTTGCAGGGCGACGATTTGCCCGTTGCCGTCAACGCGGTGGTCAACGAGAGAGAAATGATCGTGCTTGCCATATCACCGCTCCCCTTCACCGTTCCGAAAGAAAGACGAGACGTCATTGCCGTCGCGGTGAACGAGATCAACGCCTACCTTCTCGACGGTCACTTTGACTTTGACTATCACACGGGCAATATAAATTTCAGGATTTTCCTGAGTTTTGCAAACAGCATAATCGATAAGCAGGCGTTCGAATATCTGATTGCCACCATATTCGACGTCGTTGACGAATACAACGACAAATTGCTTTTCATCTCAAAAAGCGAAACGGGCATCGAAGACGCGCTGAAATGCTTGCGCTAGGGAGTGGATATGGAAAAACCGAACAACAAAATCGCTCAAAACGTGTACGATATGATAATCTCGACATTGAAAAGCCAAGATTATGTTTTTTTGCAACCCGACAACTTGAAAGTCGCTTTCCAAATCGAAACGGACGATACGCCAATAGTTTTTTCCGTCGTCATAGACGCCGAACGCCAACTTATACGCATGATTGCCGGCTATTCGATCACCTTCCCGCAAGAACGTCGCGTTGACGGTGCAATCGCAACTTGCTCGACAAATTGCAATCTCGTTGCGGGCGGCTTCGATTTTGACTACGAAACGGGATCGGTGGTTTTCAGAATATCCGCAAGTTTTGCAGGCAGTATAATCTCCCCCGACGTGTTTTTGTATATGGTGCATCGCGCATACAGTGCGTGCGCGCTCTACGACAAAAAGCTCGACCTGCTTGCCAAAGGCGAACTGCCGCTTGCGGCATATCTCTATCTTTTTGAAGACGATTGATTTTCTCGCAAAACACAAAAAGCACAAACGATTCAAACAGTCAAAACTAAAAAACCGCACAAAAAAAGGCTTTCCGTTTGGAAAGCCTTTTTGATGTTCTAATCGGTTAAATTGCCGTTTTCGCTACTTTTTCAAGCGATACGTTCTTTGCCGAAATCAAAGTTGCGGACCTGCTGCGACAAGAGCCTTACCTGCGGGGTTGGTCTCGTATTTTGCAAAGTTCTTGATAAATCTGCCTGCGAGATCTTCCGCTTTCTTGTTCCAATCTTCGACGTTTGCGTAGGTGTCGCGCGGATCGAGAATCTCGGTTGCAACACCGTTGAGCTCGGTGGGCACTTCAAAGTTGAAGAACGGGATGGTCTTGGTGGGAGCTTTGTCAATGTCGCCGTTGAGAATTGCGTCGATAATGCCACGAGTGTCCTTGATGGAGATACGCTTGCCCGTGCCGTTCCAACCGGTGTTGACAAGGTATGCCTTTGCGCCGCTCTTTTGCATTTTCTTGACGAGTTCTTCTGCGTATTTGGTGGGATGCAATTCAAGGAACGCTTGACCGAAGCACGCAGAGAAAGTCGGCGTAGGCTCGGTTATGCCACGCTCGGTACCTGCAAGTTTTGCGGTGAAACCGGACAAGAAGTAGTATTGAGTCTGTTCGGGCGTGAGAATGGACACGGGCGGCAACACTCCGAATGCGTCTGCGGACAAGAAGATGACGTTCTTTGCCGCGGGTGCTGCGGAGATGGGGCGCACGATATTTTTGATGTGATCGATAGGATAGGAAACACGAGTGTTTTCTGTGACGGACTTGTCAGCGAAATCGATCTTGCCGTTTTCGTCGAGAGTGACGTTTTCAAGCAATGCGTCGCGTCTGATCGCGTTGTAGATGTCGGGCTCGGATTCTTTGTCGAGATTGATGACTTTTGCGTAGCAGCCGCCTTCGAAGTTGAACACGCCGTTGTCGTCCCAGCCGTGCTCGTCGTCGCCGATGAGAAGACGTTTGGGGTCAGTGGAAAGAGTGGTTTTGCCCGTGCCGGAGAGTCCGAAGAAAATCGCGGTGTTCTTGCCTTCCATATCGGTGTTTGCCGAGCAGTGCATGGATGCGATTCCTTTGAGCGGGAGATAGTAGTTCATCATCGAGAACATACCCTTCTTCATTTCACCGCCGTACCAGGTGTTGATGATGACTTGTTCACGGCTCGTGATGTTGAAAACGACAGCCGTCTCGGAGTTGAGACCGAGTTCTTTGTAGTTTTCCACTTTTGCCTTTGACGCGTTGTATACGACGAAATCAGGCTCGAAGTTTTCAAGTTCTTCAGCAGTCGGCTTGATGAACATGTTGGTGACAAAGTGTGCTTGCCATGCGACTTCCACGATGAAACGGATTGCCATGCGCGTGTCTTTGTTTGCGCCGCAGAATGCGTCGACGACGTAGAGTTTCTTGTTGGAAAGTTCTTTGACTGCGATGTCCTTCACCGCTTTCCACGCTTCTTGGCTTGCCGGATGGTTGTCGTTCTTGTAGCCTTCGGAAGTCCACCATACGGTGTCCTTGGAGTTGTCGTCAACGACGATGAATTTGTCCTTGGGCGAACGACCGGTGTAAATGCCCGTCATGACGTTGACTGCGCCGAGTTCGCTCACTTGACCTTTTTCATAACCCGTGAGTGCAGGGTTGGTCTCTTCTTTGAAGAGAAGGTCGTAAGACGGATTGTACACGATTTCCGTCGTGCCGCTGATGCCGTACTTTGTCAAGTCGATATTTTTCATAATATCATATCTCCTTAAAATAAAATTTTGAATCTGCAATGCAGACGATTTTTTTACTATATTGTGCAAGGAACGCAAACGTTCCTATTATCATTATACATTATTTTTCGCCAAATAAAAGTAAAATTTTATCAATATTTTAATTTAATCGCAATTTAATCATTCAAAATCGAAAACGAGTGCCGCTCCCCCCCTTGAAAAAACTCGCTTAATATGCTAACATATACGTAAAGGAAGGATATCGATATG
>CAVKIG010000081.1:0-5995 GCA_963656415.1 bacterium | reverse complement strand
GTCCCCAACATGGTACATTATGTTGTTTGTTATTGAAAAATTAAGTAGTACCGTGTGCGGTACATTGCGTATTTACATTTCGATAAATCGGGAGTATGATATATGAAAGGAGATTTGCTTATGGGATTTGAGAATAAACAAACTTTGCTTTTCAGATTATATCAAGTACTTTTCGATTATTCTGACGAAAACAATTTACTCACGCAACAGGACATAATCGATATTCTCGAAAGAGAGTACGGTTTGGTGGTGGAACGCAAGGCGATCGGACGGAATATATCCTATCTCAATGAGATGGGAATCGACGTGGAATCGAGTCGTAAGGGCGCATATCTCGTTGACCGCCCGCTTGAAAAGTCCGAACTGCATATGCTTATAGACAGCGTGCTTTGCTCAAATCATATAAGTGCGACGCATTCAAAACAACTTATTGACAAACTCGTAAAAATGGGTGGACGGAACTTCAAGTCGCACGTGAGATACGTGCAATCTCTCAACGATTGGAATAAAACGCAAAACAAGTCGGTTTTTTACAATATTTCAGTCATAGACGAGGCGATAAGCGCAGGTAAGCAAGTAAAATTCTATTACAACAAAATTGGATCTGATAAACAGTTGCATCATACGTCGCGCCCATGCGTAAGTCCGTATAGAATGGTGCTTCACAATCAGCACTATTATCTTATGGGGTGCAATCATAAGTGGATGAACATGGGTTTCTATCGTCTTGATAAAATCACCGACATCGAGATAATAGATCAACCGATTGTGCCTATAAAAAGCCTCGACGGGTACAAAAACGGCATAAATTATAAAGAATTGTCAACCGCGCGTCCGTATATGTTTACCGATAAGCCCGAAAGAGTGGAAATCTCAGCGAAGAAGTGGATGATGGACGACATCGTGGATTGGTTCGGCAAAGACGTAAAGGTGTATGAACTCGATGATGAAAATGTGAAAGTGGAATTGCTTGTAAGCCCCACGGCAATGAAGTTTTGGGCACTGCAATACGGAGAAAACGCTGAAGTTATTGCACCTGAACATTTGCGCAACGAAATAAGACAAAGTATAGAGCAAATATGTGAAAAATACAAAAAGTAACATTAAAAAAGGAAGGGCGCGTGCCCTTCCTAAGTTTGATAAAACAACTTATTCTAGTATGAAATATAATGACAAAGAAAAAGAATTAGTGCTTATTTTCTTGATTTGTTTTGCTCAGTTCTTGCCAAATAATAGAATCAAGCGCTGCCACCGTTAAATTTGAGTAGTTGTTATCATTTTTTAATTTGGCCGTTGCTTCTGAGAAAATAACTTGGCATTCGTCAGCGGTAACATCTCTGTCAATTGCCTTTTTAACGCAAGCAAGAATATGTACATCAGGTTTACACCTGCTTTGGTCTCCCGAGAGCATAAACAAATAGTTTACTGCGGCATCTTTTACGCCTTTGACTGATCGCATTACTATTTCAAGCAATTCTATGTTGTGGTAATTTCTAAAATCATCCAACGTATTTATCCCAAGCAATTCATATAGTTTTCTTGCTAATTCTTTGCAAATTGAAGCTTTGCATTGCCCTGCAAGTTTTTGATTGTTTTTCAATATGTGTGCCGCAAAATCTTCTGGTTTATCGCCGATTCTTTTAATAAAACTTTCCAAAGTATCATTAGAAGCGTTTGGGTTGCCAATCATATAGCAATCGGCATAGTTTTTTACTACATTTTCTGCGCTTTTGTAGATTGCCTGTAGTGAGTAAATGCAATCTAAAATGCATACAGTTAATGATTGGTATTGATAAATACAACCTGATTGAATTGATTTTTCTTTTAAATAGTTTTTTTTGCAGTACTCACAAAATTTCTCAATTTCATTTGTCGTAACGCCCATATAAGCCCCTCCTTGGTTAATTGACGGATTCAGAATATCATAAATTTTTAAAACAATCAAATAATCGCGGGTGTTATAATGTTTTGTATTGTGCAAAATGCTATGTATGTCCCATATGCGGTACAATGGCAAATGGAATTTAGTTGTTTTTTGTCTGAAATAGTTGTACGATGATTTTAATATATAAGCCGATAAGATTCGAGGTGCAAAATGACACTGCCTATACAAAAATAATCGGAATAAACTATATTTAAAAGGAGGTAAAACATGGGGGCAAAAACATATGTAATTAGGTACTACATAAACGAAGCGGCCTATAAAACGGGTTGCGCCGGTTTTGTGGAAACTCTTGTGGGCGATAGAAATTACGTCGTTACGTGGGCGCAAAATCGCATCAAGAATTCCGTGTTTCAATTTTACGATATTCAAGAAAAGTAATAATTGAAATCTCAACTCTTTTTATTCAAAAAACTCGACGGTTACCGCCGAGTTTTTTCTATGTCTTTTTAGATTTGTAATTTGACTCGTTGTTTTTTTTGTGTACCTTACGCGGTACATTGCGTATGCTAAAACTTATTTGAAAAACATCAAGGAGAAATAAAAATGAGTAGTGCATTTGACAAAATTATTGGTTATCAAAAAGAAAAGGACGAGTTAATGAGAATTTGTGCCGTGTTGAAGCATCGCGACGAATATGAAAAAATCGGTGTAAAAGCACCAAACGGATTAATGCTTGACGGAACCCCTGGCGTTGGGAAGACACTTATGGCGAAATGTTTAATTGAAGAAAGTGGTTGTGAATGTATAGAAATTAAAAAAGACCGACCCAAGAAAGAGTTTATCGAACTGATAAAAAGCTCTTTTGAACAGGCCCGTCAAGAATGCGCAAAAAGTGGGAAAACCATTATTGTTTTTATGGATGACATAGACAAGTTTACAGAAAGTAAAAACTCGGATGCAGCCAATCAAGAGGAATTTGCTGTTTTGCAATCGGAAATAAACTCTGTAAACAATATGCTTGTCTTTGTGCTCGCAACGGTAAATGATTGTGACGTTTTGCCTGATTCGTTGAAAAGGCGTGGCCGTTTTGACAAAAAAATTGTTGTTTGCAAGCCTAAGTATTCCGATGCAAGTAAGATTTTTAAGCATTATTTAGATAAAATTGCAATCGATAAGGATGAATTAAATAGTGAGACGGTTGCAAAACTTGCCAATAATTTAAATTGTGCTGATATTGAAAGCATTGTAAAAGAGGCAGGATTTTATACTATCTATGACGGACGAAGTGCAATAAACATGGACGATATGGTCAGGGCTATTGTAAAGATCCTAGAGGAATTTGACTTGAAATATGCTCCGGAGCGTCCTTTATCTGAATTGCAAAGAATTGCATATCACGAGGCAGGACACGCCGCGATTGCGCTTCTATCAAAAAGCATAGAGCCAACGATTGTTTGCATGGGAGAGTATAAAGAAACAAGTGGTACCACACGCATGTTTGAAAACGAATGCGATATGCCCGATTGGCAAAAAATGATTGAGAAAACAATAATTTATTTGGGTGGTAAGGCGGCGGAAGACGTCGTGTTCAACGATGTGTCACTCGGTTGTCAATATGATATCGACAGCATCGAATACGAAATACTTTTCTCAATGACAAGGAGTGCGTCTTTTGGATTTGATCTATATGATCCATATTATACGAGTGACGTTCAAACACCCGTTCTGTATGACAGAATCGCAAACAAAATCAATGAGAAACTGCAATATTATTACGACAAATCTTGCGAGATATTGCGACAAAACAGACCGCTTCTCGATATGCTTGCAAATGCGCTTTTAGAGAAAAACTACTTGACGATGATTGAAATGAATCGCATTTTCGACAACTATAAAAAAGAATACAATCCGACGGGCATCGCATTGTAAAAACGGAGGTTAAAATGGCATACGTAATAGACAAAAAAGCAACTGAAATGCAAAAGAGATGTATCAACGAGGCAATCAAGGTCGTGACCGATCTCGACATTCCCGTTTCAAAGAATATAGAGTTTATTCTTATGAATTCAAACTCATTTTGCGGACATTGTAGAGAATTGCCGGATAATACGTTTCTTATAAGGTTGAACCTGAATATTGTTGACGAATACGAATTGACGTGTGCAGCGATTCACGAAATGTTGCATACAATAAACAACGAAAAGCATTCTGCACATCGTGGGTATTGGCGAGAATATGCAGAATATGTATCAAAGAACACTAATTATGTCATAAGACGGACTGCACATTTGGCATTCGGTGAAAAATGGCAACTTGGCTTGGCAGAATTAGACAAGAAGGGAAGACGCCACTGGATAATGAGATGGCTTGACTTAGTGATTCAAGACAGTTCGGTCGTTTTTTCAAATCATCTAAACGAAGTGTTATACTTTGCAACGGATTTTGAAATGTATGTTATTCTTCACACATTGTTCACACTTGACTGGAATTGGGGTGACGTAGAAGACAAAACTGATGTCTTTGGAATTATTTATTCATATCTGCAAGGTGAAGTTGATAATGTGATTCGAAAAAGGATTCGCAGAGAATATGTGAACGGTGAGTACTGTATAGAAAGACGAACACCGTTTGAAATCTGGTGTTTTGAAGGCCTTTTTAATGATTCAAAAGATGTGTTGGAACATTCGCTTAAGATTCTTGGAGCCGACTATCGAGAAAGAGCATCCCAAGAATTGGAAGCATATAAAATTAAGGACTTTGATTTGATGAGCGTAAATAAAGAGCGTACAAGATTGCCTGTTAGCATTTTTCTTGATAGCCGAGGCAAAGAAAGAGAGGATGCTGACGAGAATGTGGTCGTATATATACAGAAGAACAAGGAAGAAGATGATTGCGAAAAGGACCTCTCTACAATTGATGTTTCCAATGGCAATGTGCATTTTTGCGAAAAGTACGACGGCGATTTATCTATAGAAGAGCAGCGCAAAGTTTTAGCATTTATACAAAAACATGCAAGAGTTATTATATCCCATTATAATCGTAAAATTGACAACATCACAGCCTATAAAATGATGATTGTAAATTAAGTAAAACAAATTGCGGCATATCGTTGTCGCATTTTAATGAAGTATTCAAACACGGTGGATTGCGCTCGTTCAAGTATAGTGGCGATTTCGGGATAACTCAATCCGTTTTGCCTACATTCGAGCGCAATTCGCATGTTGTCTGTCAAATTAAGGCTCTCAACGATTGAATCATAGACGGTATAGTCTTTGACAACATCTTCTTCAATCTCGCAAGACGGTTCACTGACGGGCGTTAAGGCATCGAGGCTCACGGAGCGGAAATAGTCGCTTGTTTTTCGTGTGATAAGTTTAGACATCGCTCTAACGCATGCAATCTTGACTGTTATTGCCTTACCCCTTTTATCGTATGCCAAAATGTCGTTTAATCGCTTCCCGTAATGATTACAAAGGAATAGCGCGCATTCTTGAACTAAATCATAACTGTCGCTGAATGTATGGTTAATATCGTTTTTACGCTTTATATCAACACATAGGTCTGCATATATTTTCTGCATTCTGCTGCCCATATATCCTATAAGGAAGCGGGTTTCATACATCGCCAACTGTTCTGCCATTGCAAGAACGTTATTTTCTGAGATTGTTTCTTTGAAAACATCATAATTTTCAATATGTTTTTTCATTTTGGATACACTCCGAGTTTTATTTGCCTTTTGGCAACAAGACGGCGTAGCACCAAGAAAACTCAAAAACACATCAATTCAAATCATAAGATGCCTATGTCAACGACCAGCGTAAATTATTGCGCTTACAATAAAACAGCCAATATCAACCAAGCAATAATTTTGCCGTTGATATAGGCTTTTCTCTGTGCTAAACCGCCACGCCGAAAGGCAATAAATCGGAGCATTATAAAATGTGTGTCCATAAAAATGTGTCACAGGCATAACAAGGGCACGATACTTTTCTATGCGAGTGCCGTAAGAAACGAAGTGACGGAATAGCGATTGTTACGCTTTGCGTCAATCGCGTCCTGTCTTCCCCGCGAGCGACGGATAATTTTGTAGAGAAAGCACTCTATACGAGT
>CAVKIG010000080.1:0-6029 GCA_963656415.1 bacterium | reverse complement strand
TCTCATCTACTGTTTTAATTTTATCATAGGGTTTCTTTTTTTTGATGAAAATCTCTGATTTTTCATCATCGCTACACTCGACAAAAAAGTCAACAACTCTTGCCCTAAAAAACTCTTCTATGTATGAGATGTATTTATACAATACAAGGCGAATACGTTTGTCATAGCGATAAGCGGATGCAATCTCCGAGTATTTCACTTTTTTGCGCCTAAATGAATAAAGCGCATCTCTTATTTCTTTGTGATTTTCAATGCCCTTTGAAAACAGATCTCTTTTTGCGTTTTTCAATTCGTCTGGCGATATGTCAATAGTGCTCAAAAACTCATCAATTCTGTCCATAATTCACCTAAACTCATTGAGTGTTTCAAGAAAAACCGAGAACGACTTTCTATCATCGTTCCGTTGAAGATGCATATTTTTAAGTTCAATATACCTAGATTTGAATTGTGTAAATTGACCATTATTTTTTATTTGCGCAAATCTTTGATAATAGTCTTTTGAGCCCCTGATTTCATTCCAAATATAGCGTTGCGATTTTTTGTCATAAATCAATCTGTATGTTAATCCATTGTCGCACTCTACAAGAATGGCAACATCAAATGAGAAAGCCACCTTGCTATTATTTTTCAAATTTACGGTGATGACTGAAGTGGAATTTTTGACACTTCGCTTGTCAAATTTTTGAAAATTATTTATATACTTTTGCAGTACATTGTTGAAACTATCAATAAAAATATTTTTTATCTGCTCGGGATTATTTATCATATCTTGCTTGTCTTTTTTGATAATAAGATTATAATCCAAATCAAATGTGCCATTGCCATTTTGAAGAACAAGCCTTTTTTCACCACTGCCTATCAATCGTATATCAAAAGTGAAATATGATTTGATGTCACGTTGTACATCATGCAAAACATCTGTGCACCATTTGTTCAATTCCGACACGAGTTTGGAATTTGCCGATTTATACATGTAAAATTCCCCCTAAATGAAGTTGATAAGAGAATTATAGCACAAATTGGCGGATTGTCAAATTTTGCCCGAAAGCATAAAAAATACGGCTCATCCGAGCCGTATTTTTTTTGAAGAATTGCTATATTTTATGCCCACGCAGCTGCGTTTACTGCAGCTTCATCACTTGCAGCTTTGCCGTCTTCGATTTGTCTTACCTTTATAGTTTTGCCTTTTGCATCAGCAGGAAGAGCAGCATTTGCTGTGAATGATGTTCCATCCCATTTGCCTTCAATCTTTGTCCATTCGCCATCTGCTACTTTGTATTCGATAGAAGATCCTCTAACACCGGTCAAAGAGAGTTTGCCCGCGTTGTCAACTTTTGCTTCGGTAGGAGCATTGGATTTTGCACCTTCAACTTCTTCTGCTTCAAAATACATACCGATTCTTGCATTAACACCTTTTGCAGCATCAATACAGTCATCATCTTTGCCTGCAAGATAAATAACGAGTTGAACTTGATCAAGGTCACCAACTTTGACTTTTGTAAGGTCAATCACAACATCAGCCATACCGGTTTGCACACTTCCTTTAACTGCGCCTGTAAATGTATCGGATGCATCAACTGCCATTGTCGTTGTATATGCAGCTTTTGTTGTTGCGTAATTGATGGTGTTGGTTGTGTTTTCAGCAGTTACATTATTGAATGCATCAATATCTTTCCAACCAGTATTATTTACATTGTATGCAACGTGTACCGCAGCAGCTATACCAAGGTTATCACCACCGCCAATTGATTGAATGTAAACGTGAAGTTTTGCACCTGCTTTCAATGTTTGCGCAGGGGAAACACCAAGCCACAAGTATGCCAAATCACCCTTTGTACCAGTTGCGATGTTGCCATTAACAACAGCTTCGGTTATGCCTTGCAAAGTGCCGTCCGCCTTACCTTTGTTTGCAACAAGTGCATTTTGACCTGCGGTAAAATATCCTGCTGTTGCGGTTGTAGCATCTGCAATTGCACCAGCAGTGAAGCCAACAGCCTTGCTCATATCACCAAAAAGAATTTGGTGGTCAAGTGTCGGTGAAAGACCGGGATCGCCTTCCCACGTGCCAACGCCTGTGACAGAACCCTTTGTTCCGGTATATGTACACGTTCCGGTAACAAATGCGGTTGATGTATCAGCAGCACTGTATTCTTTCGTTAAGTCAGCTTTCAAACCGATGTTAACAGCATTGCCTGCTACGACTTGAAGTTCAAAACCGCTAATTGTGGTTTTACTGTCTTGAGTAAACCAAGCGTAAGTAGCGGTGGTGAGAGATGCGATCAGCACAACAACCATGACGACTGTTGATATAATCAAACCTTTCTTTTTCATCGTTTTTCTCCTTATCGAGATAAAGCCCCTTTCAAAAACCTTATCCCTAAATTTATTTTTTTTGTTTTGTTCTGTTCAAGCGAGAGTGTTGTTGTCATTGCGAGCGCAAGTTTCCCCTTTCCTCAGGTGTTTTCCCTATTGCCGTTCCCCCTTAAAAGGGAACCCACGACAACCGCGTGGCGGGGGACAACACTCGGTCGAGACATAACTTACGCCATTTCTCTTATTGTGCCACTTCACTTTGTGCGCCGGCTACGCAACAACATGGCGCAGTCGCTTGTACTTTACGTCAAGTCCGACGCTCGATACGGTCGCCGCCTTGCGGCTCCAATTCCGTCTTCGAAGTCGCACAGTCCGTTTATAAGTGCGCCCCGAATAGGCTTTCCGATTGTGGCAAAAGGGCGGTTTTACGCGAAAAAAGCGCGCAAAATGGGCGAGAACGGCGGTTGGGGAAGATTTTCGGATGATTTTGGGCGGTTTTGCGATTTTTGCTGTTGACATCGTGCGCGCGATAAGTTACAATACAATATGTATAGTTGTATAACTATGCGTTTCAGCAAAATCGGGCGAGTGAAGCGGATATTTTCCGTTTAAGGGCAACAAGCATGGCTCGCACGACGTCAATAGTCATTCGCTGATCTCTCGGCTGCGCTTTTGGCGCGGTGTGTGGCAATAAGTCTCGGGCGGAAGCGGAGAAGCATCAATCAGGCAGGTTTATCATGAATCTCAAAGAAAAGTTCGCTCAAAAAGCGAAAGAGAAAAAAGAACTCTCTCCAAAGCAACAGAAGGTCAGATCCATTCTCAACTGGGTTGCGACGGGCGTTTGCATCGTCGTCATAGTGTTTGCTTTGGTGGTCGCGATTTTCACAATCGCAAGCGCAACGAACGACGATCATCTCACTCGCTTCGGCGACACGTATTATCTCAACGTTGCATCCAATTCAATGGATCCGACTTTCTCGCCCGACGACGTCATAATTGCGACCGCACTCGATTCGGCAAACGCAAAGTCGCTCAAAGTCGGTCAAGTTGTGACTTTCCGCACGACTGTTTCCACATCTTCGGGACGTTATCAAATCTTCAACACCCACAGAATCGTGGCTATCAACAGAACCGATGCCGGCGAAGTGAGCAGCTATACAACGCGCGGTGACAATCAATCTTCCACATGGCAAGATGCCGCGGCGGAATTGCTCAAAGACAAAGACGATCGCAATGCGGATATCATCGGCAGCACCGAAAACGTGCAAGCGAGCGCAATTGTCGCAACGTGGGGAAGTGTGAATGAAGACGGCACTTTCACAAGCGGCAAAATGCTCAAAGGCGTGGGCGGTTTCTCCAACTGGATTCAGGACACCGCAAACTTCGGCGCAAGCCAAAAAGTGCGTTTCTTCTGCGTGGTCGTGCTTCCGCTCATCCTTTTGTTTGTGATCTACGCATTTGTGCTTATCCGCACCATTGTCATTGCAAAACTTGAAAATCAACGCAAAGTTCAAGCTCAACAAGTGGTGACGGTGGACAGCCTTTCGGACGAAGAAAAACGTCGTCTTGCGCAAGAATATCTTGCGTCCTTGCAACAACAAGCAAGTGGCACGGACAGTGAGCAAAAAGACGATTCTGTCGGCGGTGAAAACATCGGATCCGCAGACGAAGAATCCAACCAAGACAAAGAATAAAAAACGTTGCAAGGCGCATGAAAATTCATGCGCCGTTCGACTATACTTTTGCGACATTATATCTATGATATAAAAAATGGCGCGCGCTACGGTGTTATCGGGTTTGCTCCGATCTCTTCTCGAGCCTATCGGGGTTTTGAGAATGCTCCGCATAACCCAATACGCCTCGCCGCCGCTGACTTCTTTGCCTTGCTCGAACATTAAGTCAGATATTCTGCTCGCAAAATCGTCCTTTCCGAAAGGGCGTCGGTTGCCGTTTGGGGCGGCAGACCGAGTTTCGATGAGTTACAAACAATGAATATCAATCTCGTATTTGAATTTCTCAAAGCGTTTTTGGGCGCATTCTACGACAAGGGTATCGGCAGTATCTTTTGGGGTTTCTTGCATATCTTCTACAACGAAGGTTATTCGGACGCTTTCAAGAACTACACGCAATACTTCGGCGCGGGAGAATGGGCTGTCGCTATCATTTTCATAATACTTATTTTTGCAGTTATAATCGCGATTATCGTGCTTATCGCGCTCGGCTTGCGCAAACTCGCCAGGCTCTCCAAAGCCAAGGTTTTGCCGCAGGATCTCGTGGAAGAATGCGCCAATCTCAAAAAGCAAATCATCAAAATGTCCGCTGAAAAAGACCGTATTCTCGGCATGAGAGTCAGCGATATTGGCAACTACGAAGGCGAAGAAGGGGAAGAAGGCGAGCAAAAGAAGGAAGAGCAGTCTCCGACAGGCGAGTCACGTTTCTACAAACTCACCGAAATCGACAAGATTTACGAGAACTACGTTCCGCCCGTCTACGACGATGAGATCACGCTTCCCGAGCTTTGCGATCGCTTCCGCAACTTTGCTTGCTCGCGCATGCACCTATACTACAATCCGCGTATCATTCGCTTGTTTATTGCCGGCATGTCCACGTCGCGTTTGATGATTCTGCAAGGTATTTCCGGTACAGGTAAAACGTCGCTTCCGCACGCTATGGGTATATTCTTGAACAACCCGGCGACGATTGCGTCCGTTCAGCCGTCTTGGCGTGACCGTACCGAACTTTTCGGATACTTCAACGAATTTACGAAACGCTTCAACGAAACCGAAGTGCTCAAAAAGATGTACGAAGCCACCTGGAACGATCAGATTTATCTCACCGTTCTCGACGAAATGAACATCGCGCGTGTCGAGTACTATTTCGCGGAAATGTTGTCAATTCTCGAAATGCCGTCCCGTGACGAGTGGATTGTCGACCTTGTTCCGTCCGGTTGGCCAAACGACCCGAAACATATCGACAAAGGCCGTTTCAGACTCCCACAAAACATGTGGTTTATCGGCACGGCAAACAACGACGACTCGACGTTTGCTATATCGGATAAGGTTTACGACCGTGCTATGCCTATCAACATCAACAGCAAGGGCGTTCCGTTCGACGCTCCGTGGGCGGACAACATCTTCATCAGCTACAAGCACCTTGAAGCGATGTTCAAAGAGTCGCAAGAGATCTACAAGGTCTCTCAAGACGTTCTCGACAAGGTCAATATGCTGGACGACTACGTCATCGAACACTTCCGTCTCGCGTTTGGTAACCGTATCGTGAAGCAACTCAAAGAGTTTGTCCCATCCTACGTCGGCTGCGGCGGAACGGAAATCGACGGTCTCGACTACGTGCTTTGCAACAAGATATTCCGTAAGTTTGAATCGCTCAACTTGTCCTACATCCGCGACGAAATCGACGGTCTTATCCTGTATTTGAGCGAACTTTTCGGTGAAGAGAATATGCAAGAGAGCAAGGAGTATATCAACCGCTTGAAGAAGTTGTTCTAAAATGTGCTAAACGGCGAACAACTGCGTTAGCGCACGCGCGACTCAAAATCACGTACCGCGTGTACGTTGGGTTTTGATTCGCGAATAGGGAATGTAGTTTTCCCCTTTCCTCAGGTGTTTGGACTGTGGCGTTTGCGTGGCAATCCGCCTTGTTCGCTTTGGCTACAATCCGTCCACTGGACGAATTGCTTTACGCGTCGCGCCCATATC
>CAVKIG010000079.1:0-6092 GCA_963656415.1 bacterium | reverse complement strand
GTGTCGTCGTCCGCGACGAGCCCGTATTCATCTTCGATTTCCATAACGAGTTCCACAACGCCGAGACTGTCAAGTCCCAAATCGTTTACGATGTCGCTCTCGAGCGTGATACGGCTTTTGTCAAGTCCGAGTTGGTTGGCGATGATGTCTCTTACAGTTTCAAAAATCATGATTGTATGCTCCTTTGCACCGATTATACCACACATTCGCCTTGCTTTCAAGGCAAAAAAACGATATGCGCGACGGTTTTAATTATATTGCGAATCTCACTCTTTTGCCATTGACAAAAATGCGAGATCGGGCAAAACTTGTTTTAATTTTTTGCGGCGATTTTCGATTATCTAACCGCCTATTCTTCGTCCATTTGATTCAAATCCATCTCGTAGGCAAGCACACTTTGTTCGTCTGCGCAAACGCATGCGTGATAGCCGTCGTAAACGGGAAAATGTTCAAAATGCGCGTCTTTGGGAATAGCGCATCTGAAATTTGAAAGCCCTTCACCCGTCCATTTGAGATAACTCTCTCTTTCAGTCCATTTTTCAAAGAAATCTTGCGTGTCTTCGGCGTCCATAAACGTGAATTTGGAATAATCGATGTCACGGATTTTCTCTATGTCGACGCCTATAGGCGTATGTGAAATTCCCAACATAATCACGCCGTGAGAATGAGAAAGATTGAAGTACGCATCTTCGGTGTCAAAGCGTGGTTTTTTGCCTTCTTCTCTTATTATCTCGACGGT
Organism: bacterium; assembly: GCA_963656415.1. GTDB lineage: Bacteria > Bacillota > Clostridia > Christensenellales > CAG-917 > CAG-475. Next base: position 5,353 of record CAVKIG010000079.1, on the reverse strand, counting down.
CTTTGGCAATTCGTTTCCGTAACCTGCCATTATGTCGCGATAATACGAATAGCAGTATTTGACAAACTTGTCGCTGTCCGCTTCACCCCTTGCGAAAAACAAAACCATATCAGTTCTCCACTCTCAAAACGGCGCAAATATCGTCCGTGCAAGATAGTTCCTTCACAGTTTCAAGCGTCGATTTCATATTGCTTTCTTTCGTTTCTTCGGTGACGAAAACGAGATAATCACCCTGCTCGCCCGCCTTTTTCAACACGTTTTTGACGCCGATTTTGCCGTTTTCAAAGGCTTTTGCCACTTTTGCAAGCGCGCCGTCTTCACTGTTTATCGCAATTCTGACGTAATACGCCGTCGTGAAATCTGTTGCGAAATCGTCGTCGTTCACTTCGATTTCGTCTTCCCAAAAATAGCGTCTATGCACGTCTTTTCCGCCTGCAAACACTATGTCGCTGACAATCGCGCTTGCCGTGGGCAACGAGCCTGCGCCCCTGCCGTACAACATCACGTCGTCAACGCTGTCGCCGTGAATGTACAGCGCGTTGAACGAGCCTTTGACGCTTGCAAGCGGATGATTGGCAAGGATAAACGACGGATGAACGCGCGCTTCGATTTTGCCGTTCACTCGTTTTGATATTGCAAGCAATTTGAGCGTATAACCGAGTTGTTTGCCAAACTCTATGTCTTTCACCGACACTTCGGATATGCCTTCTCTATACACTTTGTCCACGGGAACGCGCTTTCTGTACGCAAGCGACGACAAAATGCTGTTCTTGTAGGTCGCGTCAAAGCCTTCGACGTCTGCCGTCGGATTTGCTTCTGCATAGCCGAGCCTTTGCGCTTCTTTAAGACACGTCTGATAGTCCGCGCCTTCATCGCTCATTTTGGTCAAAATGTAGTTGGTCGTGCCGTTGACTATGCCCTTCAAAGACGTGATTTCGTTTGCCTGCATGCTGTCCGTAAGCGTGCGTATAACGGGAACGCCGCCAACGCAACTCGCTTCGAAATATATGCCTGCGCCCGTCTTCTTTGCCGGGGCTTCGAGTTCGTGCCAACTCTTCGAGAACATCTCCTTGTTTGCCGTGACGACGCTCTTTCCGTTTTCGAGTGCTTTGATGAGAAAACTCTTTGCAGGTTCGACTCCGCCGAAAAACTCCGCAACGATATCAACGTTTTCGTCGCGCGCAATTTCGTCCATATCCTGCGTGACGATGCTCTCGTCAACGCCAAGTTGCTTGCAACGCTCGATATTGCGTTCGAGCACTTTGACCACTTCTATGTCAAGTCCTTCGTTTTTCTTTATCATTTCGCGCTTGGTTGTGAGAATCTCCCACACTCCGCCGCCGACGACGCCCAGTCCCAAAAGCGCAACTCCGATTTTTTTCATATTTCACCTATTTCGTTCGTTTCGCCACCGAAACAAAAAACTATTTGCAAATCACTTGCGATTTCTGTCGTACACCATCTTCAAGCCTTTGAGCGCAAGCGCGCGGTCGCTTTCGTCGATGATGTCGGGTTCAACCTGTTGCACGAGTTCGGAAAGTCCGCCCGTGGCAACGACCTTTGCGCCTTTCATCTCGTCAAGTTGCTTATATTTTTCAACCATATACTTTACAAGCCCCGTATAGCCGTAAACTATACCGCTTTGCATACAACTCTTCGTATCTCTGCCCACGATGTTTTGCGGTTTTTCAAGCTCGATACGCGGAAGTTTTGCCGCCGTTGTGACAAGCGACTCCGTTGCCGTCTTGATGCCGGGAGCAATCGCGCCGCCCAAAAACTTTCCGTCTTTCGTGACGAGATTGAACGTCGTTGCCGAGCCGAAATCCACCACGATGACAGGGCCTCCGTATATGGCGTATGCCGCCGCCGCTCCGACGATTCTGTCCGTGCCGAGTTGCATAGGTTGGGCGTAATCGAGCGTTATGCCCGTGTCCGTGTCGCTTGAAACGATAAGCGGAGATTTGCCGATATAATCGTTGCACATATGCTCTATCGTGTAGTTGAGCGCGGGCGCAACCGAAGACATGACGCAAGCGTCAATATCTTCAAAATTAACTCCGCGTTGGCGAAGAAGGTCATACAGCACCATTCCGTATTCGTCGGCGGTGCGCGAAGCCTTCGTGCTAACTCTCCACGACGCAATCATTTTGTCGCCGTCAAAAACGCCGTACTTTACGTTGGTGTTGCCTATATCCATTGTGAGAATCATATTTTCTCCTTACGCGCAATCGTGCGCATAACACGTATATTGACAATAAGTATACCAAACTATTTGGATATTATCAACAAAAACTTGAAAATGGAAAAACGAATATCCGACGTTGAAAATGCGCAAAACCGCTTGTATACTCCGCTTTGAAAAATAAAAACTCCATTATTCATATCGATTCAAAACTCGCCAAAGAAGCTTCAAAGACCGTCCGACGCATATTTGGAATAATTCCACTCAATCGCAAAAAAGAAAGCCGCACGTATGCGGCAGAAAAATTTTTCTACGGTTTATTTTGCAACGTTTTTCGCTTTTGGCAAGGACAGCTCGAACACCGCGCCGTTTTTGTTATAGGCTTTAATCTCGCCGCCGTGCAGTTTGACTATCTCTTTTGTCAGCGCAAGCCCTATGCCCGTGTTGCCCGTCTTGCCCGTGTAAAACCTGTCGAACACGTGTGGCAAATCTTCCTTGGCGATGCCGTCGCCGTCATCGGATATTGTGACAGTCACTTTGTCACGATCGTCAACGCATTTGACAAACACGGCGGTTTTGCAATATTTGAAAGCGTTTGCCACAAGATTGGAAATCGCTTTGCGCATCTGTTTTTCGTCAACGGACACGATCGCCTCGTTGCAAAGCTCTTGCGTGAGTTGCTTGCCGCTGTTTTCAAAAGCCGGCGAAAGCGAATATACGACGCTGCCGACAATTTGATTGACGTCCTGTTGTCTGAAATCGGGCTTCGTTTGCTCCGAGTCGATTTTGGACAGAGCGAGCAATTCTTCAATGAGCGTGGTCATACGGTCGCTCTCTTCAAGGATGACGCTTGCCGACTCCTTTGCGGGCAAAACTTCCGTCTGTATGCCTTCGGCATAACCTTGTATCGCCATAAGCGGCGTTTTGAGTTCGTGCGAGGCGTTTTGAAAGAAAGACTGACGTATCTCTTGCGCCGTTTCTATGGTCTTGCCGAGTTTCAGCCCCATGCCGCATATCACCGCACCCACAACCACTACCGCACTGCAAAACATAATGTTGAGCCATTTGACATAACTCAAAATCGCACTGATGTCCACGTAGAGCGCATACACGAAATCTTCCGACAAATCTTCTGCCGACGAATAGGTTGCAAGCACGATATCTCGGTTTTTGCCTTTTATACGATAGAAATCACCGCCGCCGAGTTTCTTGTCGGCACAAAACGCAAGCACCGCTTTTTCGGTGTCCGTAAGATAATAGAAATCTTCCCCTGCCTGATCAATCTCGATATACCCGACGCTCGCACTCAAAAAGTTGACGCTTTTGGTCTCTTCGCGCCCCGGGTCGTAGTCTGCAAATTCGTTTTTGATGGCAATCTTTGCCTGCCTTTCAAGATCCCTTGGCAGAGCAACGTTGACAACGATAAGAAGCGCGCAAAGAATCAGCGCAACGGCAAGCAGACAAGCCAATAGAATTTTGAGTTTTATGCGCGTCATCGTTTCTTCTCCGTCGTGAGTTTGTATCCGTAGCCCCACACCGTTTCTATCGTGACCATGCTTGCCGCGGCGGACAATTTCTTCCTTATCCTGCGCATAGTCTCGTCAATGGCGCGTGTTTCGGTGTCTTCGCTAAACCCCCAAATCTCATCCAAAAGGCTGTCGCGCGAATAAGTTTTTTGCGGCTCTTTCATCATAAATGCCAACACGCTCATTTCCGTCTTTGTCAGCGGAACAGGGGTTTTATCCGCCAAAACGGAGTGTTCATCTTCAGAATACGTCAAGTCTGCATATTTCAGCACCTTGCTCTCGTCCTTCTTTGCCGCGCTCATTTCAACCCTTCGCAACAAGGCCTTGACGCGCATCAACAGCATTGTCGGACGGAAAGGCTTTGTCAGATAATCGTCACCGCCCAAAGTGATGCCGTTGACATAATCGAGCTCGCCGTCTTTTGCCGTGAGCAAGATTATGGGCACGGATGAATATTTGCGCAGTTCTTTGACGCACTCTATGCCGTCTTTTCCCGGCATCATGATGTCCAAAATCACAAGGTCGGACGGCTCTTTTTCAAACGCGCAAAGAAGCGAGTCGCCGTTTTCAAATGCGCTCACTTCGTATCCGTCGCTTTGCAAAAAGTTCTTCAACAGTTCTCTGATGTTCTTTTCGTCGTCGGCAATATAAATCTTGTGTGCCATAAGCCCCCTACGGCAATCGGCGTTGCCGAAGCAACGCCTTTTGCAAGGTTGAAATAGATGTGTTGTATCGTTGTTATCTTCCGCAATTCGCACCGCAAAGCGCAACGAGTTTTTGGGAGATTTCGTCAAGTTTTGCAAGGTCTTTAAGAAGCGTGTCTTTCTCATCTTGCGTCAAAGTTGCAAGATTTGCGATGTAGGTTGCCTCGTCAAAGTTGGCATAGTCAAAGTCGCAATCGAGCTCGTCATAAGATGCGTACACTTTGTCCCAAAGGTCTGCGTGAGCGTCCAAAACGTCGTCAAATTCTTTTCTGAGAGCTTGGATTTGGTCGTTTGCAAGTTCTGCCTCGTCGCACAATTTGCCAAAATCGTCACCGAAGAAGTTTTCGTCCGTTTCGATGAAAAGCATGTCGCCACAGCCGTAGTCTGCAAAATAGTCATCGTCTTTTTCGGAGAAATCGCAGTCGCCGTCCAGACAATCGTCATAAGGCATATCTTCGTCTTGATCGAACAATTCACCATAGAGTTTGTCGAGTTTTGCGTCCAGCTCGTCAAGCAAGTCGACGTTTTTCAAAAGCGCGGCTTTCTCATCGTCCGTCAAGACGGTCAATCCGCCGATAAACGCCTTCTCGTCAAAATCGTCGGGGAGAGTGTCGAGTTTTTGAAGCTCCGCAAAATACTTTCCCCAAAGATCCGCATTGTCGTCAAACGCCTTTTGATATTCCGCCTCGAGAGCGTCGATTTGGTTGAGCACCTGCTCTGATTGTGCGCTTGCCGATCCTTTGTCCGTAGTCGCGCTCGCCACTTTGTTTTTGGGGATAAACACCGACAAGAGCGTGATTGCCGCAATCGCCATAGCAACGCCGATAGCAACGGCTGTTATTTTGATTTTCAAGGATTTTTCGTTTTTCATTGTTTTGCTCCTTTTTGATTATTGCAAGCGTTGGCTTACAACTGAAGTTTAGCAAATACGCCCTTCAAAA
>CAVKIG010000078.1:0-6139 GCA_963656415.1 bacterium | reverse complement strand
TAGTACATGAGTTGGCAGGCTCGTGGCACTGTAAGGAACGAAGTGACGGAATAGCGATTGTTACGAAGACAATCGCGTCCAAAGTCAGTCGCTATTTAGCGCATTTTTTTATTTTTGGGTGATAATAGCACCACTCTTCGGCTCAACCAACATCGCCCAGTAATCGACTCCGTCTCCGATGAAAGAAACGTAATAGTAGTAGGACGTGCGGTCGGCAGTGATGAGTTTGAGATAAATCTCGCGTTCGGGCTTGCCTTGGGCGTATTCGGCGTCGAGTTTGTCTTTGAACTCGGTTTTGGCAATGTTGATGACATCGTCGGCTGTGATAGCTCCGTCAAGGACGGACGACATATCTATTTCGTCGTTTTTGTCACCAACGGTTATGGTGACGGTTTTGGGGACGAAGTCGAGAGAAACGGAAGTGCAAAATTCTCCGTACGTTCCGCCGTCGATAGTGCCTGACAAGGTTTTGTCATCGGCAGATACGACGTAAGAAATTTGTTTTAAGTCGTTGGTTTTGAGCGGAACAACGGTTATATCGCAAAAATCCACGACGTCGGTTGCAACGCCGTCGGCAATGAACGTGCGTTCGCGTCTTCCCTTTTCTATGGTGACGGCGAAGTCGGCACTTTCACCTGCGTAGTATTCGGAAGTGGTGCGAGACACGTTGTCACTCTTTTGTTCGTTTCCTTTCTTGTTGCAGGCGCTCAAAGAGAATATTGCCATGCACAACATAACGATTGATATGATTGTCAACGAAATTTTTCTTTTCATACGCAAAATATACGCTCGTTTTTGCCCGATTATGCCCTTTTTCATGCAAAAACGTACAAAAACTCAACTTTTTTGTTGAATTTCCATAAACATATTGTTATACTAAATTTATATTAAGTTGCGTGCGTGCGCACGTGAGCGCACATGAACAATATTTAGGGGAATAAATGGACGAGAACAAAAAAAACGCAATCGACACGACAAGCGAAAACGAAACGCACTTCGTCGAATGCGAAATCATAACCACCGACAAGGAGAAAGGACTGACCGCCACCGAAGTGCAGGAGCGTGTGACGAGCGGAAAAGTCAACGGCGACCAGAACGTCAAGACGAAAAGCGTGGCACAAATACTGCGCGAAAACATCGTGACGTTTTTCAATTTCGTTTTCATCGTGCTTGCGGTGTTGATTTGCTTTTTCATCGATTCCGGCGAAAACATTCTCACTATTTTAGGCAATTTCGGTTTTCTGATACTTATAATTTTCAACGCACTGGTCGGCATATTCCAGGAATTGCGCGCAAAACGCACGATTGACAAATTGTCTCTCATCTCCGCCCCGAAAACGATTGTCATACGCGACGGCGAACAGACCGAAATCGCGGTGAAAGACATCGTGCTTGACGATATAACGGTGCTTGCAAGCGGCAGTCAGATTTGTGCGGACTCTTTCATCGTGGAAGGAAGCGTCGAAGTGAACGAGAGTCTGATAACAGGCGAACCCGACGCAATACTCAAAAACGTCGGAGACAAAGTTATGTCGGGAAGTTTCGTCGTGTCGGGCAACGCAAAAGCGCAAGTCGAACACGTCGGAATGGACAATTTCGCAACAAAAATCAGCGCAGGCGCAAAGTATTTCAAGAAACCGAACAGCGAAATCTGGCGTTCGTTGATGTTTATCGTCAAAGTTATGGCAAGCATCATCGTGCCTATGGGCGTGATTCTGTTCTGCGTGAAATATTTCGTGCAACAAAATCCCGAACAAAGCGAAAAAATCATAACAACGCTTTTCGGTTACAAAATAAATCAATATCTTTCAACGACGGTTCTCGGCACGGTGGCAACGCTCATCGGCATGATACCATCGGGTCTCGTCGCACTCTCGTCAACGGTGTTCTGCGTAAGCGTAATTCGTCTTTCAAGGCACAAAACGCTGGCGCAAGACCTGTATTGCATAGAAACGCTCGCGCGCGTCGACGTGCTTTGTCTCGACAAAACCGGCACTATCACCGAAGGCACTATGGACGTCAACTCCATAGAACCCGTCAAAAACCGCGACGAAGCGCAGATAAAACAGATTATAAAGAACGTTACGAGCGCACTTGAAGACAACAACGCGACGATAAACGCATTGCGTGCGTTCGTGTCGAATTTGCAAGTATCGGGAAACGTCGAACAGACCGTTCCTTTCTCTTCCGCTCGCAAATGGAGCGGCGCAAGAATAGACGGTGTGTCATACGTGATCGGCGCACCCGAATTCGTGTTCAAAAAGAAGACTAAATCACTTGAAAAAACCACCGACGAAATGGCGCAGAAAGGCTATCGCGTCATGGTCGTGGCTTCATCAAAAAACAAGTTTAACGACTCGGAATTGCCAAGCGGACTGAAACTTGAAAGTTTTGTCTATATCACGGACAAAATAAGAGCCGAAGCCCCCGACACTTTGAGATTTTTCAAGCAAGAAGGCGTTACGGTAAAAGTCATATCGGGCGACAATCCCGAAACCGTGCGTGCGGTTGCTATGCGCGCAGGTCTTGAAGATTGCGACAACATAATCGATATGTCCACCCTCAAAACCGAAGAAGAAGTGTACGAAGCGGCAACGAAATACACCATTTTCGGCAGAGTACTCCCCGACCAGAAACTTATGCTCGTGAAAGCACTCAAAAAGGCGGGACACACCGTTGCAATGACGGGAGACGGCGTAAACGACGTGCTTGCGCTCAAGGAAGCGGATTGCTCGGTTGCCATGGCGTCGGGTTCTGACGCGGCAAAGAACGTGAGTTCGCTCGTTCTTCTCGACAGCAATTTTTCTTCCATGCCGAGAGTGGTTGCAGAAGGCAGACGTTCAATAAACAATCTCGAACGTTCCGCCGCCCTTTATATCATGAAAACCGTGTACAACACGTTGCTTGCACTGTTGTTTATGGTGGTAACGGTTCCCCTTCCCTTCACTCCGCAAAATCTCACGATTATGGGCGCGGTGACGATAGGAATGCCGTCTGTCGTGCTTGCTCTCGAACCGAATGCAGACAGAGTTACGGGCAGATTCTTGCCAAAGGTGCTGTCAAACGCATTGCCCGGCGGCATAACGGTTATGCTCGGCGCGATTGCAGTCATACTCTGCAACAAATTCTTCCTTACGAATCTCACCGACGCGCAGTCTCAGACGGTGTTTATTTGGGTTATTACGTTCGTGGGATTCCTTCTTCTTTTCAAAGTTTCGTTGCCCACAAAACTTTCCAGTTGGTCGTCGTTCTTCGGAATTAGCGACCTTATGAAAGAACGCGAAAAGGCAGCGCAACAAGCCGAAAAAGCGAATATGAGCGATTTTGACGAGCAGGAAAGAAAGGACTCCTGGCAAAACGGCGTCGCAATGCAAGTCATAGGGACAAAAGACAGAAAACAAAAGCCAAAAAAAGAAAAGAAAGAACGCAAAAAACACAAAATCAACAAGTCAAAAATGCTTATCGCGCTCAATCTTTTCGTGTATTTGCTGATGGTGTTCATTTTTGTTGGCGTATATTTCACTTCCATAAACGTCGAAGTAAACGGAAAGACAATAGACATCGTTCAGATTATCCGCACGTTCTTCAATCTCGACAATCACATCACTTGGGAAATGGGCAAGGCAATGCTTGCAATATGCGCGATTCTCACGGTTCTTTACGTCGGATTTGTGGCAATGATGAATCAAATCAAGATAGAGCACGGCGAAAACATCGAAAAACGTTTCGACCGTCTGGACGCGAAAATGCGCTCCAAAAATATGAAATTGAAATAATTGACAAGGTGATACTATGAAACGAAACAATATGTGTCCTTTCTGCTATATCCGCAGTCTTTTCACGAAAAAACGTCCTACGAGCGTAAAGCCTAATCTTGACGATTTTGACAACGGCGTCGCGCTCACTCCCCCTATGGGTTGGTCAAGTTGGAACACTTTCCGCAACCGCATAAACGAAAAACTCATTCTCGAAACTGCGCAAGCGATGAAAGATAAAGGACTTATAGACGCAGGTTACAGTTACATAAATCTCGACGACTGCTGGCAGTCTTCCCTTCGCGACGAAAACGGCGAACTCGTGGGCGACTACGAAACGTTTCCGCACGGCATAGAATATCTCGTAAAAGAAGTCAACAAACTCGGCTTGAAACTCGGCGCATACACTTCAAACGGCACTCTTACGTGCGAAGACCTTCCCGCAAGTCTCGGCAGAGAACAATTTGACGCATACACGCTTGCAAAATGGGGCGTGGAGTATTTCAAATACGACTACTGCCATCATATCCCCATTTCACGATACGCACCGCTCGTGTACAGCGTGAGCGTGTCGCAATTCGACGGTCACCCAATCGAATATTCAGTGTACAACGCCGTTTTATCGGGACTTGCTCGCTTTATGACGGACACAAAACTCCCCACCGGCAGCTACGTTTCGGGGCTTGACGCCAATCAGGGCGCAATCACCTACAACAGCATCGAAGTCGACGAAGACGGCGAATACGTGCTGACGATAAACATCAAGAAAAAAGGCGCGTACGAGAAGTATCTTATCGCCAAAATCAACGACGGCGAAGAATACGAAATTCTATTCCCACCGCAAAAAACTCCAAACGTCACCGCGCGTTTCCAAGTCATCGTGCGCCTGAAACAAGGAAGAAACGTCATAAAACTTTTCAATCCGGTCACAAGCAACGCCGACAGCGAAATGTATCAGTATATCCGTATGGGCAAGGCTCTTCAAAAAGCAACCGCAAGAGTCGCAAAGGAGCGCAAGCAAAAAGAAAAGCCCATCGTTTTCTCAGTATGCGAGTGGGGTTGGGGCAAGCCGTACAACTGGGGCGCAAAAGCAGGCAATTTGTGGCGCACGACTCCCGATATCCGCCCTTGGTGGTGGTGGATCAAGCTCATTTACGAGCACACCGTCAAACTCTATCCGTACGCAAGCAAGGGGCATTACAACGATCCCGATATGCTCGAAGTCGGCAACGGCAAACTGTCGTACAATCAAAACGTGTCGCACTTCTCGCTTTGGTGCATGATGAACGCTCCCCTTATTCTCGGCAACGATTTAAGAAATATGTCGGATCAGGTCAAGAGCATCGTCACCAACCGCAATATGATAGCAATCAACCAAGACCCGCTCGCAAAACAAGCCAAACGCGTCAGAAAAGGCGCAGTGGACGTGCTTGCAAAACCGCTTGCGGACGGCTCGGTCGCAGTGTGTTTCTTCAACAAAACTTCTCATGCAAAATCCTGCAAGTTCGATTTGAACACGCTTGCAAACGACGAATACGTAGCAATGCAAAAAAAGTCAGAATATTCGCTCAAAGAGCAATGGAGCGGTCAAATCGCAACGACGGACGGCAAAGTCAACGCCGTGCTTGAAAAGCATCAAACCAAAGTGTTTATCGTCAAATAATGTTGCGCCACGTCAAACATCCCTTCCCCGCCGTGACGAGCAAAAACGCGAGAATACTCATTCTCGGTAGCGTTCCGTCCGTCAAATCGGTGGAAAACGACTTCTATTATATGCACCCGCAAAATCGGTTTTGGCGGGTGCTTTCTCGTCTTTTTGACGAAGATTTCACTTCTATGTCAAAAGTCGAAAAATCTGCCGCTCTCATCCGACACGATATAGCACTGTACGACAGCGTGGAAGAATGCGATATAGAATCGAGCAAGGATTCCGCGATATACAACGTCATTCCTGCCGACATAGAAAAAATCATGAGCGGAACGAAAATCGAGCGCATATTTTGCAACGGCAAAGCGTCTTTCAATTATCTCGTCAAATATCAACCCTACCTTTCCGAAATCACGGAAGTTTTGCCGTCAACAAGCCCTGCCAACGCCGCATATTCTCTTGACCGACTTGTCACCGAGTGGTCGGCAATCTTGCCTTCCATTGTATAATGATTGGATAATTCACGGCTCTACAATGGGTGAGCGTTTGAAACTTGAAATGCAACTTTCCCCTTTCCTCAAGTGTTTTCCCTATCACCGTTCCCCCTTGCAAGGGAACCCACGGTGACCGCGTAGCGGGGGACAACACTCGGTCGAGACATAACTAACGCCATTTCTCTTATTATGCCACTTCGCCTGCGTGGCAGCTACGCAACAAAACGCCACGCATTCTCGTA
>CAVKIG010000077.1:0-6254 GCA_963656415.1 bacterium | reverse complement strand
AAATAAAAACACTAAATGTGTAAATAAGGTATTTATATTTTTTGTAATAAGAATTTCTATAATTATTGTAATCAATGCTGTTTGTAAAATGCGTTTTTTTCATACTCTCACCACCCCAAGGTCTATTTATAGCCTAATAGTATCATATATAGCCCACCTTGTCAATAATGATATGATAAAGTTAGAGTATGAACACGTACGATGCAGTGAAAAACAGAATATTGTTTTTGTTGGAAGAAAAGAAGGTTTCGATTCACAAACTTTCAATCGATTCTGCAGTTGCGCCGTCTACGATTAAGAATATTTTATACGGAAAAAGCGTAAATCCCGGCATTGTCACCATAAAAATGCTTTGTGACGGATTTGGCATTTCGCTTTCGGAGTTTTTCGATACCGAAGAATTCAAAAGCCGCGAAATTGAGAGTATAGAATAACAAATAACATTAAAAGAAGTTCCAAGCCACGCCATGCGTGGTTTTTTTGACAAAGAAAGCAAACGTTTTACATAACTTGACACCATTTTCGCGCGATTGTTTTTTATTATGAGAATATGAGAAAGATCGTTGTTACGTCGGGCAAGGGCGGAGTCGGGAAAACGACCGTGACCGCAACGCTCGGCAGAAAACTTGCTTTGCAAGGCTACAAAGTGGTGCTTGTGGACGGAGACGTTGGATTGAACAATCTCGACGTCGTGACGGGCATAGAAAGGCGCGTCGTGTACGACATGGGCGACGTGTTGCAAGGACGATGCAGAGCGTTTCAGGCACTCGTGCAGGACGGCGAGAGCCCCATGCGCATATTGCCGTCGTCAAGAGATTCTTCGCTTATCACGGCGCAGGCTTTCCGCGGAATCGTGGACGGTCTTTTTGAGTTTGATTTTGTCATAATTGACTGTCCTGCCGGCATCGAGAGCGGATTTCACAGGGCGGTGAGTGCGTGCGACGAAGCAATCGTTGTCACAACGCCATCCGCTTCGGCAATACGTGACGCCGACAAGGTTGTGTCGTTGCTTTCAAGTTACAGACTTAAAGACGTGTCGCTCGTGGTCAATCGCGTGCGTGCGGATATGGTGTCAAGGGGAGAAATGTTGTCTGCAAGTGAGATAAGTTCGCTTCTTCACACGCTTCCAATCGGTGTAATTCCCGAAGACGATTTTATCACCATGTATCAGCAACTCGGCGCAATACCCGAACGGGCGCAGAGCGAGCGTGCTTTTGAAGTGCTTGCAAAGAACGTAGCGCAAAACAGCAAACGTTTCGTCGACGTGAGTGCAAAGCGCAGATTTTGGAGATTCAGATGAAAATTTCGACTAGCGTTGCCGATAGAATGAGAGAAATGCTCACTCGTGACAAAGTGGGATTCACAGACGGTTTTGCCGCCGCAATGAAGGGCGATATAACCCACGCTTTGCAAGATTATTTCGACATAGACGGCGAAGTGCGGATATCCGTGAAACAGGAAAACGACGGGAGATATTCGGTGAGCGTAAACGCAAGCGCGACGAGAATAAAACAATTTGCAACCACTTTGGATATAAAAAGAGTCTGAACGTTCTAAACTTTGCAAAGAGAGAATAGAGTATATCAAGGTGGTGAATATGGAATACGACGAAACCAAAAAACTTGAAGTTGAAATCTCTCAGAATCAGTACGTTGAAAATCAAATCGACGCAAAACGTAAAAAAAGAAAGGGCACGCTCGACGCTCTCGACGTTGCGATAATCCCCGTTGCGATAGGCGTTTTCGTGTCTCTCGGATTTTTGTTTGCAGGCATTTTCAAGGCGACTTCAATCGTCCAGACGCTTGCCGGATTGTCAAACTACATTTCGCTTATTTGACGAAAACGGCATTTTATCCTTATGAAAATCAAGGTTAATCCCTTATTTTTTGCACTTGCGCTCGCGCTTGTGGCGTTTGGGCATTTGCTTGATTTCGTATGGATGACGGTGGCACTTTTCTTTCACGAGAGTGCTCACGCGCTTATGGCAAGGCTTCGCGGATACGTTCTTAAAAGCGTATCCCTTTTGCCGTACGGCGCAATGATGCAGACAAACGAGTCGATAGACAAAAAGTCAAGCGTGCTTATAGGACTTGCAGGACCTGCCGCAAATCTTTTGCTTGCACTCGTCACACTCGGTTTGTGGTGGATTTCTCCGTCCGTGTATCCGTATACGATTGCTTTTCTTCGGGCAAATCTCACGCTCGGGCTTTTCAATCTTTTGCCCGTATATCCGCTGGACGGAAGTCGGGTGGCTCTCGGACTCTGCAAAAACAGAATTAGGACGATAAAGGCGTTGCGCATTGCCGGAGTCGTGACAAGCGTTGTGCTTTTTGCGTTGTTTATAGCCTCGTTTTTTTTCGGACTTAATTTTACGTTCGGCATAATGGCGGTGTTTTTGTTTTATGGCGCAACGTTCTCGGCAAAGGACGAGACGTATGCGAGCATTCTCGATATGGCAAGCAAAAACTATTCGCTCGGCGTCGTCGAAAAGAAAGTTTACGTAAATGCGGATACGCCGATTGTGCGACTTTATCATCACACGTCAAGCACGCAGGACGTGACGTTTTTTATAGTCGAAGACGGAAAAACCGTTGCGACGCTCACCGAAAAAGATTTGAAAACGATTGCTTTGAAAAACAAACTTACGACGTCGATCGGCAAATGCCTGAACGGATAAAGGCAACCTTCAAGCCGTCTTTTCACATGCCGTTGTCGATATGAATTGACAATTTTGCGCCTATCTTGTAAAATGATTGCAACGACATTTAAGGCAAAGTCTATAAGACTTTGATGGGTGCTTCATGAAATACGTCGGAATCGACATCGGCGGTATGACCATAAAAGGCGGCATAGTCGACGAAAAAGGCAATATTCTCTACAAAAAATCAATCGTTACGTCTCCCGGAAAAGAAGACAGACTCATCGTTGACGATATAGCGGGGCTTGTGAACGATCTCGTTGAGAACGGCGCGAGCGGAGAAGAGATACAGGGCGTGGGCATAGGCTGCCCTGGTTCTATATACGACGAAAAGGGTATTGTGCGCTATTCGTGCAATATCAATTTCCGCAACACTCCGATGGCAAAGATGATAGAAGAGAAGACGGGCATAAAGAAAGTGCGCCTTTCAAACGACGCAAACTGCGCTGCGCTCGGCGAGACGCTGTTCGGCGCGGGAAACGGCGCGAAAAACTCGGTTATGGTGACGCTCGGAACGGGCGTCGGAACGGGCATCGTCGCAAACGGGCAACTTATCACGGGCAATCGCTCGGCAGGCGGAGAAGGCGGACATATCACCATAAACCTCGGCGGAGCGACTTGCGGTTGCGGCAAAAAAGGGTGCTACGAAGCGTACGCGTCGGCAACCGCACTAATGAACCAGATTCAAGCCGCTTGCGAAAAGCATCCCGAAAGCGAACTTGCAAAAGCGGTTGAAGAAAACGGCATAAACGGAAAAGTCGTGTTCGATTGCGCCCAAAACGGCGACAAAGTGGCTATGGCGGTCGTGAAAAGATACATCAAATACGTAGGCATCGGGCTTGTGAATTTCGCAAACATTTTCTTCCCCGAAGTCATCATAATCGGCGGCGGAATTTCAAATCAGGGCGACAACATCATCAAACCGTTGCAAAGATACGTCACTCGCAACGTTTACGGCTCGGTATACAGCCCCAAAATCAAAGTGGTTGCCGCAACGCTCAAAAACGACGCGGGCATCATAGGTGCGGCGGCACTGTGCATGTAAAGCATGCGAGCCGGAACTAAAACAGCAAACGAAAACGAACGAATAAAAAACGGCGCGGATTTGTCCGCAAAAGATAAAATGGCAAGCGAAAAAGACTACAAACAAAGATACCAAGAGTTGCTCATAGACGTCGAAAAACCCGCGAGATATGCGGGCGGCGAATGGAACACTCCCGACATGACCAAAGAGCGCATAGGCGACATGGTCTTCTGTTTCCCAGAATTGTACGAGATAGGAATGAGCAATCTCGGCATACAAATTCTTTACAACATCGTCAATCAGACGGACGGTTACGTTGCGGAGCGTTGCTTTGCGCCTGCTCCCGACCTTGCCGAAAAACTCAGAGAAAACGACATACCGCTTTTGTCTTTGGAGACGAGAAAACCGCTCAAAGATTTCACGGTTGTCGGTTTTTCCGTCGGTTACGAACTTTTGTACACCAACGTTCTTTATATGTTGGATTTGGCAAGAATTCCGTTTAGAGCGAAAGACAGAGACGATTCTTATCCCATACTGCTTGCAGGCGGACCGTGTTCGGTCAACCCCGAGCCGTTTGCGGACTTTTTCGACATAATTCTCGTCGGTGAAGGCGAACAACCCGACATCGACATTCTCAAAGTTATCTCCGAAGGCAAGCGCGCAGGTCTCACGAAAGCCGAGATTCTCGCAAAGGTCAAGGGTATGGAAGGCGCATACGTTCCGTCGTTGCACAAGGACGGCGAAGTGGTGGTGAAGGCGGTGTATCCCGACTTCGAGACCGCGCCGTATCCCACTCATCCGCTCGTTTCAAACATAGAAGCGGTGCACGACAGATGCACGCTCGAATTGTATCGCGGTTGCGCAAGCGGTTGCAGATTCTGCCAGGCAGGATTTTGGTATCGTCCCATAAGAGAACGCAGTGCGAAACGCTGTGCGGAATACGCAAAAGAAATGGTGGAAAGCACGGGCTTCAACGAGATCTCGCTTTGCTCGCTCTCAACCAGTGACTATACGGGGCTCGAAGAACTCGAAAACGAACTTACGCCATATTGCAAGGAGCGCAAAATCAATCTTGCGTTGCCGTCTTTGCGTATAAGCAGTTTCAAGCCGGATATGGCAAACAATTCAAGAAGAAGTTCGCTCACGTTTGCGCCCGAAGCAGGCACGCAACGTCTTCGCAACGTCATCAACAAGAACGTCAGCGAAGAAGAGATAGACAAGATTTCCGTGGCGTTCGAAGCGGGATACGACAGCGTGAAACTCTATTTTATGATGGGGCTTCCAACCGAAACCGACGAAGACATCGCAGGCATTTCGGAAATCTGCAAACGCCTAAAATGGTTGTATTATCAAAAGCGCGGCAAACGCGGGCTCAATATATCCGTCAGTTGCGCCGTGTTCATTCCAAAGCCCTGCACGCCTTTCCAATGGGAAGCGCAGATAACTTACGAAGAGATGTTGAGAAAGCAAGCCTATCTTCGCTCGTTGCTTAGAGAAATCAAGGGAGTGAGTTTTTCTTGGCACGGAGCAGAACCGTCCGTTCTCGAAGCGGCACTCGCAAGGGGAGATAAAAAACAATCTTACGTCATCGAGCGCGCATACGAACTCGGAGCGAAATTCGACGGTTGGACGGAACATTTCAAGTGGGACGTATGGCAACAGGCTTTTGCCGATTGCGGTCTCAAAATGGAAGACTATTACGGCGCGATTCCGCTTGACAGAACGTTGCCGTGGGAGTTTATAGACTCGGGCGTGAGCAAGAAATATCTTCTCAAACAGCGCGAACTCGCCTATCAGGGCGTGACCACCAAAAACTGCCGCGAAGGCTGCAACGGTTGCGGTGCGAACAGACTGGGGAGATGCACGATATGTTAGTCATCAAATATCAAAAAACGGACAGCATTTGCTTTATATCTCACATAGACCTTTTGCGACACATGGAGCGCATAATGCGTCGCGCGCATATCGAAATCAAATTCTCGCAAGGATTCAATCCGCACCCCTTGATGTTTTTCTCGCCACCGCTTTCGCTGGGAGTTGCGTCAAGTGCGGAATATCTCTCGATTGACAGCGATATGGATCCAGACGACGTGCTTGAAAAATACAATGCAAGCGTCCCCGAAGGACTTAAAGCGAGCAAAGTTTTCGCATGCTCTAAAAATCCGAATTTGCAAGCGAAAGTCACTTGTGCGGACTACGTTTTTCCGACGGATAAAGCCGTTGAAATCGGCGACGAATTCTTCATCGAGTATTCAAAGAAAGGCGAAACCGTGAAAGAAAACGTTGCGGACAAAATCTATGCTCAATACAAAAAAGACGGCAAACTCGTGCTTCGTCTTGCGTCGGGAATGGTCAATCTTCGCCCCGACAGAGTGCTTGAAAAACTCAATCTAATGCTCGGCGAAGATATGAGCGTCACGGGCATCGAGAAAATCGCTCAATACGTCGACGTAAACGGCACGCTCGTGAACGCAGACGATTTCGTGCAAACGGTTTGACAACCTAAACGGCGTTTTATCATTGCATATAGGC
>CAVKIG010000076.1:0-6270 GCA_963656415.1 bacterium | reverse complement strand
AACTCATATTGAAAATCAAAGACGGAGACGAAAGCGCAAAGGATTTGTTTCTTAGAGCAAACATGCGTCTCGTTCTGTCTTGCGTAGGCAGATTTTCAAAATCGCAGGAGAGTGCCGACGATTTGTTTCAGGTCGGAATGGTTGGGCTTTTGAAGTCACTTCAAAATTTCGACGTAAATCTCGGCGTCAGGTTTTCGACGTACGCCGTGCCGATGATTATAGGAGAGATGAGACGTGCAATCCGAGACAGAACGACGATAAAAGTGTCAAGAAGCATGCGCGACGTTGCTTATCGCGCGTTGAAAGCAAGAGAAGAACTCTCAAAACTCAACGCAAACGACCCGAGTATGATTGAGATTGCAAGCGAAATAGACGTTCCGCTCAGCGAAGTAGCGTGCGCGCTCGACGCGGTGAGCGAACCCGTTTCTTTTTACGAGCCTGTTTTCAGCGACGGAGAAGAGAGCGTAGAACTTATAGACCAACTTGCAGACAAAAAGGAAAATTCCGAAAACTGGACGGAGAAAATCGCGTTGTACGAAGCGTTGAAACACGTTCCCGAAAGAGAGCTGCAAGTTGTGAAACTCAGATATTTCGACGGCAAAACGCAGGTGGAAATAAGCAAAATCGTCGGAATATCGCAAGCGCAGGTTTCCCGCCTTGAAAAATCCGCTCTCGAAAAAATCAGAGAGTGTATGGTGTAAAAACCGAGTAGTTAAAATACAGTATTATATCATTTGATACAAAATAATCACCTTGCATTGCAAGGTGTCTTACATATTTTTTCAAACGTAGTGCGCCAAACGGTGCATTTTTTTCGTATCATTGCCCGGGAGAGTACGGCTCATCGTTTTGCGATTCTTCCGCTTTTAGGGAAAACACGCCGCCCGAAACTATTTCGACGAGTATTGCGTCTTGTCCGATTTTGATGATTCTGTTCCAGGGGATGTATATGCTTTCGGAACTCGTCAGGCTTTTCAAGAAACTCTTTTTTCCCGGCACGAC
This sequence comes from bacterium, assembly GCA_963656415.1. Lineage (GTDB taxonomy): Bacteria > Bacillota > Clostridia > Christensenellales > CAG-917 > CAG-475. Next base: position 5,268 of record CAVKIG010000076.1, on the reverse strand, counting down.
GAGACCGCCTATCGTTCCGCAACCGTTGAAAATCAAATCGCACGCATTGCCGAGTTCCTTGCCGTCCGCGACGTTGACGACGGTTTTTTTTGACAATTCGATGAAAGAATACTGTCTTGCGTTCATAATACGACTATATTCAAGACTTTGCAAAATATGCGCATTAGTTTTCCCCGATTGTGCTTCAAGTGGCATTTTGCACACTAAATATTGTATTTTTTCAAATAAAACGTTTACAAAACGTGCAATATATTGTATAATACTGCCATAAATTGTCGAGGTACAGGGGTATGAAATGTATATATTGCGGTAGCATGGACAGCAAGGTCGTGGATTCGAGACAGAACGAAGACGGCACGTCAATCCGTCGTCGCAGAGAGTGCGTCGTTTGCGGAAAGCGTTTCACGACTTACGAAACCGTTGAAAGCACGCCGATTATGGTCGTCAAAAAGGACGGCTCGCGTCAGGCGTTTGATCTTAACAAAATCAAAATCGGCATAATGAAAGCGTGCGAGAAACGTCCTATTTCCATGTCGTCTATCGACAGACTTGTCGGAGACATTCAGCGCAAGGTGCTCAATTCGCTCGACCAGGAGATTTCCTCAACCGCGCTCGGCGATATGGTTATGGAAGGTCTCAAAAACATCGACGAAGTGGCGTATGTCAGATACGCGTCGGTGCACCGTCAGTTCAAGGACATCAACACTTTGCTTGACGAAATCGAAAGTCTAGTCAAACTCAAAGAAGATATGACCAAAAAGGAAGACAAATAAGTTTTATTTTTTCATCGCAAAAGACGAAACGTAAATGCACTAAAGACAGATTTAAACACAAAAGATAACAATTTGAAACACAAAAGACGAAACGACCGAATTTTCGGTCGTTTTTCTTATGTGTCAATGGCACTTTTTCGCTGAAAATTAAATGTAATATACAAATTGTAAAATCGGTTGACAAAAGGTTTTCAAAAGGCCATAATCAAGGAGCATTAAATCAAGGAGGTACAAGTCATGGAATATCACCCAAGTGAGAACGACAGTATCGGGCGAAGTTGCAAATCGGCTTGTGCCGCTTTTTGACTTTTCTCGATTTTTCGTTCGTCTTTGACTTAAATTCGTCATGGAAAACAAAATCAAATCTTTGCTTCAATCTCGCGATTACGCCGAGATAGTTCGTATTGCGTCCGATATGGACGTAAACGAAGCGGCTACGCTTTTTTCGCAATTCGACGAAGAAGATCTCGTGCAGGTTCTTTCTCTTTTCGACGATGAAAAGTTGGGCGAATTCTTGCCTGAATTTGACAAGGACACGCAAAATCTCGTCGTAACAAGGCTCAATCAGAAGAAATTGCAGTCCGTCATGGACGAAATCTCGGTTGACGACACGATAGGCATTATCGACAATTTGCCCGCGCCCGTGGCGAGCAAGGTCGTGGAAGTGGATGAAATCAAAAATCTGCTCGAAAAGAAACGCTATAAGAGCCTGAAAGAACTTCTTTCAAACATCAACGCAATAGACATTGCGGCGGTTTTTGAAGAACTAGACGAGCAGGAGCGCGTGCTTACCTTCAGACTATTGTCAAAAGACGCTGCAGCGGAAGTTTTCGTGGAACTTGCAAGCGACGTTCAGCAGGAACTCATACGCAATCTATCGGATAAAGAATTGAAATCCGTCATCGACGAGATTTTCATAGACGACGCGGTCGACCTTATCGAAGAGATGCCGGCTTCCGTCGTGAAAAGACTTCTTGCGCAAAGCGATGCCGAGACGAGAAACTATATCAACGAACTTCTCAAATATCCGCAAAACAGCACCGGAAGCATTATGACGGTGGAACTCGTTTCGCTGTCCAAAACGATGACGGTCAAACAAGCCTTCGAGCGCATACGCGCGTGCGCAATCGATAAAGAAACGGTGTACACCTGCTACGTCACCGACGGAACAAAACACCTTATCGGCGTTACGACGGTGAGAGAATTGCTCCTTGCCGACGCAAATGCGCAAATCGGGGATATAATGCACGAAAACGTCATTTACGCTCACACGCTTGACGACAGAGAAGACACCGCACGCAGACTTCGCGAATACGGTTTCCTTGCATTGCCCGTCGTTGACGACGAAATGAGACTTGTCGGCATAGTCACCATTGACGACGCTATCGACGTTATGGTTGACGAAACGACGGAAGACATCTCCAAAATCGCTGCAACGCGCCCGTCCGACAAGCCGTATCTCAAAACGAGCGTGTGGACGATTTTCAAAAACCGCATACCGTGGCTTTTGATTCTTATGGTCAGCGCAACGTTTACGGGGCTTATCATCAACAAATTCGAAGCAAGACTCAACGCAATCAGCACCGTGCTTATAGCGTGCGTGCCTATGCTTATGGATACGGGCGGCAACGCAGGTTCGCAAGCGTCGGTCACGGTAATCCGCGCTCTTGCGCTCAACGAAGTGAAGACCAAAGACATTTTCAAAGTGCTTTGGAAGGAAATGCGAGCCGCACTCATGCTTGCGCTTTGCCTTGCGATTGCTTGCTTTGCCAAGTTGCAACTCATCGACAATTTGCTTTTCGGATACGCAGACTACACGCTCGTGCGTTGCGCCGTCGTGTCAATGAGCATGTTTATCACCGTCGTGATTGCAAAAATCATCGGTTGTTCGCTGCCTATTATCGCAAAAGCGGTGAAACTCGACCCCGCAGTCGTGGCGTCTCCGTTCATCACGACTATAGTAGACGCGCTCTCGCTTATGATATTCTGCTTGCTTTCGGTGTCAATACTTGCATAAAGCGATTATGGCAAAATAAGATGCGAAAACCGCAATAAAAAAAGATATTTCAAAAGAAACGAAAAATCCGCAGTTATGCGGATTTTTCTTTCGCAATGCGACGATATAGTCAAACGCTGTCTTATATCAGACGTTTTAACATTTTGCGTTCTATTGTTTTTATCCTATCAGGTCTTCTTTGTTTACCGATTGCTTGATTTTTTCCAAGGCTTTTTTCTCTATTCTCGAAACGTATGAGCGAGATATATCGAATTTTTTTGCCACTTCGCGCTGGGTGAGCGCAGGGTAGCCGCCAAGTCCGTAGCGATAGCGCACGATTTCAAATTCTCTGTCCGTAAGCACCGAGCGCGTTATATTGAGCAATTTTTCCATCATTATGTTGTTTTCAACGTCTTCGATGACCGAGTGGTCGTCGCAGAGCATATCCATTATCACAAGTTCGTTTCCGTCCTTATCCACGCCGATAGGCTCGTTGAGCGAGACGTTGGAGCGGTGTTTTTTGCTCGTTCGCATAGTCATGAGTATTTCGTTTTCTATGCACCGCGAAGCGTAAGTCGCAAGGGCAGTGCCTTTTTCTTGATTGAAACTCTCAATGGCTTTTATAAGCCCGATAGAGCCTATCGAAATCAACTCGTCGTTGTCTCCGTAGTTCGAGTATTTCTTTGCGATATGTGCAACAAGTCGCAGATTGTGTTTCACGAGTATCTCTTTGGCTTCTTCGTCACCGAGTGCGCATTTGTCGAGATATTCCTTTTCTTTTTCTTTCGAGAGCGGTTTCGGGAAGGAACTTTTCTCGGAGACGTAAGACGAGAATATAACGATGTTTTTCAGCAGTGCGAGCAAACTTTCAAGTGCCATACGATTTCTCCATGTTTTATAGTTTATGGCGTACGTAGGCAAAAATTGACAATATTCGACAAGCGCGAAAAAACAATTTTTTATTTATCCGTAATAAGTTGACAGAAACGAGTTTTGGCTTTATAATCGCCTAGGTCGCGGGCGTGCAAATATTCGCGCGAATAATTACGTCCAAAACGACAACTGTAAAATAAGAAGACAATAACGTCGGCGTACAGCCGAAAAGTAAGGTAAAATATGAAAAAATACGACATTTGTATCGTTGGAGCAGGCCCTGCGGGCATTTTTACGGCAATCGAACTTTTGCGCAACGGAAGCAAAAAGAAGATGTGCATCATAGAAAAAGGACAACCCGTCGAAAAACGCGTATGTCCCAAGACTTTCGGCGGAGAATGCCGCAACTGCAAGCCGTATTGCCATATCACAACGGGCTTTTCGGGCGCAGGCGCGTTTTCCGACGGCAAATTGTCGCTTTCGTACGAAGTGGGAGGAGAACTTCCGCAACTCATCGGACCTGAACTTGCTCAATCGCTCATCAATTATACGGACGGCATTTATCTCGAATTCGGCGCGGACGAACACATCGAAGGTCTCGGCAACGAAGATAAAGTGAAGGATATCCGCCGCAAAGCGATTCAGGCAGGTCTAAAACTCGTCGATTGCCCCATTCGCCATCTCGGCACCGAAAAGGCGCATGATTTGTACCTTGCAATCGAGAATTATTTGAGAAACAACGGAGTCGATCTTATCTTCGGCAGACAATGCGACAACATTATTCTTGACGGCGACACCTGCAAAGGCGTATATATCGAAGACAGCAAGGGACAAAATCAGGAAGAGATTTATGCGGACAAAACCATCATCGCAACGGGCAGACGCGGTGCGGACTGGCTTGAAAAAATGTGCGCGGAACACAATATCGCGCACGCCCCCGGTGTTGTAGACATCGGCGTTCGCGTCGAAGTTCGCAACGAGATTATGGAAGAAGTCAATGACGTGCTTTATGAGTCAAAACTCGTCGGCTATCCCGATCCGTTCAAGAACAAAGTGCGTATTTTCTGCCAGAACCCCGGCGGTTTCGTGTCGCAGGAAAACTATGACAACGACCTTGCGGTCGTCAACGGACATAGTTACAAGGAAAAGAAGAGCGACAACACGAATCTTGCAATTCTTTGCTCTCATTCGTTCACCGAACCTTTCAAACAACCCATCGAGTACGCGCAAAAGGTCGGTGAACTCACCAATATGCTCGGTGCAGGCAAAATCATGGTTCAACGCTACGGTGATATTTTGAGCGGCAAGCGTACGTGGCAAAGAGAACTCGGCTTTTCAAACGTCCGTCCCACTCTCAAAGACGCCGTTGCAGGCGATATAACCGCCGCAATGCCGTACAGAGCGATGCTCAACATCATCAACTTTATTCAGGCAGTCGACAAGGTTGTCCCCGGATTTGCAGGTTACGAAACCTTGCTTTACAGCCCTGAACTCAAATTCTACAGCAACAAAATCAAGATGGACGAACATCTCAACACTTCAATCAAAGGCTTGCATTGTCTCGGCGACAGCAGCGGTTGGACGCGCGGACTTATGATGGCGTCTGTGATGGGTGTGTATATGGCT
>CAVKIG010000075.1:0-6432 GCA_963656415.1 bacterium | reverse complement strand
CTTCTCGATATAGGCGCGGGTGCGGGTTTTCCGTCTATGCCTATCGCAATCGTAAGACGCGACGTATCCGTCACCGCACTCGACTCGACCGCAAAGAAAATGAATTTTATAAGCGAATGCGCAAGAGAATTGAAAATCGACAACATCAAAACTATTGCCGGCAGAGCGGAAGAACAAAGAAATTTGTTTTCGCAATTCGACGTCGTAACCGCAAGAGCGGTCTCGGCTCTCAATATTCTTCTCGAACTTGCAATGCCGCTTTTGAAAGTCAGCGGAAGATTCGTTGCGTACAAGACGGACGAAAGTGAACTCGACGGTGCAAAGAGCGCACTCGAAATGCTTGGCGCAAAACACGTTTCTACCAAGTCGCTTTCTCTGCCCAACGGCGACTCGCGTGCGATTATGGTGTTTGAAAAAATCACGCCTACCCCAAAGCAATATCCGAGACTTTACGGCGCAATCAAGAAAAAGCCGTTGTAAAAAAATTGATTTTATATTCAACCAAAACGCTATACGTTATAGTTTAAGGAGAGAATTTTGTATTCTTTTTTGCTTGCGCTTATATATCTTGCATTCATAAGTTTGGGGCTTCCCGATTCGCTTTTGGGATCGGGTTGGCCCGTAATGCATGCGGATATGGGCGTTGCAACGTCGTATATGGGTATCGTTACGATGATAATTTCGGGCGGAACTATAGTGTCAAGCCTTTTTTCGGATAAACTCACGAGAAAACTTTCAACGAAAGTCGTCACCGTAATAAGCGTTTTTTTGACCGTCGTTGCACTGTTCGGTTTTTCTTTTTCTACGAAATTCTGGATGCTTTTGGTTTTTGCCGTTCCCTACGGGCTTGGCGCAGGCGCGATAGACGCCGCACTCAACAACTACGTTGCGGTTCATTACAAGGCAAAACACATGAGTTGGCTTCATTGTTTCTGGGGAGTGGGAACGATTATAAGCCCGTTTATTATGGGATACGCCCTTAAAAATCTCACGTGGAACAGCGGATACAGAATTGTAGGAACGATTCAACTTGCGATTTGCATAATCTTGCTCGTCACTTTGCCTGTATGGAAAATAAATAAAACGCAAGACGTGCAACAACAAAAAGAAGTCGGGTTGATTTCCGCATTGAAGATAAAAGGCGTGCCGTTCCTTTTGATAGGATTTTTTGCATACTGTTCGGCAGAAGCAACCGCAATGCAATGGGCAAGCACGTATTTCGTGGAAGTCAAAGGCATATCAACCGAACTTGCCGCAAACCTTGCTTCGCTCTTTTATATAGGAATAACCGTAGGCAGATTTATAAGCGGCTTCGTCACCGAAAAAATCGGAGACAGAAAAATGATTATAATAGGCGCGTGCATTGTGCTTTTGGGCATAATCGTTCTTATAATCCCCGCAAAATCGTATATCGTAGCAATCGCGGCTTTCGTTGTCATAGGTTTTGGCTGCGCGCCCATTTATCCGTGCATAATTCACTCGACGCCTGGCAACTTCGGCACGGAAAATTCGGGAGCGATTATCGGAATTCAAATGGCAAGCGCATACGTTGGCTCAACTTTTATGCCGCCGCTTTTCGGACTTATGAGCAATTCGCTCGGTTATGAAATTATGCCGTTTTTCCTGATGTTTTTCCTGATTTTGATGATTTTTATGACCGAAACGACGTTCAGAACGGCAAAAAAATATAAATTTTTCGATGCACCGCAATACACTCGACAATGAACCGAACCGAGTTTTAACGGTTTCGTGAAAAATCGTTTTTACATAATAATGCAATTTATGTGAAACTTTTTTGTGAAACGCAATTGAAAAAAATCAATAGTTGTGTTACACTTTATTTATGGCAAAAGTCGTTGCGTTTTCCAACCAGAAGGGCGGCGTGGGCAAAACGACCACTTGCGTCAATCTTGCAGCCTATTTAGCCCTTGACGGATACAAAATTTTGCTCGTTGACTTCGATGCGCAAGCCAACGCGACGAGTTCGCTCGGAATATTCGACAAAAAAATACAAAATTCGGTATACGACGCAATGTGCGGATACGACGTATCGAAGTGTATTTTCAAAAGCGAGATAGACGGTCTTGACTTTATTCCGTCGTCACTCGACCTTTGCGCGCTCGACAAAGAGCTCGTCGGAGTGCAAAGAAAAGAATACGTGCTCAAAGACGTGCTTGACAAAGTGAAATCGGATTACGATTTCGTCTTCATAGACTGCGCGCCGTCGATAAACATGCTTCTTGTCAACGCGCTTTGCGCCGCAGACGGAGTGATAATTCCGCTTCAATGCGAGTATCTGGCTCTTGAAGGCATGAATCAACTTCTCAATACGGTGCGACTTGCAAAAAGACATCTCAACGATTCTCTCACCGTATACGGCGTGGTGCTTACGATGTACACGGGACGAAGCAAGTTGTCAAGAGACGTCGAAAGCGAAATAAAAAAACTGTTCGGAAGGGAAGTTTTCGAGACGAAAATTCCACGCAACGTACGGCTTGCGGAAGCCCCTAGCAACGGGAAACCCATTGCTTTATACGACGACAAATGCGCAGGTGCGATTGCATACAACGCACTTGCAAACGAGTTTATATCAAAATTTATCAAGGAGTGAAGTATGGCAAACACAAAAGGCGGCCTTGGTGCAAAAGGCTTGAATGCTCTTTTCAACGACAACGAAGAAAACGTCAGAGTTGACATTGACGGTGACGTACAAGCGCAGGAGATTGACATTTCTCTCATCGACCGCAACCCGAATCAGCCGAGAAAAACATTCGACGAAGACAGTTTGCGCGAAATGGCAACTTCCATTGCAACGTACGGCGTTTTGCAACCCCTTCTTCTCGTAAAAACGGAAGGCGGAAGATATCTCATTATCGCAGGCGAACGTCGTTTCAGGGCAAGCATGCTTGCAGGACTCAAAAAAGTGCCTGCAATCATCAGAGAATTCACTCCGCAACAAATACAAGAGATTTCGCTCATCGAAAACCTGCACAGAGAAGACCTGAACGCAATCGAAGCGGCGGAAGGTATGCGTGAACTTATGGACAATCACGGTCTCACGCAAGAAGAAGTCGCGGTGCGTATCGGCAAATCCCGTCCGTACGTCACCAACACTTTGAGACTTTTGCAACTCCCCGACGAAGTGACAGAACTCGTAAGAGAAGGAAAACTCTCACCGGGACACGCAAGAACGCTTATCTCTATCGACGACAAGGAATATCTCGTCACGCTTGCAAAACAAGCCTGCGACAACAAACTCTCCGTGCGTGACCTTGAAAACCGTGTTAGATTGTATTTCACAAGAAAAGCAATCCCGTCCGGACCGAGAACGGACAAGGCGTTGTCTTTGGAACTCAAAGAATTTGTCGGCGATATGAAACGCGTCTTCGCCACCAAAGTCAAACTTGTGGGCAACGACCAAAAAGGTCGTATCACGATAGACTATTTCAACAAGGACGACCTTGACAGAATATACGCGCTTGTTCAAATCTTGAAGTACAACGACAAGCTCTGATTTCACTCCGATTGTAAAACGTAAATTTTACTTATATTTGCAAAATCATACGTTTATATATACAAAACACGCACACAAAGTGCGTGTTTTGTTATGTTTGCTTGTTTTTATATTTATTTACGGATTTGTAAACCAATAAGGTTTCTTTTATCTTTTTTGCTTCATTTTACAACACTGCCGCCGCTTATATGAAACAGCGTTGCGGGATTTTTAAGGTCGTATTCGGTGCAGGTGAGTATGGTCTGAAAACCTTCCGTCATTTGCAACAGCATCGATTGTCTGTCTTGGTCAAGCTCTGACAAAACGTCATCGAGTAGCAGAACGGGCGGCTCGCCTATCTCGTTTTTGTATATCACCACTTCACCGAGTTTCATTGCAAGCGCAATCGTGCGTTGTTGTCCTTGGGACGCGTATTTGCGGCTGTCGTTGCCGTTGATTTCTATTTTTATATCGTCCCTATGCGGTCCTACGGTTGAGAAGCCGAGTTCTTTGTCTTTCTGCCTTGTGCCGATTATGGATTTATACAATTCGCTTTCAAGGACTTTTGCGTCGCAATCGGTTTTCGAGCCGCTTTCATATGACAACGCGAGAGTTTCTTGTTCTCCGCTCAGTGCGTAATGAAACTTTCTTGCCGCGTCGTTTAGAGTTGCGATATAGTCCATTCTTTTTTGAATGATTATCGCGCCTTCTTTTGCAAGACCTGCGTCCCACACGTCAAGCATATCGTCGATGTTGGGATTGAATTTGTATTCTTTTAGAAGGTTGTTTTTTTGTTTGAGCGTTTTGTTGTAGCGTTGAAGAGCAAGGAAATAACTCTTTTGTTGTTGAGAAAGTCCTACGTCCAAAAATCTTCTGCGCTCGCCGGGGGATTCCTTTACAAGTTTCATCTCGTCGGGGGAGAAAAACACAACGCCGAGAACGCCAAGAAGTTCGCCTGCACGATTGACGGGAATATTGTCCACCGCAACTTTTTTCTTGCCTTGTTCGTCAATTTGCAGATTTATCGTGTGACGGCGAAATTTGCTTTCAAGCACGATTTTCACCTGCGCTTTGCTTTCGCCCATAAGAATCATTTCTTTGTCTTTCGTGGTGCGAGGGGAGTGAAATATCGAGCAAAGATACACGCTTTCGAGCATATTCGTCTTTCCGCTGGCGTTTTTTCCGTACAACACGTTGAGCCCGTCTTTGAATTCGACGAGCGCGTGAGAGTAGTTTCTGAAGTTTTTTAGTTCCAACGAGACGATCTTCATACACTACAAGTATAGCGTAGAGCGCAAAATTTTTCAACATCTTGTGTTTAAGTTTTCTTTTTGGATTTTTGCTTGAAAAATCGACTTTTTTTGATATAATCAAAACTATGATAAACATCGAAGAATTCTGGGAAGACGCAAAAGACGAGTTGTCAAAATCCATTCAGGCCATAAGTTACGAAGTCTGGATAGAAAAACTCGAACCTGTATGTTTCGTGGATAATGCAATCGTGCTGTCCACTATTTCGGCAAACGCAAAACGCACAATCGACACTCGCTATAAAGACACGATAAAAGAAGTCGTGTCCGCTCTCAATTCGTCAATAACCGACGTGATAATCACAACGCCCGACAAAAAAGACGATTTTCTCAACAAGCAAACCGTGTTTATCGAAGATCAAGGCTTCGTCACCAACGAACCGCCAAAAGACAACGGCAAGAAAAAAAGCCCGTTCCTTGAAAAGTACACTTTTGAAAACTTCGTCGAAGGCAAATCAAACGCCTATGCGCTCGCTGCATGCAAGACTATTGCGGAACATCCGGGCGGAAGTTTCAATCCGTTGTTTATATACTCGGGGGTCGGACTCGGAAAAACACACCTTTTGCACGCGATAGGCAACTATCTTTTCAAAAACAAGAAGCAAATGAACGTGTTGTACGTCAGTGCGGAAACGCTCGTGACCGAACTTATCAACGTCATTCGCAACAAGTCAAACGACGAAAACAATCGTTTCAGAGAGAAATACCGCTCCTGTGACGTGCTTATGGTGGACGACGTGCAATTCCTTATCGGCAAGGAAGCCACGCAGGAAGCGTTCTTCCACATATTCAACGACTTGTATCAGGACAACAAACAAATTATCTTGACGTCCGACCGTGCACCGAAAGACCTTACCACTCTTTCCGACAGACTTCGCACCCGTTTCGGTTGCGGTCTTACGGTGGATATCCAAGTTCCCGATATGGAAACGAGAGTTGCCATTCTCAAGACGAAAGCCGCGCAATCCAAGTTTATGCTTTCGGATGAAGTTGCCGAGTTTATTGCTGAAAAATCGCCGTCAAACATACGAGAAATGGAAGGCTTGCTCAACAAGATAATCTTCTTCAGTTCTCTCACAAACAACGTTATAACGACAAAAGAACTTGCCTACGAAGCACTCTCCGAGTTTATCGAAGACAAGGGCGAAACAATCGACGCAAGCGACATTATAGATGCGGTTTGCAAGTATTTCAAAATCTCGACCGCAGACATAATCTCGAAGAAGAAAACAAAGAGCATCGTCGAGCCGAGAATGATTGCAATATATCTTATCACAGAGCTTTTGCCGACGCCGCTCGTGCAAATAGGCGAGATGTTCGGCGGCCGCGACCACACGACGATTATCCACGCAAGAGACAAGATAAGCGATGAGATCAAGACAAATCCCCGCATCAAAATCACAGTCGCAGATATAAGAAACATGATACTCAACAGATAAAAAAGCACGCCTGGCGTGCTTTTTTTTATAATTAATTAAGAACGCTACGAACGAGTGCTCGTTACGGGAGCATAAAGCATCAATTTTTCCTTGTCATCCTGTCAATACAAAGCGAAGCAACTTGCTTGCAATGGCTGCGTAGCGTATGTATTCACGTAGCAACGCCTTTGAAAAAGGCAAAACCGTAGGT
>CAVKIG010000074.1:0-7012 GCA_963656415.1 bacterium | reverse complement strand
CCTACGGTTTAGCCTTTTTCAAAGGCGTTGCTACGTGAATACATGCGCTACGCAAACCTTGCGAGCAAGTTGCTCCGCTTTTCATTGACGCAATGACAAAGTTTTTCGGTTGCGCCCGAAATGAAAACTTATTCGGAGCGTACTTATTAACGGACTGTGCACCTTCGAAGACGTGACAATCACCGCCGACCGCGAGCTTGTGGAGCGGTCTTTTTGACGTTCACACATTCAAGGGACACTTATTCACGGAATGTGCTTATTCGAAGTGAGCGTTCGCAAAGCGAACGCCGAGATAAGCGCCGAGCAAGACGGTTGTACAAGAATGCGTGGCACTGTGTTGCGCAAGCCGCCACGCAGGCGAAGTGGCATAACAAGGGGACGATATCTATCTATGCGAGTGCCGACTGTCTTCCCCGCGAGCGACGGATAACATTGTAGAGAAAGCACTCTATACGAGTGGTGGAAGAAATACCGGCACGGACCGGAAAGATGGGGTATTTCTATTTAGGGTTTTACACGCAAAACTTTTGTAGAGCCGTGAACAATATGCGCCTTACGGCTAGATGTTTCGGCAGGCTCAACATGACGATATGGAAAATTTGAAACAAAACCCGAGCATGCGTAGCGCAGCGTACATAGACGTACGTGAGCAACTCGCTCGCAGTCTGACGAAGGAAAAAGCGCAACCAAAATTGGTTGCGCTTTGTTGTTGCCGTTTGAATTCGGCAAGTTATCTCTTGGAGAATTGGGGTGCTTTACGAGCCTTATGCAAACCGTATTTTTTACGTTCTTTGGCTCTCGGGTCACGAGTGAGATATCCTTCTTTCTTGAGGATTGCTCTGTATGCTTCGCTGTCTGCAACGCAGAGTGCGCGAGCGATGCCGTGACGAATTGCGCCTGCTTGACCGGTGTAACCGCCGCCGTACACGTTGACGAAAACGTCGAACTTGTCGGAAGTGCCGGTTGCAACGAGCGGTTGGTTGACGATGAGTTTCATCGTGTCGAGCGGGAAGTACTCGTCGAGAGTGCGTTTGTTGATGACGATATTGCCGTCACCGGGAACGAGACGAACTCTTGCGATTGCCGTTTTTCTTCTGCCGGTGCCGAGATATTGTACTTTCTTGGTTTTCTTAGTAGCCATATTTCACCTCTCAATTAGTTGAGTTTGAGCTCAACCGGGCATTGTGCCTGATGATCATGCTCTGCACCTGCGTAAACGCGGAGTTTCTTGAGCATTTTTGCGCCGAGCGTGTTCTTGGGAAGCATGCCCTTAACTGCCTTGTACACTGCGAATTCGGGTTTTTCCGCCATCAATTTCTTGTATTGGATTTCCTTGAGTCCGCCGATGTAACCGGTGTGATAGCGATAGTACTTATCCTCGAGTTTGTTGCCCGTGAGAATGACTTTGTCGCAGTTGATTATGATAACGTGGTCGCCGCAGTCGACGTTGGGAGTGTATTGTGGTTTATTTTTGCCCTTCAAGATAGTAGCAACTTGAGAAGCGAGACGACCGAGAACCATATCGGTTGCGTCAACGATGTACCACTTGCTTTCCACTTCGCCCGGCTTTGCCATATAAGACTTATTGTTTTTTGCCATTGAAGACAAATCCTTAGCCATAGTGCTAACCTCCAAAAATTCTGTTTTTGCAAGAGAGTCGGCGTGTTCGGAGGGGCTAGTTCTTCCCACAGTTCATACTTCTTCCAAAAATATGCTTGTTAATAATATTAAATTGCGCGCTATAAGTCAAGCGTTTTTCCACAAAAAGTCCCGATTTTTGCACATTCGGGGCATAATCGTTCATCGACACGCAAAATACGGTGTTTCGTGCCGCAACGTTTCAACGAACTTTTTGCGAATTTCAGTTTTTCTATGCCGTCAAAACTCAATCGTCATAGCGACGCAATCGAGATTTTCAAGAGACTTCTCTTCTCCGTTCACGAGCGTCTTTCCGCCTTGCAAACCGACGATCTCAACGCTGAGTTTTTCCGTCTTGCAGTCATCGCTCGGCGTTACGGTCAAAGCATAGCCGCCATCCGTTTTTCGTATATCAAACGCAACGAATCCCGTCTCGTCGTACATCGTGTACGAGTTTTCTCCCGGATAAATTTTCACGGTCAGATTCTTGAAATCCTTGCAGTTGAGTTTGTCTTCTTTGCATACGTCAAGAAGCGGAACGATTCCGCCGTCTTTCACAAAAACGGGGTATTGATCGAGCGGACATTCTATCTCGTATTCCCTGCCGCCGACAAATTTAACGGCACTGAAAAAGTGCGTCCAGTTTCCTTTGGGAAGCCAAATTTTCATCTTTGTCGCGCCGTTTTTGCCGGGTTTTGTCACGGGGCAAACAAGCATTTGCTCTCCGAAGAAATACTCGTTGCGCCATTTTTTAGCGTAGGCGTTTTTATCCTTGACGTAGTAGTACGTGGGGCAAACGAGCGGCACACCGTCTTTTGCAGTGCGAACGTTTGCGGTGTACAAATAGGGCAAAAGTCTGTGTCGCAAACGCATAAAATCTTCCGCTGTACTTTCCACCGACGGATAATTCCACGGTTCTTTGCTTATAGATTTATTGCTTGAATGCAAGCGATTCACGGGTGAGAATACGCCGAACTGCAACCATCTGAGATACAATTCCTGATTGCCTTTGCCGAAAATATGTCCGCCGATGTCGTGCGACCACCAAGTGTAGCCTGCGTTTGACGCAAGCGCGGTGAAATACGGCTGAAATCTAAGGCTGTTCCAGCACACGACGGCATCTCCCGAAAAACCGAGCGGATAGCGATGCGAGCCGAGCCCCGAATATCTTGACAAAATTATGCCGTCTTTGCCGTCCCTGCCAATGTCCAGCGTGTGATAATGGTTGAGAAGCCAAAGCGGATCGAGGTTTTTCATCTTCGATTTCGTGCCTTGCTGCCAGTCTATCCACCAAAAATCAACGCCTTCTTTTTCGTACGGATGATGTAGAATATCAAAATACGCGTTCAAAAACTTCTCATCCGTCAAATCGAACTCGACCGTTTTCTTGGTTGTAGGATCTATGCCGCACGCTTTCGCCATTTCGGGATATTGCTCTTCAAAATAGCGCACACCGTCGCGCGGGTGCAGATTCATTGTCACCGCAAGGTCTCTCTCTTTCAAATCCGCAAGGAATTTTTTGTGATCGGGGAACAACTCTTTTTCAAACGTGTATCCCGTCCAACCTACGCCCTGAAAAGATTTGCAGTCTGCATCCTTCGGCGCGTTTTTGACGATATGCCAGTCCATATCCACCGTCGCAACCGTGAGCGGAACGTCCTTTTTTGCAAACTCGTCCATGAGCGCGATATATTCGTCCTGCGTGTAGGCGTGATAGCGGGACCACCAGTTTCCGAGCGCATATTTGGGAAGAAGCGGCGTATATCCGCAAAGCGAATAAAACTCTTTAAGTCCGCCGAGATAATCGTTTTCGAATACGAAAACGTATTTGTCGGCATACGTTTTCTCTCTTTGTTTCACCGAGCCGTCTTCCATAAGCAAAACGGATTTAACGTCGTCGATTTCACTGACGCCGTTTTTTGCAAACAAACCTTTTCTAATGTGAGAAAGACAAAAATGGTCCTTCGCTTCTCTTGCGCTTTTCCATCCGAAAAGCACACCGGACGTGCCGTCGAGCGTGCGAGCCGTGCCACCGAGATTTTGGGAATTGCTCGCCTTTCTCCAGTCCTTTTCTTCGGGAGTTTTTACGTATACGTTGAGCGAATCAAGGTCAACGCAAAAATAATACTTATCCGTCAAAATCAACACTTTATCCTGCGCTTTTTGCACTGTAAAATGCGGATTTGCAAAATCTCTGCACGCAACCATCTGCGTTTTGTTGTCCGTAAACGCACCTTTTTCGACGCGTATGATTCTGTCCGAAAGCACGCTTATTCTCACGTCGTCGTACACCGAAACGTTGGCTTCACTGCAAGGTGCAAGCGTAGTTGAAAATCTCATAATCCGTTCTCCGTTGCGAATACGCGCACAAAAACGGCACGCGTTTTTCGCTTGTATATTTCTTAAATAATTGTAGCAATTAATGCACGTTTTGTCAACGTCGGACATACCTTATTCGTATGCGCGCGTCGCGCGTTGACACGCGCAGGCAAAAGTGGTATACTTGTTTCACCGAAAGGGGAGAAAATATACAGAAGACATAAATCATGAAAGAAAAATTTCAAAAAACTTTGAATGTTATAACTCGTTTCATTCAATCGGACTATTTCATTTTGTTTGCCGCCGTCATGATACTGATAGGTTGGTGTTTCGACGTTTGGGCACCTATGCTTGCGGTGCTTGCTCTCGTTGCGATACTTCCGCTTTTCTTCGGAAAAGGCACGAAACAAGTGTTGTGTGTGGCGATGATGTTCACACTGATAATCCGCTCCAACCGTCACCGTCTCGACGATTACGCGTGGCTTCTTTTTCTCGTGATAGTTTTGCTTGTGGGCGCACTGTTCAATCTCATAAGATACAGGCGTTCGCTGTCCCTTCTCTCTCCCAAGAAAATCAAAGGTTTCCATTGCTCGCTTCTGGCACTCGCAATCCCGTTTGCACTCGGCGGCGCAGGTACGCCCACGGAAAACGTGCTCGCCATTTTGGCGGCTCTCGCACTCGTGCTCGTTGCAGGTACGTCGTACTCGTTCTTCGTCGTGACTCAGGATGAAAAGGACAGAAAAGGCATGGCGGAATACATTCTCAAAGTGCTGTTTGCAATGGGCGTGGTGATATGCGCTCAAATGATAGTTTACTTCTCGTCGTTCGACAATTTCGACGAAGTCATAAACGCCATGGTGATGAAAAACGTCGCTCTCGGCTGGGCAGGTCCGAACAACGTCGCTCCGACGTTGAGTATGACGATACCCGCCACTCTTTACTTCTGTATAAAGAAAAACAAAGCGACGCCGCTTTTTGCGATAATGGCAACACTCGAATACATATTTATCGTTTCGACGGGTTGCCGCGGCGCAATTTTATTCACCACAATCGCAATGCCTGCTATGTGCCTGTACGTCATGGCAAAATCCGAAAACAAGGTGCTTTTCGGCGTGACGCTCGGCGTGCTGTTTGCGGCGATTATTTTCGTCGGCGCATACTACGGCGAGTACGTAAGCAAAATATTGACCACCATTCTCAACAAAGGTCTCGACAGCAGCGGCAGAGTGGAAATGCTTTATCCGGAAGCAATCGAAGTCTTCAAAAAATGGCCGATTTTCGGTTCGGGTTGGGACTATCATCTCGGGGGTATGGCTCACAACAACTACACGCCGTACTGGTATCACTCCACCGCTCTGCAAATCCTTGCAACTATGGGCATAACAGGCGTCATCGGCTTTGCATTCTTCTATTTCTTCCGCTATCGCACTTTCCTTGCAAGTCGCAAAAATCCTGCCGCCATCATGCTTCTTTGCGGCACAATCTTGTTTGACGCCTACGGAATGATAGACACGAACTTCTTCGGCCCGACGTTCTTTATTATGCTTCTCATTATGACGTTCGCCGTTGAAATCGACCTTCCCGAAAACAAATGCCGCGCATTCGGCGGACACGATCCGTTCGTTGAAATCGCAGAGTTCTTCAAACTTCTCGCAGCAAGACTTTCCGTCAAGAAACTTCCGAGCGACGAATACGTTCGCGAGATATAAGACAAAGATTTGGCCAAGATACTACATTTATTACACACAAAAAGCCTGCGCATAGCAGGCTTTTCTTTTTGTTTTTGGTTTGTTGCGATTGCCAATCACGGCAGCAATGTTTATTGTTTTTTCTTTTTCTTTTTTGCGTCGAAAGCGGCGATTTCTTTGTTGAAATCAATCTCGGTGAGTTTGCCTTTGTTGGCAAGATAGCAATGCTTGCCAAGGGCGAATATGTATCTGTCATGATCGAGGCTGTCACTAAATACGTTTTCTACTTCGACGTTTGGCAATATCTCGTTCAATCTGCGCACCTTCTCTTCTTTGCGGCATACTTTACCAAGCAGATGTCCGTTGTCCTTGCTGTGCGGACTTGCGATGCAATAGTCGATTTTCATGCGCCGCGCGATTTCTTCGATAAGAAAATCGGGGCTTGCGCTGATAAGCACGGTTTTTCTTGACGGATCTCGATTTTCGGGCTTGAAAAATTCATAAATGTCCTTTTCGTGCTTGTCCCAGTACTTCTTCACCGTCTTCTCGGTGTTGACGAGCCTGACAAAATTGAACGCGATTTTCTTGAATATGGGCACGGGCAAAATCTTTGTGACCATCAAAAAGCCCCAAAAAAGTTGAAACGGCAAAAGCACAAGCGTCCACGGGCAATGGAGCATGCTCCAATACCAATAATGAAGCGCGCTGTCGTATGGAATCGCTGTCTTGTCGAAATCGTAAATATCTACAATAATTTTCTCACCTTGTTCCATATCGTATATTGTATCAAAATTTTCGGCGCAATACAAGAGCGAAAAATCAAAACTTGAATAATGCATCACCGCCGTAAAATTTGTATCTTAAACCACAAACCCAACATAAGTGAACTAAGTACGCTCCGAATCGGCTTTCGTTTCGGGTGTGGGTGTCCCACCCAAGCTGTCATCCTGTCAATGCAAAGCGAAGCAACTTGCTTGCAAGGGTTGCGTAGCGTATGTATTTACATAGCAGCGCCTTTGAAAAAGGCAAAACCGTAGGTTCTATGCGCGAGCATAGCAGTTGCGAGTAGCGTAGTCGAAGGATCTAGCCGTAAGGCGCATATTGTTCACGGCTCTACAAAAGTTTTGCGTTTGAAACCCTAAATGCAACTTTCCCCTTTCCTCAGGTGTTTTCCCTATCACCGTTCCCCCTTGCAAGGGAACCCACGGTGACCGCGTAGCGGGGGACAACACTCGGTCGAGACATAACTAACGCCATTTCTCTTATTGTACCACTTCGCTTTGTGCGCCGGCTACGCAACAACATGGCGCAATCGCTTGTACTTTACGTCAAGTCCGACGCTCGATTTGCTCGCCGCCGTTGCGGCT
>CAVKIG010000073.1:0-7091 GCA_963656415.1 bacterium | reverse complement strand
GGAGAACGACGCAAAGTATCCCAAGAACCGTGTGAGTTTCAGAAAATAGCGCATTTCCGCTCGATTTTGCGTCAGAAATGCAAAAAAATCATTAAAAAGTCATATTTTATTGTTTATTCGCTTGTTAATAAACTTTATTTATGATAATATAACACGCGTGACTCGGATGTTCCGCTGGCAAGAGACGCTTGTGAAAGAACATTTGGTAAAATACAGGAGGTCCATATGAACATTATCGACACTATCGAAAGAGAAGGCATGAAACAAGACTTGCCCCAAATCGCAATCGGTGACCAAGTTAAGGTCAACGTCAAGGTTGTTGAAGGTACGAGAGAACGTATCCAAACCTACGAAGGAACCGTCATCGCAAAGAAAAACGGCGGCATCCGCGAAACGATCGTCGTTCGCCGCGTTACGTTCGGCGTCGGCGTTGAAAGAACGTTCCCGATTCACTCACCGAAGATTGACAGCATCCAAGTGGTGCGTCACGGCAAAGTCAGACGTGCAAAACTTTATTACTTGAAGAACAGAACCGGTAAGGCTGCAAAACTTAAAGAAGTCTAATTACCGTTTTTCGGAGAGAAATTTATGAAAAAAAGAATTGTTTTCATAAGTGCAATTGTGCTAGTCTGTGTGCTAGCACTTTTCGCATTTACGGCTTGCAACACCGCAAGCAACGAAGTTGGTGAAGAACTCGTCACAAACGGTGATTTTTCTACATTCAACACCGACACGAAAAAGTTTGACGGTTGGACGACGTCTTCGTCAAGCGTGATTTTCTATAGATCACAGGTTTCCGACGACGCTTCCAACAACTACGCTTTGTCAATCGACAACACTTCTGCTGGTTACAACTATTTGCAACAAACCATCAAAGTGGACACAAACAAGATTTACAAAGTCAGCGTCGATTTCAAGATCGAAAGCGACCTTTCCAACAAGACCGGCGCATACGTGACGTTCCTTGAAAATGTGGACTACAAATTCGTGTCTCACTCAACCAAAACCAACGGTTTCGTGACAAGCACGTTCTACGTTCGTCCCAAGAACACCGACTATCTCACGCTTGCGCTTTGCATAGGTTCTCAGGAAAACGCCTGCAAGGGTAAAGTCTATTTCGACAACGTATCCGTTCAACGCGTAGAAGAAGTTGCAGAAGGCTATGAAGTCGTCAACTTCAAGAAAGCGAAGACCGTCATGACCAGTGCCGACGCAAACGGCATTTGCTTCATCGTTCTTATGACTTTGTTCGGCGCGGTTGTGCTTGGCGGCGCATATATCCTTATCAAGCGCGTATATGCAAGAAAAGATGCATTCGTCGATTTCGGCGCAAGCGTTGCATACGAAAAGAAAGCTCCCAAAACCGCAAGCAAATGGTACAACAACAACTGGTTTATCGCGTGCATGATTATGCTCGGCGCTGCGCTTTTGAGACTTATCTTCTTGCTTACGATGTACGGCATGGGCGGTGAAATGACCGCAACGATAAAAGTCGCAAAAGAATATCTCGGCGTAAACAACGGCGTGTTCAACTTCTTCGAGAAGATGTCCGCGCTCAACACGACAAGCACTTATTCGCCGGGCGCACTTTATATCCTTGCAATTCTCGGTTTCACCACACAAGGTCTCGACACAATGGCAACGTCAATCGTGTTCCGCCTTATCAACGTCATAGCAGACGTTGCGGTTGTCGGCATGATTTATTTCTACGGTCAAAAACGCGTCGGAAACAAGATTGCAACCGTTTACGCTTCCATGTATGCGATTCTTCCGCTTGCACTCGTTATGAGCGGCATCAACGGCACGTTTGAGTGTTTGCTTATCGCGCTCGTCATCGCATCGATGATTCTCATGATTGAGAAGAAGTATCTTGCAACTTACTTCGTCATGACGCTTGCGGCAGTGCTCGACATCCGCGCTCTTGCCGTTGCGCCCATTATCGTCGCATACTTCGTGTATATGTACATCAAGGACAACGACAATATGAAGAAATTCACGGCAAACCGTGCGAAAATCGTCTTCGGTCTCGTCGGTACGGTCGTCCTTGCGTACTTGCTCACAATTCCTTGCGCAATTCATCAGATTAAAGCAGGCGACGCGTTCTTCGGATTCAAAGTTATGGTTCAGGAAATGACCAACACCACGTTCTTCGTCAAGGATGCGTTCAACCTTTACGGCATGGTCGCAATGAACGGCAAGACGTCGCAAAAGAGCGTCAATATTCTCAACCTTATCTTCATTCTCGTGCTTGAAGCGTACGTCATCTCGCTCTACTTCAAGAACCGCAACAAACAAGAACTTATCCTTCTTGCGTCCTTCACGCTTGCAGTCATCGCAGTGTTCACAATCAAAGTGACCTACACGTATTTGTTCTTGTCCTTGGCTCTTGCGCTCATCTATACGATGATCAGCGGCGACAGAAGAATGTACTTCGTCACAAGCGGCATCGCAACGCTCGGCTTCATCAACTTCGCTCAACTTATGAACCAAAGCGGTTTCGTCAAGAGCGGCGTTATCAATTCGTCGGTCACGAGTTTTGAAACGACAGGTCCGTTCTATATCGTGTTCAGCGTGCTTGCAGTGCTTCTCATCGGCTACTATGCATACGTGTCCTATTCAATCACCAACAACACCAAGATCGTTGACATCAAGGCAATGCCCGACACGCTTGCAAACACCATCAAATACGGCTTCAAGAATTTGAAAGCAAAGTTTGCGAAGAAAGACGAGGACTAAAAATCATCGCGTATTTACAAAATGCCCGCAGTTTTGCGGGCATTTCTTTTATTCGTTTGATTTTTAGTCTGCTAACCGCGACGAGAATTTTTGCTATCAGCTTACGCACGGACAAATGTTCATGCCGCAATTTCGCAAAATTATCGTATTTGTGCGCGCCAAAGGCGCATAGGTATTTCATCTCATATTTACAAAATGCCCGCAGTTTTGCGGGCATTTCTTTTTATGTGACCAATGGCTACAATATTAAAAGCACTTCGCCGATGCGTTGAAGTGCTTTTTACTTGTTTAGATTTCAAAAATTTCCGTCTTTAAAACGATTTTACGTCGGAGTTTTTGTAGGTGCAAAAGCGGATGGTGTAGCCGTTGTCGTCTATGGGATCGCTTTGCTCTGTGCAATGCCAGTTGGCAAGTTCGTCGAGATTGTCGTGGAAGACTTCCGCGCCGCCGTCTGCGTCGACTTTCGTGACGTATGCCGTTTCGCAGTAGGGCAGGAGCGTGTGATACATCATTGCGCCGCCCACAACGTAGACGTTGTCTTGGTCGTATTGTTTGATTGCGGCAAACAATTCGTCAAGAGAGCGCGCAAGGATATAGCCCTTTGCATTTGCGTCTTCGTCCGTGCCGTTTGGGTTGAGTACGATGTTTACGCGGTTTTTGAGCGGCATACCGCCCGGGAAAGACAAAAGGGTGTTGCTGCCCATAACCACGACTTTGCCGCGCGTGTGCTCGACAAAATGGCGCATATCGGCTTTGAGATTGAAGAGCAAGTCGTTTTTCTTGCCCAATCCCCATTTGTTGTCAACTGCAAATATCGTTTTCATCAGATTGCCACTTCGATTTTCTTTTCAAGTTTCGTGTATTGATAGTTTTCGAGTTCGAAATCGTCCACGGTGAAGTCGTAGAAATTCTTAACGTCTTTGTTCATTTTGAACGTAGGCGCAGGGTATTGCGGATTTTGCAATATTTCTTCGACAATCGGCACATGTCTGTCATAAATGTGAGCGTCGCTTATCACGTGCACAAATTCGCCCACTTCGAGACCGCTCACTTGCGCGAACATGTGAAGAAGCACCGCATATTGCACGACGTTCCAGTTGTTTGCAGTGAGAGTGTCCTGACTGCGCTGATTGAGTATTCCGTTGAGCTTGTTGCCCGTGACGTTGAAAGTCATGGAATAGGCGCAAGGGTAGAGATGCATCTCGTGCAAGTCTTGGAAGTTGTAGATGTTGGTGAGAATGCGGCGGGAACTCGGATTGTTTTTCAAGTCGAAAAGCACTCTATCCACTTGGTCGAATTCACCTTCGGGGTATACGCTTTTGACGCCGAGTTGATAGCCGTACGCTTTGCCGATAGAACCGGTTTCGTCAGCCCAGCTGTCCCAGATATGCGAGTTGAGATCATGAACGTTGTTGCTCTTTTTTTGCCATATCCACAATATTTCGTCGATAGCCGATTTGAATGCGGTGCGGCGAAGTGTGATTATCGGAAATTCTTTCGACAAATCGTAGCGGTTGACGATGCAAAACTTTTTTATCGTATGTGCGGGCGTGCCGTCGAGCCAGTGCGGACGTACGGGCAAGTCTTCGTCGCTTATGCCGTTGTCGAGAATGTCTCTGCAAGTGTTGATGAAAATTTGGTCTGCTATGCTCATTTGTGCGGTTAGATTATTGAATTCGGCGCATTTTGCAATGCGCCGAAAGTGTTTTTACTCAGTCTTTGATCACAAGTTGCGCGTTGATTTTGCGCATAAGGTCGATAGGCACTTTGATGACGCGTCTGTCGTAGGTGACAAGACCGTTCATTTCCTGTTCGACGTCGCTCACTTCGGTGTAGACAGTTGCCGAAAGACCTCTGTCTATTTTCGGGATTATCGTGTTCGTATACAGTTTTTCAATCGCTTTTGCAATCTTTTCGGGCTTCCTGTAAATGCGGTATCCGAATTGATTGTCGGGACTGTACATGTGACCTTCCGTCTTGATTGCGTATCCGCCGAATTCACTGAGAATATAGCATCTGTCGTCGTTTCTCGGCACGAACAATGGCTTGAAGTAGATGTGCAGACTCTTCGTATCCGAAGTGCCTTTGCCTTGGTCGTTCCAACCGCTTACGGAGTCGATAAGACGAGTGGGGTCGATTTTCTTCATTTCCTTGGTGATACGCACGGAGTCGAATTGTCCCCAACCTTCGTTGAAAGGCACCCAGACTGCGAGAGAAACGACGTTTTTGAGATGATTCATCGTCACGCGAAGTTCTCTTTCAAATTCGTCTCTGCCTTCTTTGTCGGCGCGAGCGAGTTTCTTGTAGCCTGCTTCGTTGTCGTCTTTGATGTGATATTCAAACACGGTGGCGAGAAGACCTATGTAGAACAAATTGTATTTACTTCCGCCGCTGACCATATCTTGCCACACGAGAATGCCTTCTTTGTCGCAGTGATAATACCAGCGGAGCGGTTCGATTTTGATATGCTTGCGAAGCATATTGAAGCCCATGGACTTGACCATCTTCACGTCCCATTCGAGAGCGGCGTTGGACGGTGGAGTAAGCATACCGTCAGACCAATAACCTTGGTCGAGAAGACCGGTGTGGAAGTACGGCTTGTTGTTGAGTCCCATACGCTTGAAGCCCTTTGAGTCCGTCACCCAACTGAATTTACGCATACCGAAGTACGAACGAACGATGTCGTTGCCGACTTTGAACGCTACGTCGTAAAGTTTCGGATTTTCGGGAGACCAAAGCTCGTAGTTTTCAAGTTTGACAGAAGCGGTATCACCTGCAAATTGTCCTGCAAACAGAGTGTTTTCGCCGTCGAGAATAAGCACGTCGACGGGGACGTCCGCGGATTTTTCAAATTTGAAATTGATTGTATCGTCGTCGATATTCGGGACGATAGTGACGTCTTTGAGATAGACTTCGTCCATGCTTTCGAGCCAGACGCTTTGCCAAATGCCCGATTGCGGAGTATACCAAATGCCGCCCGGCTTGGACGATTGTTTTGCGTGAGTGTGGTAAGACGTGTCGCAAGGGTCGGTGACGACGAGTTCGATGACATTTTCGCCGACTTTTGCGATTCCCGATACGTCGAATTCAAACGGAACGTATCCGCCGATATGTTCGCCGATGGAAACGCCGTTGAGTTTTACGCTGCAAATCATATCCACGGCGTCGAAGTGAATGACGGTGTGCGCCTTCACGAAATCGGGTGCGAGATTGAAAGTGCGGTGATAGTAAAGTGCGTCGTCGGGGGTGACTTTCGTGCCTTCGGGAAGTCCCGACAAAAGAGATTCGGGAGAGAAAGGAACGAGAATTTTTCCTTGATATTTGCCGTCGAAAGTTTCGCTTTTGCGAAGTATGGCATAATCCCATTCGCCGTTGAGCGTGACGTAACTGCTTCTTGCAAATTGCGGACGCGGATATTCGCTGAGCGGAATCGCGCCGACTTCAAAAGGTGTGCGAAGTCTTACTGTTTTCATAGTCTTCTCCTTATATTTTATATAAGTATATCATACAAGATAAATTTCGACAATACCAAAACGCAAAAAGTGTAGCGAGATTTTCAAAATGCGTGCGGATGTTATAATCGCCCGTATTTTATCCCATAAAATAATACATTACGTTCAAAATTTTTGACTAAATCGCTTGCTCGTGTTATACTTGGAACGAATAAAAGGAGAAAAGAATATGCGCATTTTCGTTGGCTCGGACGTTCACGGTTCGAGCATAGACATAGACAGATTTTTCGCAATCGTCGACGAATACAAGGCGACCCATCCCGACACGCAGGTCGTGCTTTTGGGAGATATATACAATCACGGTCCGCGCAATCCGCTTCCCGAAGGCTATGCGCCCATGAAAGTCGCAGATCGTCTCAACTCGTCGAAAGACTACATCACCGTAATTCAGGGCAATTGTGACAGTGAAGTTGATCAAATGATAAGTGATTTTGAGATAAAACACGACTTTTTCATGCAATGGGGTGCGAGAAGATTGTTCTTCACACACGGACACAAATGCAATCCCGATTTGCCGTGCAAAGACGCAATAAAAGGCGACATCGTGTTTTACGGACACTTCCACAGAGCAGCAGTCGAAGAAGTTGACGGCGTGATTTACGTTTGCGTCGGCGCACTCGGTATGCCAAAGCCCGACACCGTTCGTTCCTATGCCGTTGTCGACGAACACGAAGTGACTGTAAAAGCACTCGAAACGGGTGATGTTATATTCCGTTTCGGCATCTGATTTTTAGCGATATAGTCGGATATTTAAAAACTGAATTTCGCAAAATCGTAAAAAATTTTCTATTGATATTTTATTTTGAAAATATTCAATTAGACCGATTAGAACACCTAAAATAC
>CAVKIG010000072.1:0-7127 GCA_963656415.1 bacterium | reverse complement strand
GGATAAGGCTACGCCTTCCGCAATTATTCATTGTTAATTATTCATTACTCATTAAAAAAGCACGGTCAATGCCGTGCTTTTTTGTTAGCAGTTGAAATTGCTTTTTCTTTTCGGAACGACGGGAGTGCCGTCTTTTTTCTTGCGGATAAGGGGTATATAGACGTCAAACACCGTGCCTTTGTCTTCTATGCCGTGGCATTCTATCGTGCCGTCATGCGCTTTTACGGTTGCCGCCGCGATTGAAAGCCCCAGTCCGAAACTTTGGTTGTCAGGATTTTGTCTTGCGCCGTCCGTGCGATAGAAGCGATCGAAAACGTGTTTTGCATCTTCTTTTGAGATACATTCGCCCGTATTCATAACCGAAAGATGCGCTTTTTTGTTTTCCACGCAAAGTTTCAATCCGACCTTTCCTTTTTCTCCCGAATATTTGATTGCGTTGTCAAGCAAAATTATCACGAGACGTTCGAGCGAATTTTGCTCGCCGTAGAGATTGACAAACGGCTGAATCTCGGTGATGAGTTTCACGTCCTTTTCAAAGCAGGTTGCTTCAAAGCTCAGGCACGCGCCTTCCACAATGGAGCTGAAATCCACTTCTTGCTTTGGCAGTTCGCTCTGTTCGAGCTTGCTAAGTTCCAGCATACTGTTGATAAGGTCTTTCATGCGCACGAGTTGCGCGGTGATGGAATCAATCCATTTTTGGTTGTCGGCAACCGTAGATTGCGGCTCGCTCTTTATGACCGAAAGGTTTGTTCCGATTATCGTAAGCGGAGTTTTGAGCTCGTGCGAAGCGTTGGCGATAAGGTCGCGCTGTTTGGTCATCGCAGTTGCGACAGGGTGGAGAAGTCTTGCGGACGAGAGCAATGAAAGCAAGGCGACGAACACCACCGAGCAACAGTAGAGCAACGCAACCATAACCGCTGTGTTTGACAGTTGTTTGTGGTATGACGTGCGGTCTATCAGCGCAAAGAGAGTGCCGTGTTCATACTCCTTGCTTGCCACGACGAAGTAGCGGTTGCCCACCTTGAATTTGCCGTCCTTGACCGCCAAAGATTGTGACACGATTTTTTCGGCGTCTTCTTCGGAATATATGTTCAAGTTGCCGATTATCTCAAATTGACCGCTGTCATACTTGCAGATGAAGACGCACTTCAAATCGTTTGGCACGCCTTCGTTGTAGTTTTGCGGATCGGCAAGAGCCTTGTCGAGATTGTTGCGGATAAAAATGTCGTTCGAGCCGTACACAACGCCGAAAAGACCGCCCAGCACGATAAGCAGAAAAATGGCGGAGATGAGCGTCGAAGTGACGGTATATTCAATGCGTTGTTTGCGAATGATATCCATCTATATTGCTCCAATCGGCAGTTTATGCTGCCAAAACAGCGGTGTAAAATGCCGATTTTGTCACATAAAAACAAAAGCGCGACTTGTGTCGCGCCCCGTGTCATGCTTTTGGTTGGCTGAGACGATACCCGACGCCGCGCACCGATTCTATGGTGAAATCCGCGTCGAGATGAGAGAGTTTTTTGCGAAGGAAAGACATATACACTTCAAGGTTGTTGGACTCGAATTCGCTGTTGAGTCCCCATGCTTTGAGTATAAGATTTTCTTTTGTGGCAACGAAGTTGGGGTATTCGAAAAGGTATCTCAGAAGTTCAAATTCTTTGCCGGTCAGATTGATAGAGCCTTTCTGCGTCGAGAGCGTGAAAGTGGTGAGATCGAGCGAAGCGTTCTGATATTCGAGTTTGTTGTCCGAAAGGAGTTTTCCGCGTCTTCTGAGCACCGCGCGTATACGGGCGGAGAGTTCGTTGAAAGAGAAGGGCTTTGACACGTAATCGTCCGCGCCTTTGTCGAGTCCTTCGATTTTGTCTCTTTCGTCGGTGAGTGCAGTGAGCATAATGACCGGTGTTTCGAGTTTTCTCGCGCGCATTTTTGCAAGCACTTCAAAACCGTTGAGTTTTGGCATCATAACGTCGAGAAGCACTATATCGTACATTCCCGTCGATGCAAAATTGAGTCCGTCGGCACCGTCGTAAACGCAATCCACGTCGTAGCCGTCTTTCATCAGCATTTGAGCGAGTGCTCTGGACAATTCTTTTTCGTCTTCAACAAGTAGTATTCTCATTGTGGTCTCCTGAAAGAAATTGCGTTTCCTTACAATTTGATTATTATTATACTACTTTCGTCGTCTTAAAACAATATTAAAAACGGACGTTTTCAAAACTATTTCAATAAAATCCGCTCTTGAATTGTATATATTATAAGTTAAAATATACCATTATCGCGCGCCCGTATTGCTAAAACGCTTATTTGATGTTATAATCATATATCCAAATAGGAAATATGCGGAAGCGAAAACTAGCATGGCCGGCGTTTGCGCATAGTCGGAACAACTAAAGAGAGACGACTTTGACGAAAAAAACGAGAACAATTTCAATCATTGCAATTTGCGCGCTCGTCGCGCTTTTCGTCGTTGCACTCGCATCTCCCGAAGCGGTTGCTTCTTCTGAAGAAAAGCCGCATTTCGTCGCAAAGACCGACGACGGCGTAAACTGGGATTTATATCTTGACGGAGTGAAACTCGATTACGCATCGGCAAGCGGCAGGTTCATCGATTACAACAATCCGAATGCGGTTTCCGTAAAATTTTTCAAGGCAATCGAGCAAGAACTCGTGTCTCGCGGCATAATCGACGCGGCGCACGGCAATCTCACCGAATATTACGACATAGAGTTTCAACTTCCTTTGATTTCGCGGCCTGCGATTGACAAAACGTCTGCGGAATACTCGACGTTGAGCGGTATCACGGTGAGTGCGGATTATGCCGCGGTGATAAGCGTGAGCGCAACTCGTTTGCAATATAAGAACGTTCAAAGCGAAGGATATTCCGACTTATACGCTCAATCGGCAGGCAGCGGATTGTTGTTTGCAGGGGTGGACGTCGGAGAATACGACGTCAGATACGTCGTGACAGAAACTTTTGAATTTGACGGAGCGACGCGCGTTGCGATTAGATACAGCGAGCCCGTTCGTTGCTCGGTGACCAAAGCAACGCTTGAAAAGCCGATTTTTCAGGATTTGACGATTGTATACGGCGACAGCGTGAGCAAAATCGCAAGCAATCTCAAAAGTCTTGTTACGGATGAAAAAATGATAGCCGACGGCGGAGAATTTCTGCCGAGCGCAAAGCAAACGGACGAAGCCTTTGCAAACGTCACGAACGTGGCGGAGTTTATGCTTCCTGCAAGCGACAGACAATATACTTTGCTTTTCGATTATATCGCAGGCAGCGCAAACTATGAGAACGTAGACAACGTTCAAGTCAAAGTATCCGTCGGAAAGCGAGACGTATACGTTTACATTTCCGACGCTTTTTCGCTTGTCGGTGAAGAACTCGTTCCGCTTGAAAACGTTGAGTTTTACGTTGACGAGTCGAGACTTGCCGCAGGTGACGACGTTGCGAGCGTAGGTGTGTCTTTGTACTATTCCGACGACGTGAACAAGGACGTTGCAAGCAACGCGTACAGAATTTACGCAACTTGCTCAAATCAAAATTATACGGCGGTCAGTCGCAATATGAACAGCACTTTCGTAGACGGCGGAAGATACGTCGTTTATCCAAAGGAAGTAGCAATTTCCGCGCCCGACGGCAGAACGTTTATCGTGTCGAGTGACGAAGGCTTTGCAAATTTCAAGACTGCAAGAGTGGAAGTCGTATCTGTTGAAGACGTAAAGTCTTATGACGGGGCTCGGACAATTTGCGCATACAGAATCGTTCTCACCGACAATTACGGCAACGTAGTTGAGCCCGAAGAACCTTACTTTGTCGCATGGGCGTCAAATCCCGACAGCGTGAAATGGCTTGCCGTCGAAGGCGAAAACGCTTTGCTCGATATAGAGAGCGTTGGCGGAGTTTTGAAGTTCGACAGGGCGGAAAACGTGATAGTGTTTTACGGAGAACCTCCCGTAGAAAGTTTTGAGTGGACAAGTGCTACGATTGCGCTTCTTACAATCGCTTGTACGCTTGCGTGCGTCACCGTCGCGCTTGTTTCGGTGCTTATTTTGAAAAGGAGATTTCTGAAATGAGCGGCGTCGTTTTTCAAAATATAATTGCGGTTTCAAACGTAAGTCAGGACTTTGTTTTCGCACTGCTTTGCGCACTCGTCGGAGTGTTTTCCGTGTGCGTAGTCACGCTTTCCGTTGTGCTTGCAAAAAGAGTGAACGGAGACAGAAAAAGGCTTGAACGATACGTTTACGAGCGCAAAACGCCTGATAAAACCTGCGTTTGTGAAAATAGTGCAAATAGCGAATGCGTTGAAAGTGCCGTGAATAAGAAAGCGCGCCACGGCAAAAAGAACAAAAGTCAAAGAAGACAAGGAAGTGACGTCAAATGAAAGACCGCGTTAAAAAATCGATAATACTTATTGCCGTGGGTATAGTGATAAACGTGGCTCTTGCGATAATAAAAATGTACGTCGGGCTTAGTTCAAACAGCCTTTGCATAATGCTTGACGCCACCAACAGTTTGCTCGACATCATCACTTGCATAGTTACGCTTGCGTTCTTTATAGCGTTGCTTGTGCCGAGAAACGAAAAAGCACCGTACGGCTATGGCAGGGGCGAATATCTTGCGGGATTTATCGTTTCGGTCGTTGCCGTCGTGGTGGGCGGATTGTTCTTTATCCGCTCTCTCAATCGTATGGCTATGCCCGAACCCGTGTGGTTCAGTTGGGAAAACTGCGTGCTTATCATATCCACGCTTCCCGTAAAACTCGGCGTGGGATTGCTTTATTATTTTGCAAACAGAAAAATCAAATCGTCCGCGATAAAGGCGATTATGCTTGACAGTTTTCTCGATATAGGCGTGACGACGACGAGCGTCGTTTCGTTTGCCGTATCGAGCAGAGTCAACTATGCGGTGGACGCAATATTCGGCATTGTCGTGAGCGTGTTCATCATCGTCGTTGCGATAAAAATGGTCGTTGACAACGTAAAAGCAATCGTCGTCGGAGACGGCGCGCAAGACGAGAGAAAAGCCATTGCGAGCGCGTGCGAAGAACACGGTGCAACCGTCAAAAAAGTCGTTTTGCACGATTACGGTTTCGGCACGAAAGTCGGAGACGTGTTCATAAGTTGTGACGGAGAAGATTTGCCCGAAGTGCTTCACGACGAAGTTGCCGAAGCGTGCGGCGCGGACGTGACGTTTATAAGAGTGACGGACAACGACGAACAAGTCGAAAACGGGGAAAACGACGAGCGAAACGCCGACAAAACCGATGCAACGCAGAACTGATTTAACCAAATCTATGAACAATCGGACTGTACAACGGATATTTTCCGTGTTACAATAAATATGTTATAACAAAAGATAGCAAAACAAGGAGAAAAATCATGAGCGACGAAATCAAGAACGAAATCGCCACCGAGCAAGACGAAACCGTGCAAAACACGGACGAAACGCTCGAAAAAGAAGGCATCCTTTCCGATCAGCAAGAGAAGAAAGCGCAAAAGAAAGGCAAAAAAGCCAAAAAGCAACTCACTCCCGAACAAAAGAAAAAGCGCACGATAAAAGCGCTTATCATCACGGGCAGCATAGTGCTTGCAATAGTCATCTTCTTCAGTGGCTGCGCAATCGCAACCACCGTCGGAACGAACGCTCTCATAAAACAAGCAACGAGTTACGAAAAGGTGGAATACACCGAGCATACGCAACTTGCACCCGTCAAGCCTGAAGACAGCGACACGGGATACTGGACGTTCACCAAAGAAGACGGCAGAGACTTCAAGGTCTTGCAGTTCACCGACGTACATATCGGCGGCGGCAGTTTCTCTCAACAGAAAGACGCATGGGCAATGAACGCTGTTGCAACCATGATAAGACAAGAACAACCCGACCTTGTCGTCGTCACCGGCGACATCGCATACCCGGTTCCTTTCCAAGCAGGTACGTTCAACAACCTTAACGCAACCAAGATTTTCTCAAATATGATGGAAACTCTCGGCGTGTACTGGACGTTTGCCTTCGGCAACCACGACACCGAACTTTACAGCCTTTACGGCCGTGACGAAATCTGCGACTACTACGAAGGCGCAGGCTTCAAGTATTGCTTGTTCCGTCGCGGATTCTGCGATGAAAAAGACTACATCGGTGACGACGCACGCGGCTTCGGCAACGATATGATAGTCGTAAAGAACAGCGACGGTTCTATCAATCAGACCGTAGTGACCTTCGATAGCCACAGTTACACCGACGGCGACTATTTCGGAATCGCATGGAAATATGACAACATCCATCAATGCCAAATCGACTGGTACGCAACCGAAATCGAGAGACTTTCCGCTCTCAACGGCGGAAATCCCGTCAATAACGTTGCTTTCTTCCACATTCCGCTTGAAGAATACCGCAGCGCATGGGCAAACGTTATCGACAGCGGTGAAGAAATGACTCAAGGCAAGAAAGTCACCACCGAGCGCGGAACGACAGAGTTCATTTACGGCAAGATGGGTGAGTCCGACAAGAAGAAAAACGGCGTCCGCACATACGGCGTATTCTGCGGCAGCGGCACCGATACGTTGTTTGAAACGGGTCTCACGCACTACATGCAAGGCATCTTCTGCGGACACGACCACTACAACAACTTCTCCGTCAAATTCACGCCTGCCGGCGCAGACCGTTCAATCCGTCTCACCTACGGCATGTCCATAGACTATCTCGCATACGCAGGCATATATAAAGTACACTCTCAACGCGGATGCACGCGCATCGAGTTTAAGAGCGACAATTCGTTCGATTGCGTGGCATTGAATTATTATGCGGACTTTGGCGTCGCCCACGAGCGCGACTAAAAAAATGCGCTAAATAGCGACTGACTTTGTCAGTGCCCCGAGCCTGCCAACTCATGTACTGTTTGTACATTAGGGTTGTCATTCTCGGGGCACTTTCGCGTCATTCATCTATTTATCGCATTTTTTACAAAACGCGCAGTAGCGAATAACTGTGAAAGGCAAAGCCTTTCCGAAAACTTATTCGGAGCGTACTTATTAACGGTATGTGTAACTTAAAAGACGGAACACGAGCCGCAACGGCGGCGAGCAAATCGAGCGTCGGACTTGACGTAAAGTACAAGCGA
>CAVKIG010000071.1:0-7274 GCA_963656415.1 bacterium | reverse complement strand
GATAGGTCTTGGGCGCTGCGCCCGTGAGAAATTTAACAAAAAAAATATATTATAAGGAGAAAATTATGGATTACGTAAAAAACAACGTTGCAAATTTCTGCAAGAAAAACAAAGTCAACCTTATTTTCCTTGTCGTTTGCCTGCTCGTTATTTTCGTAAGCAGTTTCTGTGCATCGTGCGTTCAATCGGACGGTTTCAAAGTGACCGTAACCGACCTGAGAGACGAGAAAAACACGGGAACTATCACAACAACGACGGTTGGAGAAGACGGAACGCCCGTCGAAACTCAAACCGCCGTCAAAGGCAAAGTGGTGTCGGGTATATTGTTCGTCCCCAAGGACGCAAGCCCCGAAAATCCGCTTCCGGCAGTCGTTCTCACTCACGGATATCTCAACAACCGTGAAATGCAACTTCAGAACGCAATCGAGCTTGCTCGCCGCGGATTCATCGTTCTCACCGTCGACCGCGAAGGTCACGGCAACTACGACAACAGCGGCAGCCAAAACGCAATGATGGCGACAAACGGCTTGTACGACTCTGCAAAGTATCTATACAACCTTGACATCGTCGACAAATCCAAAATCGGTATCTCCGGTCACTCGATGGGCGGTTACACCACGGCGGCAACGCTTATGGCGGACAAGAACGTCGGCATCGTCTCTGCAGGTTTGATGCAGGCTTGGAGCTCGTTTATGGGCGCAGGCGCAGACGTATCCGTCGGCTTCCTTAAAGCAAAAGACGACGAATTCTTCTTCACCACAAGAGAAAACGGCGGCACGATTGCAAGAGATTTTCTTTCCACCACAACCGCAAAGAAATTCCTTGGTCTCACCGCTGAAGACACGATTGTCAACAAAGGCATCTACAAACAGACCGCAACGGGCGCAGAACTTGTCACTCCCGAAGGCGGACAAGCAGTTGACGGAACTTTCCGCGCTATATACGAAATCGCAGGCGTTCACCCGCAAAACCACGAATCCGTTGAAGGCGCAAACGCTGTCGTAAACTTCTTCTACAACGCATTCGGCACTCCCAACGGACACAAATACATTGTAGAAGGCAAACAAACCTGGTGGCTTAAAGAAGCGTTCTCGCTTCTCGGTCTCATCGCAGTCATCGCAATGCTCTTCCCGCTCGTCGGACTCCTTCTCAAAACGAGATTCTTCAAGTCCATCGCAGTCGGCGAACAAGTCGCAAACGAGAACGGCGAAATGGTCTGGGTCGGAAACAAGCCGCTCGAACCCGCTCCGCTTCACGGCGTGCAAAAGCATCTGACCTACTGGATAGGCGCAATCGCAGTGGCAATCTTCTCGGGACTGACCATTCAACCGATATGCACCGAATTCGGCAAGAAATTCTTCCCCAACACCCAACTCTATCCGCAAGACACGACCAACTGGGTGTGCGTATGGGCAGTCTGCACCGCACTCTTCGCACTTGCAGTCGTGCTCTTCCTGTGGGCAATCAACGGCACGGTCAATAGATTCAGATTTAAGGAAGAAGCAAGCAGCCACACCGAAAATCCGTTTGCTCCCGCAAGAGTGCAAACAGGAATAAAAGGTCTTGCAAAGACGTTGCTGCTCGGCATTATCGCAGTCGCAAGCGTGTATATCGTCACCTATATCAACTGGCAAGCATGGACCGTTGACTTCAGAATCTGGACGCTCGCAATCAAGGTGTTCAACGTCGAAATGCTGCCCACAATGATGAGATACGCACTCTTCTTCGGAATCTTCTTCAGCGTCAGCGCAATCTTCAACGAAGGCTTCCGCGCAAAGAACCTTCCCGAATGGGCAACGATTCTCATCAACGTGTTCTTCAACATAATCGGCGTGCTCTTGATGATTGCAATTCAATACGGCACGTTTACAACGACAGGCGTGTTGTGGCAAAAGGATATGGCACTCGGATACATCGTGCTTATCCCGATGGTGCCCATCCTTGCAATCTCCACCGTCATTTCGAGAAGAATGACCGCAAAGACCGGCAACGTATGGCTGGGAGCTGTGATAAACACTCTGCTCTTCACCATGATGACTTGCGCAAACACCGCAGCATCCTTTGCGTACGTACTTGGCTAATTATTTCCCCCCTATTTAACTTATACCGACGCCACCCGCTTGGGTGGCGTCGGTATTTTATTCTCCTGAAAACAAAAACGCAAAACGTCTGCAAAATTGAACGGTCAATTGCTAAAAGAGACATAATAATCCGATAAATATATTCCAATAAACAGACTCAAAGCGAAGCGGTTTTATGAAAACACGGATTTGTCGCAAAAACGTAATATATAAAACGAAAACTATGAAAAAACAGTCCGTCAAATACAGACCGTTCTTCATAGTGCTATAAACTTTTATCCGCCAAAAATCTTATTTCTTCAAGAAAGAGAAAAGACCTTTCTTTTCGTACGGTTTTACGGTGACTTCTCCAACCCCGTATCCGTCTTTTGCAATCGCTTGCTTTATTGCTTCAACGTCGGTGTCGTCGTTTGCGATGACGACGGTCTTGCCTGCCGTATGCGAAGACGTGACTTTCTTCACGTTTGCCGCTTTGCGCACTGCGTCGTTGACGTGCGACTCGCACATACCGCATTGCATTCCTTCAACTTGCAAAGTTATTTCAATCATATATATTGCACGCTCCTTGTTTATTTTCGCCTACAATATACCACCGCCATTCCGTTAAGTCAACAAATATGAAACATTTTTCATATTGATTAATCTTCGCTTTCGTATTCAGCGGTTTCTCCGTCGTTGAGAACGGCGTCCTTGCCGTATTTCTTTATTCTGTCGATATTGCGTTTGATTGCTTTGGGGTGGTCGATATGCGGCACGTGATACGTCTTGTAGTATTCCCTTTTGTCGTTCAACTCGTCGCCTTCTGTTTCGCCTTCTTTGACGATTATATCGAGCCAACGCCCTAAATCTCTCACTTGGTACGGACTTATTCCGCCCACGATGTCCACGATTTTATCGGGAGATATTCTGTGTGCGACGTTGTTATACTCGTTGTAAATTATTTCGTTGGTTTCTCTATCGTATTCGAGAATGACTTTGGGCACAAACTTTGACATTATCATGAGAACGACGAACCCGATTATAAACAACAGCGAGCAAAAAACGAACGCAATCACCAGCCCTATGCTGAAATCAACGATAAGACCGTATATAAACGCGGCTACAAATCCACAACAAACGGGTCCGAAAATGCCTATCACAACCCCGTACGGTTCTCTTCTGAAAGCAATGACTTCTCTCATATATCCTTCCTTTTCGCGCCTTAAGGTGCGCGCCCCGACAAATATATTATCAAGTTTTGAAGAATGTGTCAACGCCGATATTCGACGAAAAACGACTTTTTTCACAACTTGCCTTGATTTACTGGACATTGCGAAAGCGTTGTGCTACACTCTGTACATCAACTTGATAGAGGCGCGAGTTTTATGACAAGCCGACAACGCAGACTTCGTTGCGGTGGCAAAGGAAAACTCGCCGAAAGAATGTTTCGTTTGGTCTGAAACGATCACTCTTGGGACAACGCAAAATATGCGTTGTACTGTCACTGCAAAGTGGAGCGCTATCAGCATTGAGTCGGTTTTTTTGCCGCAATGTTGTTAGCATTGCGGCTTTTTTTATCCGCAAAGCAAGATGAAAAACAACTTTCAGGAGTAAAAAAATGAAAAGAACCGTCAAAATCATATCTTTGATTTTGGTCTTGACCGTCGTCGTCGGTTGCGTGTTTGCACTCTCTGCCTGCAACAAAAACGGTGACGAGCACAAGGAAAAACTTGTTGTAGGGCTTGAGTGTGCATACATTCCCTTCAACTTCACGCAAATGACGGACGCAAACGGCGCTGTTAAAATCTCCAACGCCGAAGGTTACGCCAACGGCTACGACATACTAATCGCAAAGCGCATAGCAGACGCTCTCGGAAAAGAACTGGTCATAACGAAACTGGACTGGGACTCTCTTGTCCCCGGTGTAAAGACAGGCACGCTTGACCTTATCATCGCAGGTATGAGTCCGACCGCCGAAAGACGCGAATCTATCGACTTCTCCGATTCGTACTACGAAAGCAATCTCGTCATCGTGGTTAGAAAAGACGGAAGATATGCAACCGCAACTTCTCTTTCGGACTTTGCAGGCGCAAATCTCGTTGCTCAGCAAGGCACGTTCCACGACGCAGCACTCGAAGCGCAAGCGCCAACCTACGGAATAACTCGCGGCACGCCTATGGCAACGTTCCCCGATATGACGGTTGCGCTCAACTCAAAGGCTATTGACGGATACGTTGCAGAAGAGCCGGGCGCAATTGCGGACTGCGCCGCCAACTCGCAACTCACCTACGTTCATCTCAAAAACAACGAAAACGGTTTCAAAGCAAGCGCGGAAGACACGTCTCTTGCAATCGGCATGAGATACGGATACGACCAGAAAGACGCAATCAACAACGTGCTTTCGGACATAAGCGCAGACGAACGTCTCTCCCTTATGGAAAGTGCGGTGCAATACTCCACCGAAAATTCGAGTTCTGCAACGCAATCGACGTTTTTCACGAGAATAGGCGGCATTTTCCAAAAGTATTACGCTTGGATTCTCAAAGGCGTAGGATACACCATTCTCGTTGCAATCGTCGGCACGGTCGTAGGCTTGTTTATCGGTCTTCTTATCGGCATGTATCGCACGCTCGATAAACCGAAAAACAAATTCCTTGCTGTGCTCAAAAAAATAGGCGACGTGATTTTGTCGATATACATCGAAGTGTTCCGCGGCACGCCTATGATGGTGCAGGCAATGGTCATATTCTGGGGCTTTGCACTTCTCAACGACGGCAACACAATGAACGTCACGCTTGCAGGTCTCATCATCGTGTCAATAAACACGGGCGCATATATGGCCGAAATCGTGCGCGGCGGCATAATATCCGTTGACAAAGGGCAGTTTGAAGGTGCGCAAGCTATAGGCATGACGCACTCGCAGACTATGTGGAACGTCATTCTTCCACAGGCACTGCGCAACATTATGCCGAGCGTTGCAAACGAATTTGTCATCAACATCAAGGACACTTCCGTTTTGAACGTCATCGGCTTCACCGAACTGTTCTTCTATGGCAAATCCATTGCGCTCAACACTTATGCAACGTTTGAAACATATCTCGTGATTGCCGCGATATACTTCGTGCTGACGTTCACGATAACCAGAATCCTGCGTCTTGTCGAAAAGAAAATGGACGGCAAAAAAGACTATCAAATCATGGGCTCGCAAAATATGGACGCCGAATCTATCGTGAGAGAAAACAAAGCGACGGGAGAAAATCAACAATGAAAAACGACGAAAGAATTGAAAATAACGAAAATATAAACGACATCGAAAATACGGCTCAAAATGCGGAAACGGCGGTTGAAAGCACTGAAAACGACTCGTCAACTTCCCTTTTCGATGAAAATCGCGTCGAAGAACCGATAATCGAGATACGACATCTCGGCAAAAATTTCGGCGAACACGAAGTGCTAAAAGACATCGATTTCGACGTATACAAAGGTGACGTGACTTGCATAATAGGCTCTTCGGGCAGCGGCAAATCCACTCTTCTGCGTTGCATAAACCTGTTTGAAACGCCGACTGCGGGCGAGATTTACTATCACGGCGAAGACATCACCAAGACTAAATCCGCACCAAAATACCGCGAAAAAGTCACTATGGTGTTTCAATCATTCAATCTGTTCAACAATATGAGCGTGCTTTCAAACTGCACTATCGGGCCGAGAAAAGTGTTGAAAATGAAGAAAGCCGAAGCCAACGAAATTGCGCTCAAATATCTCGAACTCGTCGGCATGAGCGCATACGTCAACGCAAAGCCGAAACAACTCTCGGGCGGTCAGAAACAACGCGTGGCAATCGCTCGCGCCCTTGCTATGTCCCCCGAAGTCATTCTGTTTGACGAACCCACTTCCGCTCTCGACCCCGAAATGGTGGGCGAAGTGCTGGAAGTCATGAAAGACCTTGCCGAAAGCGGTCTCACTATGCTCGTCGTCACGCACGAGATGGCTTTTGCAAG
Source organism: bacterium (assembly GCA_963656415.1). GTDB lineage: Bacteria > Bacillota > Clostridia > Christensenellales > CAG-917 > CAG-475. The sequence continues at coordinate 1,213 of CAVKIG010000071.1, read as the reverse complement.
AGACGTTGCAAACAAGGTAGTGTTTATGGACGGCGGCGTAATCGTCGAACAAGGCTCTCCCGACGAAATCTTCACTTCTCCGAAAGAAGACCGCACGAAAGCATTCCTGTCACGTATGTTGCAAGAGCAATCAAGAAATTCTCAAAACGCCTGACGGTCAAAAGAAAACTATTGACGAAAGGGATTTTGGGACACGAAGGAAGCAAAGATATTCGTCACTACGAGAATAATTTCAATCGGACAAACTTCCGTGCCTATACACTGCAAAGAGCACGTTGCGGCACATAGACAAATTTCTCATCTGCAAGAAAAAAGATTTGGCAATCACCAAATCTTTTTTCTTTTCATATTAAGTTTTCATATTTTAGACGTAAAATTATGTTCCCGTTTCAATCCCTGCGTTTATTTGAACAGTTGCACGGCAAAGTCGTAAAGTGCGTTTTTCCACACGCCGTACGTGTGTCCGCCGGTGTACGTTTTTGACTGATACTCTATGCCGTTGTCGTCAAATTTGATTTTGATGCCGGGAGTGACGCCGCCGGTCATCGTATCCATATTGCCTATTGCAAGCATAAGCACCTTGAAAGACTGCCCTTCGTCGTATTTGAAATCGGGAATGGCATTGTTGAAGGATATGACTTTTTTATCGAAGCCCGCCGACGAAAACGCTCCTACGTAATCGAAAGCGTCCTGATGCGCAAACGCCGTGAGAAGAGTTTCTCTTCCGCCCATGGAAAATCCTGCGATTGCTGTGTTCTGCTTGCCCGTGAGCATTGAATAATGCTCGTTGATATACGGCATAAGAGACGTGAAGATTTCGTCCGCAGTCTTGTCGAACATAGGAGCGTACGAGTCGTCGGTAAACGACGGGGCTATCTCCGTCTCATTCACAATGGAGTTTACGGACACGAGAATCATTTCTTCAGCCTTACCTTCGAGCGCAAGATTTTGAACGATGTATTTTGCGTTGCAATCGTCAAGCCAGGCGTGATGGTCGCATGCCATTCCGTGAAGCAAATATAGCACGGGATAGGACTTTTCTTCGGTATATCCGACCGGAAGTGTCACCATTGCGTGCTTTTTTGCGCCCGTTATTTGCGAATCGTATTCAATCTCAATGTCTTCACCGTACTCAACGCCGTCTTTTTTAGACATATTCGCATTGCGAATCTCTTCTTCCGTTGGCGGCTTGGGTTGCGGATCGGGAGTGTTT
>CAVKIG010000070.1:0-7311 GCA_963656415.1 bacterium | reverse complement strand
ATTCACCGCCTTGCTTGCCGTTTCTTGCGGATAATTTAAGCGAATTCCGATGTTCGAGCAAGACGTCGATTTTACTTAGCACATCGTCTTTACCCGTCTTGGCAAGAGACGATGTGACAAGAATATCTTTCACCCCCACACAAAGCGAAGACGCTATGACAGCCTTGCACTTTTGTTGTTGAGCACGAGAAAGTTTGTCCGCCTTCGTTGCGATTATCGTGAACGGAATGCGATAGGAATACAAATAGTTGATGAGCATCTTATCATCGTCGGTCGGCTCATGGCGAATATCGACAAGCACGAATACGTTGATTAGATTTTCGCTCGTTTGAAAATAATTCTCAATCAACGCGCCCCACTTCTGTTTTTCCTGACGATTGACCTTTGCATAACCGTAACCCGGCAAATCGACAAAATAGTACTCGCCGTTGTTTATCTCGAAATAATTCAATAGGCGCGTGCGCCCAGGCTCTTGAGACGTTTTGGCAAGTTTGTTCTGATTCACCATGAAATTGATAAAGGAAGACTTCCCGACGTTAGATTTGCCCGCAATCGCAATCTCGGGCGCATCGTAGGTTGGAATATTCTTTCCGTCAGCCACGGATATAATAAACTTCGCTTGTTTTATCATTCGTTCACCTACAACAATTTGTTTTATAATTCAATTTTTGCAAAAGAGCATAAAAACAGCGCATCTAATGCGCTGTTTTTAGATTATGCAATGTTATTTGCTGTTTCTTCTTTCACGCCTTGCGCTCTCACGACGATAGGCTTTTCGGTCTTTTCGATTGCGCCTTTTGTGACGATGACTTTTTCGATGTCGCCATCGGACGGAATCTCAAACATAAGTTCGAGAAGCACGTCTTCGAGAATTGCACGAAGTCCGCGTGCGCCGGTGTTGAGTTGAATTGCCTTTGCGGCAACCGCTCTCAATGCGTCGTCTTCGAATTCAAGGTCCACGCCGTCGAGTTCAAACTGATACTTATATTGTTTGACAAGTGCATTTTTAGGCTCGGACAAAATCTTGACGAGCGCGTTTTCATCGAGCGCATTGAGACCGACCACGATAGGCACACGGCCGACAAATTCAGGGATAAGACCATACTTGATAAGATCGGCAGGTTGCAACGCTTCGATAAGTTCGTCATAGCGATAATCCACCGTGCCTTTGACAGCCGAACCGAATCCGAGTTTTGAATTGTCCTTTCTCTGATCGATGATTTTGTCCAAATCGACGAAAGCACCGCCGCAAAGGAACAAGATATTCGTCGTATCGAGTTGATAACATTCCTGATTCGGATGTTTTCTTCCGCCTTGCGGGGGAACGTTGGCAACAGTGCCTTCGATGATTTTGAGAAGTGCTTGTTGCACGCCTTCGCCGCTCACGTCGCGAGTTATGGACACGTTTTCGCCTTTCTTGGCGATTTTGTCGATTTCGTCGATATAAACGATGCCGATTTCCGCGCGTTTCAGATCTCCGTTTGCCGATTGAATGAGTTTGAGAAGGATATTTTCAACGTCTTCGCCGACGTAGCCTGCTTCGGTAAGCGTCGTTGCGTCTGCAACCGCAAACGGAACGTTGAGAATCTGTGCAAGAGTTTTTGCAAGCAAAGTCTTACCCGAGCCCGTAGGTCCGAGCAAAAGCACGTTGCTCTTTTCAATCACCACTCCGTCGTTTTTCTTCTTTTCGCCGAGTTGGCTTATGCGTTTATAGTGATTGTACACGGCAACGGACAGCACGCGTTTTGCACTGTCCTGACCGATGATATATTCGTCGAGTTTTGCCTTTATTTCCTTTGGCGTGTACAAACTCAAACCCGAATTATCGGCGGATTTGCCTTTGTTGAGAATATACTCGCAAGTTTCTATACATTCGTTGCAAATGGTCATGCCGTTGGGACCGTTGATTATGGTCTCGACTTCGCTTTCGCTTTTGCCGCAGAAACTGCAATGTGTTTCCTTATGATAATTTTCCATATTGTTATATACTCCGAACAAGCGCGATATATGCGGTTAGATTGTCACTTTCCGCATATCACGCTAAATTTTGGGATAATTTCGTATTTTGCCGACTTTATTTTCTCGAATAGAAAATTTTGTCAACGAGACCGTATTTTTCGGCTTCTTCCGCCGTCATATAGAAGTCGCGATCGGTGTCGACTTCGATTTTTGAAAGCGGTTGAGACGTATTCTGCGCAAGAATATCGTTGATGCGCTTTTTCGTTTTCAAAATTTCGTTTGCCTGAATTGCGATATCGCTTGCCTGACCTTGCGCGCCGCCGAGCGGTTGATGAATCATGACTTTTGCATTCGGAAGAGAAAATCTCTTTCCCTTTGCGCCGGACGAGAGCAAGAATGCGCCCATAGATGCCGCCATACCGATACAAATCGTGGAAACGTCGCACTTGATGTAGTTCATCGTGTCGTAGATTGCAAAGCCTGCAGACACCGAACCGCCGGGGCTGTTGATGTAAAGACTGATGTCTTTCGTGGAGTCTTTGCCTTCGAGATAGATGAGTTGCGCAACAACGAGATCCGCGACGTTATCGTCGATTTCGCCCGTCAAAAAGATAATTCTGTCTTCGAGAAGTCTGGAATAGATATCGTACGAGCGTTCACCCCTGCCGGTCTGCTCGACAACCATAGGTATAAGTTGATTTTTCACGTTCATAATAACTCCGTTTTTTTGCGATACGAATTGTCGTATCCGCCTGCCGTCACCCGAAACTTTTTCGTCTCGGGCAAAATTCGGCGAAAATTTTCTTTTTATACGCATTCCGCTTGCCATAAGAGCAAGCGGAACGAGCCAGAGCGTCCCAGGACACTCTTATTTTACACATTAAGCACAGCGATTATTCTGCGTCGGTCGTAGCTTTTGCTGTCTTTTTCGTTGTTTTTTTGGCAGCAGGCTTCTTCTCTTCGACGGGTGTTTCTTCGCTTTCCGCTTTGTCCGCTTTCTTTGCTGCGGGTTTCTTTGCAGCAAGGTTTTCTTTGGTAAGGAAGTCAAGCAACTTCTCGTTCATGATGGAATTGACGATGTAGTCCACTTGCTCTTTGTGGAGATTCTTCTTGAAATCTTCGACGGATTGATTGCTTTCTTTTGCAAACTCTTCCATCTTTGCGTCGATTTCCTTGTCTTCGATCTTGAGATCTTCGGCTTTGATGAGTTGTTCCATAACAAGACGCACTTTGACGGTCTTCCCTGCCTGATCTTTGTATTGTTCGACAAGTTGATCTCTCGTCATGTTGAGATATTTGAGATAATCGTCGAGTTTGAGACCTTGATACATGAGACGATATTCGAATTCGTGCACCATGTCGTCCGCTTCGCGGTCGATCATTGCGGTCGGAATTTCAACGGTTGAAGCGTCAACGATTTTTTCGACGACTGCGTCTTCAAATTCACGGTCTGCCTTGTCTTGTTCTTCCTTGGTGATTTTTGCCTTAACGTCCGCTTTGTACTCTGCAAGAGTGTCGAATTCGGAGATTTCTTTGACGAATTCGTCATCGATTGCGGGAAGTTCTTTCACTTTGACCGCTTTGACGGTGCATGCGAACACTGCTTCTTTACCTGCGAGATTTTCCGCTTGATAGTTCTCGGGGAAAGTCACTTTGACGTCTTTTTGATCGCCTGCTTTGACGCCGACGAGTTTGTCTTCGAATCCGGGAATGAACGTGCCGCTTCCGAGCTCGAGATCATAATCGTTTGCGCTGCCGCCTTCGAATGCCACTCCGTCAACGCTTCCGACAAAATCGATAGTCACGGTGTTGCCGTTGACTGCCGCGGTGTCCACGTCGATGAGACGCGCTTGCTTTTCTTGTTCTTGTGCGATTCTTTCGTCCACTTGTTTTGCAGTGACTTTGACCGCTTTCTTTGCAACGTTGAGACCTTTATATTGTCCGAGAACGACTTCGGGTTTGACAACCATGACGATTGAGAATTTCACACCGCCGTCTTCGGTCATATCGACATCACATACGCTGTCGACAGCAACGAAATCGTAGTTTTCGTCTTTTTCGAGTTCTTCGAGAGAAGAATCGATGAGTTCGTTTACAGCGTCGCTGAAAAACACGCCTTGACCGTACATACCTTCAATAACTCTTTGCGGAGCATGACCTTTTCTGAAACCGGGAACAGCATATTTGTGCTTGGTTTTTTCATAGGCTTGCTTGATTGCTGCGTTGAATTTGTCCTTGTCCACAACGTAATTGAATTTGACTTGGCTTTTTTCCAACTTTTCTACTGTGTAGTTCATTTGTCCTCCATGTCCGCACGGGATGCGCGGATATATATTTTATAACAAGTAGATGTATTCTATCACAAAGAGCAGTAAAAATCAAATGATTTTGCGGCGTGTTGCAAACAAGTTGCGATTTTTATTGAAAAATTTGCAAAACCTTGCTAAAATGTAGCGTATGGGAAGCGATTTATTTGCACTTTGCGCCCTTGCAAAAGAATTGAACGAAGAATTGCAAGGCGCGAGAATAGACAAGATTCAACAACCCGAAACGGACGAGTTGCGCTTTTTCGTGCGCTCGAAAGGCAAAAACAGATGTCTCGTCGTTTCCTGCAATGCCGGCGCGCCGAGAATTCACTTCACGACGAGCAAAAAGGCAAGTCCAATGGTTGCGCCCAATCTTTGCATGCTTCTTCGCAAATATCTCACCAACGCAAGCATTGAAAGCGTAAAAATCTACAATGCCGACCGCATTTTGCAAATCAAATTCAATGCAAAAACCGAGATGCGCGACGACAAGGACTTCTATCTTTTTGTCGAGATCATGAACAGATATTCCAATATCGTTTTCACCGATGAAAATCTCGTCATTCTCGACGCAGTCAAACATCTTCCGCTCGATATGGCACGCGACCACGTCGTTTTGCGCGGTGTGACCTACGCCCCTGTCGCACAAAAGAAAATCAGCTATCTAAACGACTGTTTTTCGGTTTTTGACAATTTTGCGGGCGGCGATTTGCACAAGTTTATCCTTGACAAAGTATCGGGTTTTGCAGGCACGACCGTAAGCGAGATTTTGCTCCGTTCGGGGCTTCGAAGCGAATGTGCTCCACTCTCTCAAACGGAAAAAGAACGCTTGTTTTCAACCATAAAAGCGTTTGCGAGCATAGGCGAAGTTTCGCCCGAAATCTCATCCGAGCCTTGCGTGATACAAGACAAAGAAGTCTACCCCATAGTTTATCGCTGTCTCGACGACGGAACGAACGTCAAACGATTTGCGACTATGAGCGACGCTTTCGACGCGCTCGTGACCGATACGGATAAGGATATTCGCAACAAAGCAAGACTGAAATCGCTCGCAACACAAGCAAAACACCTGCGCCAAAAGGTGGAAAAGAACGTTGCGATTGACCTTGCCCGTCTCAAAGAGTGCGAAGATATGGAAAAATTCCGCATATACGGCGAGCTTATCGTCAACAACATATATCGCATACAAAAAGGCGACGAAAGCCTTGTTTGCACCAACTATTACGACAACACCGAAGTGAAAATTCCGCTTGACGTGCGGCTTTCTCCGTCCAAAAATTCCACGGCGTATTACAACAAATACAACAAGCTCAAACGCACGAAAGAATTCACCGTCAAAAAACTTGCCGACGACAAAGATTTGCTCGAATACGTCAAGTCAATTGAAGACGAAATCGCAAATCTACCCTACGAGAGCGACTTGTCGTCCATAGAAGACGAAATCGTTGCGCTCGGCGGTGGCAAAAAACAAAAATCTGTCAAGAAAGTGCGCAAAGAAAAGGCAGAACCGCCCTATATCTACGAAGTGGACGGATTTTATATCTATCGCGGAAAAAACAACGTACAAAACGATGAATTGACGTTCAGAACGGCTTCGTCGTCGGATATATGGATGCACCTTAAAAACGACCACGGCGCACACACGATAATCGTCACCGACGGACGAGAAGTGCCCGACAACGTCATAAAAATCGCAAGCGAAATCACCGCAAGCACCAAAACCGCCAACGTTGAAGTGGACTACACCGCTCGTCGCAACGTAAAACGCAAACCGAACGGACACCCGGGGCAAGTGATTTACGTCAATTATCAAACCGTCGTCGCCACCCCGAACAAACACGAAGAATATTTGAAAAAAGCCACTAATTAGTGGCTTTTTTGATTGTCTTACGACATTTAAATCATACTTTTTTAGACCGCTTCGATACACAAAACACGATGCTAAAAAATGATAACAATTATTTTTTTATCCATTTTGCAAAGAGTTCCAACTCCCCGCTTCCATCCATTGTGTAAGTGTCAAAATCAAATTTTGTTAAACATTGTTCTTCCAAAAACCATCCGCCAAACATATATCCTTCTCTTTCAGGTTCTCGCGGGATAGTCTTTATTTTCTCCCCTTCGTCCAAATCATCTATCCAACAATATCCGCCGTTTGGCGCATCTTCGTAATTGTAATAATAAGAAACGTTTGCCGCCTTTATATCACCGCATGTATATGAGTTGTATTTTGTCTGGAACTCATCCAAATATGTTTTTGCCACATAATAGCCTTGAATATATCCGTCTTGGTAAGGACAATGTCTTTGTGGCGAAAAATCCGAGTAAAAACCATTTTTGTACGAATTGACGTCAACGCTTAAAAAAATCATTTTTTCATTTGCCAACGTTATACATTCCCCAGCAGAAAAACAATAGTTTACTCCCGGGATAAATAATTTGTCGGGAATTAGTTCATAGTACGTTAATACAAATGAAGTACCGTTAAGAGTGCAACGAATATAATATATTTCATAGCCTTTTATTGAAGATGGCAGCACAGCCTCTCCGTTGACAACCGTAGCTTCTCTATTTCCTATTAATTTTGCTTCTTTTGAGTCCTCACTAATAATTAATGCCTTCCATCCATTTTCTTCTATATAATTCTTTCTTTCTTCTAACTTAGGTGTTGGTTCACACGATGTCAATCCAAGTATCAATAGTATGATACACATTATAGTTGCCATGAAGAAAACAATGGACTTAATTTCGTTTCTTTTCGCCATTTTAAACTCCCATAATTTTTTTGCAGATACATTGAATGACTTTTAAACCGGAAAACTCACTCCCCAACATATCTTATAATAAGATGATAACACCAAAAAGTTGATTTTTCAAGCAATAAATTTAATGCCGTCAAAACGACATCGAAAACAATACGGCTTAATTGCCGATGTTATGTTTGCAACCTATCCACAAATTCGGATAAGACTGCACTATAAAAACGTCAAAGTGACTACACCGCTCGTCGCAACGTAAAACGCAAACCGAACGGACACCCGGGGCA
>CAVKIG010000069.1:0-7689 GCA_963656415.1 bacterium | reverse complement strand
CGTATATATAGTTTAATATTATATATATAAATACTTTGGATAATAAATAATAAAAAAACCAAAAAACAATATTGGAGGAATTCTAGTATGGCAAAAGCAAAGTTTGAAAGAACAAAGCCGCACGTTAACATCGGTACTATCGGACACGTTGACCACGGCAAAACCACTCTTACCGCTGCAATCACTATGTATTGCGCATCCAAGGGCGAAGCTCAAGCGATGAAGTATGACGAAATCGATAAGGCGCCGGAAGAAAAAGCAAGAGGAATCACGATCAACACCGCACACGTCGAGTACGAAACCCCGAAGCGTCACTATGCACACGTTGACTGCCCGGGCCACGCGGACTATGTTAAAAACATGATCACCGGTGCTGCACAAATGGACGGCGCAATCCTTGTTGTTGCTGCTTCCGACGGCCCGATGCCCCAAACTCGTGAGCACATCCTTCTTGCTCGTCAGGTTGGTGTTCCTTACATTCTTGTCTTCCTTAACAAGTGCGACCAAGTCGACGACGAAGAACTTCTCGAACTCGTCGAAATGGAAGTTCGCGAACTTCTCAACGAATACGGCTTCCCCGGAGACGACACTCCGATCATCCGTGGTTCTGCATTGAAAGCAATGGAAGCAGGTCTTGCAGGTAAGTGGGACGATCCCGCATTTGCACCTATCCAAGCACTTCTTGACGCAGTTGACAGCTACATTCCGGATCCTCAACGTGATACCGACAAACCGTTCTTGATGCCTGTTGAAGACGTCTTCACCATCACCGGTCGTGGTACCGTTGCAACCGGTAGAGTTGAACGTGGTGTCCTTAAGATGGGCGACAAGGTCGAAATCGTCGGTCTCTCCACCGAAAAGAAAGAAACCACCGTTACCGGTATCGAAATGTTCCGTAAACTTCTCGACTTCGCAGAAGGCGGCGACAACATCGGTGCATTGCTCCGTGGCGTTCAAAGAAACGAAATCGAACGTGGTCAAGTTCTTGCAAAACCGGGTTCCATTCATCCGCACACTCACTTCACGGCTCAAGTCTACGTTTTGACGAAAGATGAAGGTGGCCGTCACACTCCGTTCTTCGACGGATATCGTCCGCAATTCTACTTCAGAACAACAGACGTTACCGGCTCCATCAAATTGCCCGCAGGCGTTGAAATGGTTATGCCTGGTGACCACATCGACATGGAAATCACCCTTATCACCCCGATCGCAATCGAAGAAGGTCTCCGTTTTGCTATTCGTGAAGGCGGTAGAACCGTTGGTTCCGGTGTCGTTGCGAAGATCATCGAATAATATTTGTTCTTTCAATAAAATATACAACAATGCTCTACACGGCAAAAATCTTGCCGTGTAGGGTGTCGTATTGAAAAAGAACAAAAAGGAGGCTACTATGGCTCAAAAAGGAGCAAGAGTTAAGGTCGTTCTTGCTTGCACGGAGTGCAAACAACGCAACTACAACCTTACCAAAAACAAGCAGAAGCACCCTGATAGAATGGAGCTTCAAAAATACTGCAGATTCTGCAAAAAGCACACCTTGCACAGAGAAACAAAGTAAGGCTAGGCTAGGATAGGAGGCAATATGGCAAAGAAAACGCCAAAAACCGAAACCTCGACCATCGAAAAAAACGCGGCTGAGCAACAAGACAAAAAACAAGTGGCTGCAGTCAACGTTGATTCGAAAAATGAGTCTTCCAAATCTAATAAAAAGTCCGCGAAAAAGAATGCCGACAAAAAGCCCAACATCTTCCAAAGAATGGCAAAGGGCATCAAGGGCATAATTTCCGAACTTAAAAAAGTGACGTGGCTCAAGGGAAAGGACGTTGGAAAGAACACGGCAGTCGTTCTTGTCGTGGTCGTGCTTTTCTTCGTTATTCTTTTTGCGATTGACTACGTGCTTGGCGGTTTGTTCGGTCTTATCGTCAACGGAAAATGGACAACAGTTTTCATTTAAAAAGAGGGCGCTATGGAAATTAACGAACAACCGAAATGGTACGTTGTACACACGTATTCAGGCTATGAGAATTCTGTGGAAACCGACCTTCGCAACATGATTGAAAACAACTCGCTTCAGGATTATATCTTTGATATAAAAATTCCCGTTGAAGACGACGTCGTTGAAAGAAACGGAAAAAAGAAAGTCGTTCAACGCAAGAAATTCCCGAGTTACGTTTTCATCAAAATGATCTACACCAACCACATTTGGTTTATGGTGACCAGAGCGCGCGGAGTTACGAGTTTCGTCGGCGCAGCAGGTCGTCCGATTCCGCTCACGGATGATGAGATCAGAAGAATCGGTCTTGAAACCGTCAGCATTGAAGACTTCAACATCAAAGAAGGCGACGACGTGAGAATCGTCAACGGCGCACTTGAAAACTTCATAGGCGTTGTGGATTCCATAAGTGCAGAACGTCAAAAAGTCAAGGTTATCGTGGCAATGTTTGGACGTCAGACACCTGTCGAACTCGATTTTGCACAGGTTGAAAAACTCTGATTTATGCGTATAAACGCAAATTTCTGAAATCGCGTCTGCAGGACGCAAGTCGCAGGACTATAAACTTCGTGGGAGACGGCAAATCCATTCCTACCGTCGCAAAACCACGTTAGTCAGGAGGATATATGGCTAAGAAAATTACAGCAGTCGTTAAATTGCAATTGCCCGCAGGCAAAGCGACTCCGGGACCGCCCGTAGGTTCCACGCTCGGCCCTCACGGCATCAATATCGCGGGATTCACCAAAGAATTCAACGAAAAAACTTCCAAAGACGCTGGCTTGATCATCCCGGTTATCATCACCATTTATCAAGACCACTCTTTCACTTTTGTTCTCAAGACCCCGCCGGCCCCCGTGCTCATCAAGAAGGCATGCGGTTTGCAAAGCGCATCGGCAGTCCCCAACAAGACGAAAGTCGCAACTCTCACCAAAGAGCAACTTCGTGAAATCGCAACTATGAAAATGCCCGATCTCAACGCAGCAAACATCGACACTGCAATGAGCATGATCGCAGGCACTGCACGTAGTATGGGCGTTCTCGTGGAAGAATAAGGAGGTTTGTATGAAACGCGGTAAACATTATATTGATTCGAAAAAACTCATCGACAGCACCAAACTTTACGAAAGCAACGAAGCAATCGCGCTCGCAGTTGAAACCGCAAAGTCCAAATTCGATGAAACGATAGAATTGCACGTTAAACTCGGTATCGATCCTCGTCACGCAGATCAACAAGTTCGTGGCGTCGTCGTTCTTCCCAACGGAACAGGTAAGACCGTCCGTGTGCTCGCAATCTGCAAGGGCGCAAAGGCTGACGAAGCAAAGGCAGCAGGCGCAGATTTCGTCGGCGGTGAAGAAATGATCCAAAAGATTCAACAAGAAAACTGGTTCGACTATGACGTCATCGTCACAACTCCCGATATGATGGGTATTGTCGGTCGTCTCGGTAAAGTGCTCGGCCCGAAGGGCTTGATGCCGAACCCCAAATCCGGAACCGTCACTATGGATATCACTCGTGCTATCCACGACATCAAAGCCGGTAAAGTTGAATACAGAGTTGACAAGCAAGCAATCTGCCACGTGCCTTTCGGCAAAGCGTCTTTCGGCGCAGAGAAACTCCAAGAGAACTTCAACACTCTCATGGAAGCACTCGTCAAGGCAAAACCGGCAGCAGCAAAAGGCGTGTATTTCCGCTCCATCTACATTGCAACCACGATGGGACCGTCCATCAAGGTTCTTTACCGTATGGGCTAAGAAAAACTGCACTATTTAGCGAATAACTTCGGCAGAGCCGCACTCTCGCCAATTCACGTACGCATAGTACGTTAGGATTGTCGCTAGTGCGGCTCTTTCTTGTTCTTCATCTAAATATCGCAGTTTTTTTGTAATTAATAATGAATAATTAATAATTAAAATTGTGGCACGGGCGCAGAAAAAGTTTGGCGTTTCTTTTCCACGAGATTCTTCGACTTCGCTCAGAATGACAAAGTTTTTGGGTTGCGCCCGATTTTCCGTGAATAGCAATAGTATTTTGCAAAAATGTTATGCCAATTGCCAAAATCTATGCTTGACAGTGGTTTTTGTTGTGTATTATTATAAACTTGTAAACCGATTAAGGAGAGTTGGATATGAAAAAACACGGATTGTTGATATTTTCTGCAATTATGATTTGCGTACTTTTGGTGTCGCTTGTTGCGTGCAACGGCGGATCGGACAATGATATGCCCAAAGTCGCGTTCAAAGCAGGTATGACGCTTGACGAGATAAAGACGGAATTTGAAAAAGTTGTCACGTGCAAGTATATCGGCAATGTCGGTGATGCGGTCTACACGTGGACGCTTGGCAGAGAAGGCTTTTATGTCGTCAAAACGGAAGGCGAGAGTGTGGAATATGTCGAAGCGCACGAGTATGTCGCAGACAAACTATACGTTCTTTTCGGTGACGAAGAAAACAAGTCGCAAGTGTATGACACAAGCGGATTTGACGTGGACAAAAACATCGGATTGAAATCTATGTTGGGCGAGATTTTTGACAAAATGACAGAAGACGGCGTGACGTATTGGATTGAAAACAATTCGATTTTTATCAAATCGGGCGAAAATGACGTGTTGACGCTCAAAGATTTCAACAAAGAGAAGTTTTCGTTGCCTGCCGAGTTTGCAAAACACAGAGAGTCGGCGGTGGGGAAAGACGTGTTGCTTTTTGAAGAAAACGATGACGTTGAAGGCGGCGCATACACGTTCAGCGACACGGATTATCATATCACGTTCAATTCTCTTGTCATTCCGAGCGAGTACAAAGGCAAGCCCGTGACGCAAATTTACTGCCGTCCGATGTGCAACTTGACAATTCCAACGTCCGTGAAGTCCATAAGGGGCGTTGTGTCCACAAGTTTCGGCAAATTGACGCTCACTTATCTTGGCACGAGAGAAGAGTGGAACAAGGTGGAAAACCACGATTTTTGGGACGAATACTCCTTGTACACCGTCATTTGCAGCGACGATACGAGCAAGTGAGCAAAATTGCCGCTCAAAAAGCCGACAATAAAAAAACTATTTTGCAAAATCGGTTGACATAGACAGCGGAAAAATTGTATTATATACGCGTTCCAAAGACAGCAAGTGGCACTCTATGCCGTAAGCACTCATACGCTTGCCGAGGATACGCTCAATATCTTGTGTATTTTTGCGTCATTCTCGTTTGGAATGACGCTTTAATTTTATGCGACGAAAGTCGCCAACTTTTATAGGAGGTAAAGATGAACAAAGAAGTTCTTGAGGCCAAAAAGCAACAGGTCGAAGAAATCAAGGCGAAAATCTCATCTGCAAAATCCATCGTCATCGTTGACTACATGGGACTTACAGTTGCTCAAGATACAGCATTCCGTAAGGAACTCAGAGAAAACGGCGTGGACTACGCAGTGCTCAAAAACCGTCTTGTGAAGATTGCTTTCAACGAACTCGGTTACACCCAATTCGACGAAGCTCTCAACGGTCCGACGGCAGTTGCATTCTCATCCACAGACGCAGTCGCTCCTGCAAAGTACGTTGTCAAAAACATCAAGGCATTCAACAAGATGAAGACAAAGTGCGGCATGGTCGAAGGCGCATTTATGGACGAAGCCGGCTTGAAACAAATCGCAGAAATTCCGTCAAAGGAAATTTTGCTCTCAAAGATGCTTGGCTCTTTGCAAGCACCCATCTCAAAACTTGCTATTTGCTTGAACAAGATTGCAGAGGCAAAGGCAGAGTAACGTCGGTCGCGTGACCAAAAACCAAAAAAAATAATTAAACGGAGAAAACAAAAATGGCAGATTTGAATAAACTTATGGAAGAAATCAAGGCAATGACCGTCCTTGAACTCAACGATTTCGTAAAAGCACTCGAAGAAGAATTCGGCGTCAGCGCAGCAGCTCCCGTCGCAGCAGCAGGCGCAGTTGCAGCAGCACCCGCAGAAGAAGAGAAGACCGAATTTGACGTCGTTCTCAAAGAAGTTGGCCCGAACAAAGTTCAAGTTATCAAGGTCGTCAAAGACGCAACCGGACTTGGTCTTGTCGAAGCAAAAGGTGTTGTCGACGGAGCACCCAAGACCGTCAAAGAAGCAATGCCCAAAGATGCAGCAGAAGCTCTCGTTGCAAAATTCAAAGAAGTTGGCGCAACCGCAGAACTCAAGTAATTTTTACACCTACTATAAAAGAAACGACTTGCAACCGCAAGTCGTTTTTTTTATCAAAAAGAGAAATCGTCAGATTTCTCTTTTTAGATATAGATTTTTTTCTTAAAAAATAGTTTGAATTATTTTCAAAAAAGCATTGACAAATGGGATTATGTCGTGTATATTATAAGTAATAAGAATTGTTATCAATAATAAAACAATTGATAACGGCAAAAGGAAGCAAATGGCAACGAGAAACACACACCAAAAAGAAGTGATTGCAAGAATCGTCAAAGAATCGTGCGATCATCCGACCGCCGAAATGGTGCTGGAAAAGGCAAGGGTAGAGTTGCCCGCGCTCAGTCTCGGCACGGTGTATCGTGTTCTCAAGGACATGGCAAAGAACGGCGAGATCAGAGAAGTCGTTTGCAAGGACGCTCCGTCAAGATTTGACAAAACCACCGTGAATCACGGACATTTCACTTGCGTGAAGTGCGGCAAAGTCAAGGACGTGTTCTTCAATCTTGACAAAATCGACAAGAGCATCATTGATTTCGGAGACGATATAGTGCTCGAAAGTCAGATTTTTTTCAGGGGAATATGCTCTGATTGCAAAGATAACCAATAAAAAATCCGCTTATGCGGTTAAAAATACTATTGACATTATAAGGAGAAACAACTATGGCAAAATTTATCTGTCCTATCTGCGGATACGTACACGAAGGAGACAGCGCACCCGAAAGATGCCCGCAATGCGGTTGCCCGGGTAGCAAATTCATCAAAGACAACGGCGAACAAAAGGTTTGGGCTGCCGAACACGTCATCGGCGTCGGTCAAGACGTCCCCAAAGACATCTACGACGGTCTCAAAGCCAACTTCGAAGGCGAATGCACCGAAGTCGGCATGTATCTTGCAATGGCAAGAGCGGCACACCGTGAAGGTTATCCCGAAATCGGTCTTTACTGGGAAAAAGCCGCTTTTGAAGAAGCGGAACACGCTGCAAAATTCTGCGAACTTCTCGGCGAACTTGTCAGCCCGTCCACCAAAGAGAACCTTCAAAAGCGCGTAGAAGCCGAAAACGGCGCAACCAAAGGCAAATTTGAACTTGCAAAACGCGCCAAAGAAGAAGGACTTGACGCAATCCATGACACCGTTCATGAAATGGCGCGCGACGAAGCACGTCATGGGAAGGCTTTTGAGGGACTTCTCGCTCGCTACTTCAAGTAAAAAATGCGCTAAATAGCGAATAACTGTGTCAACACCCATCCGCTCCAAAATCACGTACTGCGTGTACGTTGGGTTTTGTTTCGGATGGGTGTTTCCTTGTTCTTCATCTATTTATCGCATTTTTACAAAACGCGCTAAATATCGACTGACTTTGTCAGCACCCCGAGCCCGCCAACTCACGTACGCCTTGTACGTTAGGGTTGTCATTCTCGGGGTGCTTTCGCGTCATTCATCTATTTATCGCATTTTTTTGCAATTAATAATGAATAATTAATAATTAATAATTATGGAAGGCGAAGCCTTATCCGAAAGCCTGTGCG
>CAVKIG010000068.1:0-7907 GCA_963656415.1 bacterium | reverse complement strand
CGTGCTTGCAGGGTAGCACTTATCGCGCATATTCTCGTCGTATAAAACACGACGTGAACTTTGCTCGATACACACTGCGCCGCGCCCTTGTTTTTGGAGAATAAACGGCTCGTCATTTTCATCGAATATTGTTTGTTTTGCCGCATTTTCCAAGCCTGTATTATCGTTTTCAACGATTTTTAGAATACTTTTGTCGTTTGAAAGTGAATATATGCCGCTAATTCCACCAAGAACGACTAATGCGGAAACTATCAAAATTGCAATGCACAATAAAGTTTTTCTTATGATTTTCACAACTTCACCGCCTTTTTAGTCATCTTTCTTCATAACGCCGATGACACTTCTTGCAAGGTCGAGCCACTTGTTTTCGCCTTCACCGTCAACTCGCACAAACTTCTTTTGCGCACCGCAAACGAGAAAACCTATCGGCGTTACGGATATTCCGCCACCGCTTATACCAGTCGGATATTTTGCATTTTTGTCTTTTTCGACGTCACTTTTCCCGCCTACGAATCCGACGCTTATTTTGCTCACGGGCAATATTAGCGTTCCGTCTCCGTTCACTATGGGCTTCCCCACGATGTCTTCGTTCGACAACGATTTTTTCAGACTTTCAACGGTCAAATTTATTATTTCTTGTAAATCTTGCATACTTCACCTATGTAAACGCTAAAATCGAGATAGCAAACACTCAAAAAACTTGCATTGCAATCATTCATAAAAACGCTTCAACACAAAAATGTACTTTCTATTTTGTTTGGCATCCGATATTCCGCACTCCGCAAAATCACGTTTCGCTCACTTACTCTTTATATACACCGTCAATACCTGAACGAGATTTATCGAAAACTTACTTTTCAATTCGCAATCGAATTTTCCGTCCTTAGAGCAATTTGCGACGTTTTTACATTCGACACCGAACATTTCGCACAACGCAATTGCTATTGCTTTGTTTTTTTCATCAAAATCACCGCATAAAGCCGCCAGCGTTGTCACAAAAGCGATTTTTTCCTTTCTTATTACATTTATCGCTTCCATTGCGTTCGGTTTTTTATCTTTGGTTTTTAGCGTCTTTCCGTTCACCGTCACAATCGGATTTTCATCCGTTTTAATTCTTATTCTCACGGCATTTATGCCAAAGAAACGGATTATAACGAACAGTCCGCGTTCACCGAGCGAAAAATGTGCCCGAACACCGACTTTTATCGGTGCAAGCACGGCGAGCATAACCATCTCAACGCCTATCAACGCAATCACGTATGCCATACACCTAATTTGTGCATTTTTCAAAATAATATTTACAAGCAAAAAAACAGTCCTATCTAAATTACAAGACAAACAACAATCGTGCAGTATTGCTAACACAACAATTCAAAATGCATAAAACTTATTTTTTTCAAATTCAAACGCATAAAAAAATCACCGCAATCGCAGTGATT
Source organism: bacterium (assembly GCA_963656415.1). Lineage (GTDB taxonomy): Bacteria > Bacillota > Clostridia > Christensenellales > CAG-917 > CAG-475. The sequence continues at coordinate 6,468 of CAVKIG010000068.1, read as the reverse complement.
TTTGAATTTTTTTCTATACTTGACGACATTTCAGTCAAAGACTTCAAAGTTTTCACCTTCAAGGAATTCGGGAATCTCTTCTTCTTCGTCTTCTTGCTTATCTGCCGCCGCTTGTCCCACGAGCGTTTCGTTCTCGAGTTCGTCTTCATCCATAATCGTACGGTTGTGGAATAACGTTTCCTGAGACGGCGTGTTGAGTATCATGAGATTTTCAAGCACTTCGTCGTAGTCTGGCAAATCTTCGATGCATGATATCTGAAATTTCTTCAAAAACTCGTCCGTAGTGCCGTAAAGCAAAGGTCTGCCAACGGTATCCTTTCTTCCGACCGCTTCGATAAGTCCCGCTTTCAAAAGCCCGGTGAGCGCATATTCCGCGCTTGACTTATTGCCGCGCATTTGGTCGATCTCGACACGCGTTATCGGCTGTTTGTACGCAACGGTTGCCAAAACTTCGAGCAAATTCTTCGTGAGTTCTTTTTCTCTCAACGGCGTAAGCACGTCCGCAACGGTTTCGCCGTACTTCGGATTGGACATAAACTGCAATTTGCCGTTGAATTCGGCAAGCACGATGCCCGAATTGTCTGCGTATCTCTTTTGCAAAGATTTCACGATAGAATTGAGTTTTTGCGTGGTAAGTTCAGGCACTTTTTCGCAAATGTCGCTCTTTTGTATGGGCGAGCCGCTTGCGAATATAATGGCTTCCACAACGTTTTCAATATTTTCCATCGTCACCCTCCTCAAATTCTATCGCTTCGTCGGTACCTTCGACCGCATAAAGCGTGATTTCACCGAAAACCACGTCTTGCTCCGCTCTCAATCTTCCGTATTTTAGCAACTCGAGCATGGCAAGGAACGTCGTGACGATGTCGCTCTTGTCATAATCGGGTTCAAACAAGTCGGTAAATTTCATTTGCTTGCGCACGCCTATCATAAGACGGATATTTTCCATTTGTTCGTGAACGGAAAATCTGTCCTTGACGACTTTTTTCGGGATAATTTCCTGCGCGTGTATTGCGGCGTTTGCAAGAACGTGCGCAAAAGCGTCAACGAGTTTCGGAAGCGAAAAATTTACAAGTGCGACGCGGTAGTCCTTTTCCGAGAATACGGGCGCGCGATAAAAACGATTTATTGTTTCAAGCTCTCTCAATTTGTCGCTCTTTTCGGCAATCAAAGCATACTCTTTTATCTTGTTGATAAGAAGTTGACGTTCAAATTCGGGATCGTCTTCGTCAATCTCTTCATCTTCCTTGGGAAGCGTGCGAATTGATTTCAGATACACGAGTTCTGCCGCCATCGTGATAAACTCGCCTGCATAATCGAAGTCTAGTTCTTCTTTCGGCGTGTTTTTGATGATTTCGACATACTGGCTCGTAACTTCCGAAATAAATATATCTTCGATGCGGATTTTCGCGTCTTTTATGAGTTGATAAAGCATCGGAATAGGCCCGTCGAAATCACTAAGGTGATATACGATTTCCGGTTTTGCAATGACAAAATCGCCGTCGATCGCTTCGGGATCAACGACTTCGGCACTCAATTTTTCCTGTCCGTCAACGGCTACGTTCACGCTTTTCTCAACGTCCGATTGCGCAGAGTTCTCCGTACTTGCGGCTTCGATAGCGGCACTGTCGTTTTCCGTTTCGGCAGTTATTTCGTTTTCGATAATTTCGTCAGTCATATATAACCTTAATAAACGTATAGATATTAACACGCGCACGCAAAAAAGTCAATAAAAATGAAAAGTCGGCAATTCTGCCGACTTTTCTTAGTATTTCACGCCCTATACAAAACGTTTTTCGTTGTTTCGTACAACTTCGGGCAATCTGTCGATAATTACTCCTTACTTCATAGTTGACCAATTTCTCGCAATGTCGAGTATTGCGTCGAAAAGGTTTCTCGATTGCACGTCTTCAAGAGATACGATGTTTACGCTATCGATTTCGACGCCGTCTTTTAGAAGTCTTGCAACACCGACTTTGTCGCCTGCTTTGAGCGGTGCTTTGGCATCGGGTATTTCATATCTTACGTCGTATTTCGACTTGTCGTCAAGGCCGACGAATCTCGTCAAATCTCTTTCTGCGGCAATGCTTACGCTAGATTGTTTTCCGCCCGTTACGTTCGCTTCGAAATCGAGTTTTTCACCGCCTTTTAGCATAACTTTGTTTGAAAAATTTGCAAAAGCGTAATCGAATGACGCACTGATTGCGGCGTTACGCACCTTAGAACTGTCCGCACCGATTATGACCGAAATCACGCGCATATCGTTTCGTTTTGCCGTCGCGCAAAGGCAGAATTTCGCTTCGCTCGTAAAGCCCGTCTTTCCGCCGTCGCAGCCCTGATAAAACTTGACCAGTTTGTTGGTGTTGGTTATCGTAGTCGCTCTGCCGTCGGGATGCTTGTAGTCTTCAAGCCAAACTTGCGAATAATCGAAATATTTGGGATGTTTGATGAGTTGGGCAAACATAATCGACACGTCTTTCGCACTCGAAAAACTTTCCGCAGCGGGAAGTCCCGTGCAGTTTTTGAAAACGGTGTTTTCCATGTCGAGTTCGGCTGCCCTTTCGTTCATTCTCGCAACGAACGCTTCAACGCTTCCCGAAATATGCTCGGCAAGCGCAACACATGAGTCGTTTGCAGATGCAACGATGACGGTTTTCAGCAAATCACCGACTTTGTGCGTGGTGTTTGCGTCCAAAAACACTTGCGAACCACCCATACTCGCCGCATTTTGACTGACAACAACGTCGTCGTCAAGGCTGATTTTGCCACTGTCGACGCTCTCGAAAGTCAAAAGCGAAGTCATAATTTTCACCATACTCGCAATCGGAAGCCTTTCGTTTTCGTTTCTCGAATACAAAACCGTACCGGTTGCATAGTCCACCATATATGCCGACTTGCCCACCGACTTGAAATCGGTTGCCGCTTCGCACACTTGCTCGTCGTTTTGCACGCACGCAAATACAAACGCAAAAGCACATATCAGCACAAGCGCGCATATTGCGATATTCTGAATTTGAAATTTGAATTTTGTTTTCATATTAACTCCGTTTTTCTTTAGCGTGCATTTATAAACGAAAAATATACGCCAACCGCGTTTTGCGATAAAACTTCGAGAAAAAACTCGATATTTTTAGTAAACAGAGACTATTATGACACCGAAAATCGAACCGATTATCACAAACAAAACAAAAGAAATCGCTACGTTTATAGCGAATATTTTAAGCGCGGTCAAAAACGACGGTTTTATTCCGCCACCGCACGAGCAATCGGGCATAAGCGACGACACCGAACAAACGATTAAGCAAACGAGCGTAATCAAGAAAAACGGAAGATATATCACGAGAAGATTGATAAGTCCGAGTGTTTCGTATCTTGCAACCAATGCGCAAGAATATTCTCCGCACACGAAACCAAGCGATATAAACGGCAAAAATATCAAAAATACGGTCTTATTGTTCGTGCCCGCTATCAACACCACGAAATATCCGCCCAAAAGTGCCAGAAGCGAGATAAAAAATACCTTGAATGCGCCGAATTCCATATCCGCTCTCGCAACCCTTTCAAAATCGCCGTTGACAGAGCGAACGCAAGCAACTACACCCGCAATAACGCCAACGATAAACGCCACGAGCGTACAAATAATCACCTTTTTGTTTTTTGAAAAATACGTTCTTAGCCAAGATATGACAGATTGCGTACGCATAGAACTCGCCATACGAAAACATACGCGGCTCAAACGACGCATATGACAAAATCAAGCAAAAATACAAATCAAACCGCCCTTTCCGTCAATTTGTCGCAAGTGGCGTCGTATATAATGAAAGCCGTGAAAGAAATGGAAACGAAAATCAAAAAATACCTTCTCGGTCTCGGATTTCAGCCAAACCTGAAAGGATACAGACTTCTTGCAAAACTCATCGGATACGCATTTGACGGCAAAGACGTATTGCCGCTGAAATACGCCGGTTATGCCTGGCTTGCAAACGACTTCGGCGTGGATTCGGCAAGCGTCGAAAAGGACATTCAGAACGCAATATCGGCGGCATGGCTTCGCGGAGACGTTGACACTCTTTATCGGGAATTCGGAGAAACCCTTGACGAAAACAAAGGTAAACCGACAAACAAACAATTTGTCTTAACCGCACTTGAAAGGATAAAATAGACAGTTAGAATATCATTTTTTTTAGAATTATTATTAAAATATCAAAGTTTTACGCATACGTATATTTTGCAAAACTAAAAAATCGGCGGTGCAAACGCACCGCCTTATATATACGCATTGCATCAAAAGCAATGCGGTTGTAGCGTCAAGCCGCAACGTCGTTTACGTCGTCAATCACAAATCCGCTTTGCGTCGAAAGAGAGTTTGCATAATCGTACATAAAGCGTGAATGCACCGCATATCCCCTTGTCGGGTCTTGCACGAACACGTGAGTTACCGCACCGATGAGAACACCGTTCTGCACGATAGGACTTCCGCTCATTCCCTGAACGATACCGCCCGTCTTGTCGAGAAGTTCTTTGTCTCTGACGCTGATAACCATTCCTTTTTCGCTTGTCTCGCTTTGAGATACGACTTTCACGACGTCAATATCGTAAAATTTCGGTGTTGTACCGTCTACCGTGGTCAAAACTTGTGCTTTTCCGACCTTTGCTTCGCCTTTCAACGCAATTCTGTACAAATCGCCGTCATATTCCGCATCGTATTTGCCGTATAGACCTATATCGGTGTTTGACTGAATTTCTCCTATGCTTTTCGAGAGTCTGTTGACTTCGGCAACCAAACCGCCCGCCTTGCCGCGTTCGCCTTTGATGACGCCTGTAACTTCCGCATTGAAAATGTCGCCTTGGTCGAGACTGTATGACAAATTGCTGTCACCGTCCTGAATATGATGTCCCAAAGCCGCAAAATTGCCGTCCTTGGTGACAAACGTCAACGTTCCCACACCGCCAACGTCTTCTTTTAGCAACAATCCCAACTTATATTCTCCGTCCGTCTTTGATTTTACACCCTGTACGAGCAAGTTTTTTACACCGTCGTTTCTTTCGACGGCCAAAACGAACTTTCCGTTTTTAGAGTTTTTGAGAATGTTTTTAAGTTTATATATACTGTCAACGCTCTCGCCGTTTACTTTGGTCACAACGTCGCCTTTTTGTATATCCACGTCTTTACACGGTGAAAGTTCACCCGATTTTGTCGAAACCGAACTCTTTTCAACGACTATCAAACCGCCTGCACCTATGCTTATGCCGATAGGTCTTCCGCCTATTTTTACGTACGCCTTATCGCCGGTGGCGCAAATTTTCAAATTATCCGCAAAATCACGATTCACATCATTTTGCGATAGAATTGACGGTTTTGTATTCTCGTTTTTCTCGATTTTTAGAATTGTTATATTGCTAATCAAAGCACAAAACGCGCATAACATCGTTATTACGATTATCGTACGTAAAATCGTTTTTTGCACTTTGCACAGTCTTTCTTTGTCTTTCGTCTGCATACTTTTATCTTGTTCCAAAGAAGAACTTTTTCGCTTGTAAATTTTTGTAAAAAACCACCCTGACGGAAGAAAATGAATAATGAATAATTAACAATGAATAATTTCGGCACGGGCGCAAAAAGTTTATAGTTTCGTTTCCACGAGATTGTCACGCGTTCGCTCACAATGACATAGTTTTTTTTTGATGCGCTCGAAACGAAAACTTATTAGAAGCGTACTATACACGGAATATGTTTATTCGGAGCGTGGAGCCGCAAGGCGGCGACCGCATCGAATGCCGAGCTTACGTCACACACAAACACCTATTGCAACGATTGCAACAAGTTACAATCGTTCGCATTTTGGTCTTGGTGTTCCTTTATCCCACGCGCCAAAAACTGCGCTTTCATCTTATAAATCAAATACAAGTTCGCTTGTTTTTGACGCGCGTGAACCTTGTGTGTGAAGTACAAGCGACTGTGCCGTGTTGTTGCGAAGCAGGCACACAAAGCGCAGTGGCATAATGAGTGAACGATACTTATTATGCGAGTGCTGTAAGGAACGAAGTGACGGAATAGCGATTGTTACGCTTTGCGTCAATCGCGTCGTGTGTCCCCCTGCTACGCAGTCGCCGTGGGTTCCCTTTCAAGGGGGGAACGGCGATAGGGGAAACAGCTGACGAACGGGGAAATTGCATTAAAAGTACATGTTAAAAACTCTTATAACAAACGCGATAAATAGATAAATAACAAGGAAACACCCCTTGGACAGCAACCCTAGCGTACAAAACGTACGTGAGTTGATGACAAGGGATGTTGACGCAGTCGTTTAATTATTATAACAAACGCGATAAATAGATGAAGAACAAGAAAGAGCCACCAAACACAGATGGGAGCGTACTTTGTCGTACGTGACCGTATGTGTTGGTGGCTCTGCCGCAGTTATTCACTATTTAGCGCGTTTGAAGGATGTTGCGAGCCATATACAC
>CAVKIG010000067.1:0-8101 GCA_963656415.1 bacterium | reverse complement strand
CTTAAAAACTCAATATGGAGAAAACACTCCTATCTTTTTTGAAGATATAGCTAATGTTTGCTCCGGATATACAAGAGGACGTGTATATCAACTTATCGATGCCGCTATGAATAGCGGCCTTTTGGCTAAGGCGGGATATGATTGCTACTATATTCCCACAACAACTCCGTTTGGGATGTCTTTGCTCAACCCCCGAAATGTGATTGAGAAAAAGTATATCTCAAACAAGGGTGAAGTGTATGGCTTTTATACGGGGTTGGCATTGCTTAATAGTTTCGGCATTACGACTCAAATGCCGAATGTCATAGAAGTTTTTACAAACAATGAAGCAACGAAATCAAGACGTGTGACCATAAACAATCTAACGATTATAGTCAAAAGGGCGCGTGCTACAATAAATAACGCGAACTACAAAGAGATGATGCTTTTGGAATTGTTCAACCTTGCGGATATTAGTTCTATTGACGCACGGGCGACACAAAAAATCGTTGATTATATGAAACAGAACAATATATCCATTCAAGGTATTATGAAATACGCCAAGTTCGTTCCTGCGAGAGCTATAAAGAATTTTATGAGTAGCGAGGTGCAAAATGCTTTTGCATAAAGATAAAAATCTATTTGAACAAACGATATTTCAAGTCGCTCAAAGGAGTGGGATTGAGTCTGGAATTATAGAAAAGGACTATTTAAAAGCATGAAAGCCGTTGATTTTTGCGGAAAATTGATATAATATAGATATGCTCAAAAGGAGAAATAATCATGCATTACGTATATAAAACGCAAGGCACTTGCGCAAGACAGATAGAATTCGACATTGACGGCAACGTCATCACCAACGTGAAATTTTTCGGCGGCTGCCCGGGAAATCTGACGGCAATACCCATTTTGGTGGACGGCATGACGGTTGACGAGATTGAGAGCAAGCTCAAAGACGTGAAGTGCGGATACAAAAACACTTCGTGTACGGGACAACTTGCAATCGCAGTGCGCAAGGCGTACGAAGAAGAAAATCGTTAAATTTTATATCGAAAGAATTGTAAAACAAAAGCGAACCGTTGTGGTTCGCTTTTGCTTTGCATGTTTTAGTAAAGACATAAATTTATAGACACTATTTATATTTTCTCTTCAACATCAAAATCACATATTTTTTCATAATCGCATAAAAAATCTCGCTATTGAAATTGAAACTTGCGTATGATATAATTTAATGGAATGTAAAAGGCGATTTGAGCGGATTTTTGCGGACGTGTGCTTTGATAGTGCGAGATTTTGCCACTTGACAGCCGCAAGATATGTCGCGACACAATCGATTGCATTCAAAGGAGTTGATTGTTATGATGGACGTCGTCGGTGCGCTCATCTTCAAAGACGGAAAGTTGCTCGTCTGTCAAAGGCCGAAGAACAAGGCTCGCGCGCTTTTGTGGGAGTTTGTGGGCGGAAAGGTCGAAAACGGAGAGACTAGAGAGCAGGCTCTTAAAAGAGAGTGCAAGGAAGAGTTGGACGCTGACGTCGAAGTGGGCGAGTTGTTTACGCAAGTGACGCACAAATATGCGGACGTTGAAATCTCGCTTCGGATATACCGCGCGACGCTGAAAGCGGGCTCGGCGGTGAATAGACTCGAACACAACGATTTGAGATGGATTGACGTTGACGATATAGACGGTTACGAGTTTTGTCCTGCAGACGTTGAAATCGTCGAGAAAATCAAACGTCACAAAGACGAATTGACAAAAGAAAGTTGAAATACACTAAAAGAAGAATACAATAAAGAAAAATCAATTTTTATCCGCAACGCAGGTTGCAAAAGGGGGTAACATGTTACAGTTGAAAATAAACGGCGAAGTCGTCGAAGTGAAGGAAGGAACGCGAGTTATAGATTTGCTCGCAGACGACGAAAAATGCAATTATATGGTGTGCAAAATAGGCACGCAGGTGAAAGAACTCAATCGCAAATTGTCAGAAAAAGACAACGGCAAGACGATAGAGTTTCTCGGACTTGAAAATATCGAAGCGGGCAAGGCGTACGAAGCGAGTCTTCGCTACGTTTTCGCAATGGCATTCCACAATCTCTATCCCGACGTAAAAATACGCTTTTCATACAACGCGTCGCGTTCGGTGTTCTGTCAAGTTCTTACGCAGAGCTTCAATATGTCGCGCGAAACCGAGCAGATAAAGGATGAAGTGGACAGAATCATCAAGGCAAATTTGCCTATCGAACGCATAACCGTGACGACGGAAGAAGCACGCGAGATTTATGCGAATATGGGGCTTCACGACAAACTCGAAATGCTCAAATATCGCCCCGAAAGTCTCGTGCATATCTACAAATGCGGCGACTATTACGACTATATGCACTCGTATATGGTGCCGACGACGGGGTGTATTTTCAGTTATTGCATACGTCCGTACAGCCCGGGCATCATCATTCAGTACCCGAGATACGAACTCGGCGCGCAAATTCCCGAATTCGTGGAAGAAAGCATGTACGGCAGGACTTTGCAGCGCGCGTATCTTTGGGCAAAAAAGACCAAAACGCAAACGGTTGCCGAAATCAACAAGAGAGTGGAAGACGGCAGAGAACTCGATTTCGTGCAGATGTGCGAAGCAAAACACAACCGCATGCTTGCCGAACTCGGAGAAGAGATTGCGCGCGATATAGAGAATATCAGACTTATCTGCATTGCAGGTCCGTCTTCGAGCGGAAAAACGACGTTCTGCAATCGCGTGCGCATAGAACTTTTGTCACGCGGCATAAATCCCGTGATGATTTCTATGGACGACTATTATCTCGAACGTGCCAAAATCTGCGCAATTCAGGGCAAATCGGCGGACGAAGTCGACCTTGAACATATAAATTGCCTTGATATAGAGCAGTTCAACAAAGACCTTTTCGACCTTATCAACGGCGAAGAAGTGACGCTGCCGAAATTCAACTTCATGATAGGCAAAAGAGAAGTGGGCAGAACGATAAAAGTGGACGAGAACAGCCCCATCATCATAGAAGGCATACACGCTCTCAACGAAAAACTTACGGCGTCCATTCCGAAACACCAAAAATACAAAATCTACATCGCGCCGCAGTTGCCCGTCAACATCGACGACCACTCACCGCTCAACACGACGGATTTGAGACTTATCCGCCGTATCGTGCGCGATATGAAATTCCGCAACTATCCTGCGGCAAACACGATCGATATGTGGCAATCCGTGCGTAGCGGTGAATTCAAGTGGATATATCCAAACCAAGAAGGCGCAAACTTCGTGTTCAACTCCGCTCTCCCGTACGAGTTGTGCGTGTTGAGAAATCAGGCGTTGCCTGCGCTTATGGAAATCAAATACACCGATCCGCAATTCCTTGTGGCAAACAGACTTATCAAGTATCTGAAATACTTCAAGCCGATCGAAGACGAGAGCATAATACCTTGCAACTCGCTCATTCACGAGTTTATCGGCGGAAGTTGTTTTGACGTCTGATAGGCGTTTGGCAAGATAGTAAGGCAAGCAAATCCGCATGCAGCGGCTCGTTTGTGCGAGCGTCCGATTTGCGGACAAATTGAAATAATACGGGTTTTATCCGTGCGTTTAGCATAGATAAAACCCGTGTAATGTAAATTGTATGAAAAATTTTGTTTTGAAAGGCAACGTCCTGTATTCAAAATCCAAAGACGAAATAGCGTCCTTTGAAAACGCTTACGTCGTGTGTAGCGACGGCGTTTGCAAGGGCGTTTTCGACGTTGTGCCGAGAGAGTTTGAACACTTTGAAATCGTTGATTTGGGGGACAAACTCATAATCCCCGGACTTTGCGATTTGCACGTCCATGCGTCGCAATATGCTTTCCGCGGACTTGGCATGGACCTTGAACTTATGGACTGGCTATCCGTCAACGCGTTTCCCGAAGAAAGCAAATTTTCGAATGCGGAATACGCAAACAAGGCGTACGCAATCTTTGCCAATGCGCTTAAAAAGAGTGCCACGACGAGAGCGTGCGTGTTTGCTACAAAGCACGAAGACGCAACGTTTTCGCTTATGTCCGCACTCGAAGATACGGGGCTCGTAACAAAAGTCGGCAAGGTCAATATGGATGAAAGCGCACCCGAAAATCTCGTTGACGAAAGTGCAGAGCAGTCTGTAACCGAAACGAGAAACCTCATCGAAAAATCAAAAACTTTCAAGCGCACGGGGTATATTCTCACGCCGAGATTTATCCCTTGCTGTTCGGACGAGACGTTGAAGGGACTTGAAAAATTGCAAGAAGAGTTCGACTTGCCCGTTCAGTCGCACCTTTCGGAAAACTACGGAGAAATCGAGTGGGTGCTTGAAAACAGTGACGTCGATTTTTACGGACAGGGCTATGACAAATTCGGTCTGTTCGGAAAGTCGAAAATCGGAAAGAGAGTGCCGACGATTATGGCGCACTGTGTCCATTCAGGTGAAAAAGAAATTGCGCTTATGAAAGAAAACGGCGTGTTCGTTGCGCATTGCCCTGCGTCCAACGACAATCTTTGCTCGGGCGTTGCGCCTATAAGCGAATATCTCGAAAATGGTTTGAAAGTCGGGTTGGGAAGCGACGTTGCGGGCGGACAAACGGAGTCGATATTCAGAGCAATGGTGGATGCCATTCAGGCGTCAAAACTCAGATGGAGACTGTACGACAAAAACGTGAGACCGCTCACTTTTGCAAACGCGTTCTATCTTGCCACTAAAGGCGGCGGTGAATTTTTCGGAAAGGTCGGAAGTTTTGAAAACGGATACGAGTTCGACGCGGTGGTGCTTGACGATTCTGCGCTTTTGCATCCGCAATCGCTCGATTTGCTTCAAAGGCTCGAGAGATTTGCCTACCTTTCGGGCGACGTTTGCGGCGGTGTGGTCGCAAAATTCGTACAAGGCGAAAGAATTGCGCTATAATGCTTTTATATGACGCTTTTTTGTAAAAGCATCGGCAAAGACGAAAAACAAATTGTAGTTTTCAATAACGATAAAAGGGAAGAGAGTATGACAAAAATCGCAGTCATCGGTATGGGGCAGGGCGGAATGACCGCCGCAATCAAACTCGCAGAAGCGGGATACGCCGTTTCCGTGTTCGAGAAAGAGAAGCAAGGAAGCGTGAGTTATCCGTGGAAGGACGATATACGCACGGAGATTTTCGGTCTCGTCGGCTTGCCTATGCCCGATGAAAGCATTTATTGTCAAAAAAGCAAGTGGCTTTTCGTTTCACCGAACGAAGAGTATGCACTTCCCGTTCCGCCGTGTCCGCCTATGGAAGAAGTGTCTATATCTCGTCGCGGTCTTGTGGATTATTTTGAAAAACTCGCAACCGAAGCAGGATGCGACATGCATTTTTCGACGCCCGTATCGTCGCTTGTCGTGAAAGACGACAAAGTTTGCGGAATCGTCGTGAACGGAAAAGAACAATTCTTCGATCTCGTGATTGACGCAAGCGGTATGAATTCGCCTTTCCGTGCGCAAGTTCCAAACAAATTCGGAGTGCAGGCAAAAGTGCTGCCAACCGACGTTATGTACGGGTATCGCGCGTTTTTCGATAAGGTTGACGGCGCGACGACGAGAGAAGAAGGTATAAACAGCACGCTCACGCTCAAACATCTCGGAGAGACGGGCATAAGTTGGTGCAATCTCAACGAAGACGGCAACGTCGACGTGCTTATAGGAAGAGTCGGCGGTCTTGACGACAAACAGATCGAGAGTGCGATTCTTGCGTTGAGAGCGAGCAATCAGATCCTCGGCACGCGCCTTATAAGCGAAAACAAAGTCGAGATTTGCCTTAGAATGTTCATTGCAAGAGCGGTTGGGGACGGCTACGTCGCAATAGGTGACAGTGCGTTTATGACCATGCCGCTCATGGGCAGCGGAATAGAATCGTCCATGAAAGCAGGCGCGATGTTTGCCGACTACGTCACGAAAAACAACGTTACGGATTTTGCGGCAAAGAATACGTGGGGCTTTTATCACGATTATATGACGCAATACGGCGCGGATTTTGCATTCGTCGACGTGCTCAAACGCTGGGCGCTTGCGCTCGATCCGAAAGTTATCGACTGGGTGTTCGGCGGCGGACTTATCGAAAAGAGCGATCTTGCGCTTGTCACAACCGATACGAGCGGCAACAAACCCAAAATCCCCGCAAAGTCGATTGCGAAAAAGGTCTTTATTCTTCTCGGACATCTTCCGCTCGTATTCAAAGCGGTTGGGTGTCTTGCAAGAAGTCTGAAAGCGAAGAATATCGCAAAGAAGATTCCTGCGACTTACGATGAAAAGAAAGTAGCAAAGTGGGCAAAGAAATACGACAGAATTTTATACAAGAACAACTGATTGAAAAGAGTATGTACAAAATAGCGAGAGTTGGATTGCATCATTTCGAAGAACCGTGTTTGTCGGGTGAAAGGGGTAGCGGAACTATCTTCTTTTCGGGGTGCAATTTAAGGTGCTTGTTCTGCCAAAACTACGAGATTTCGCACGGCGGAAAGGGACTTGAAGTGAGCGAGAGCGAGCTTGTTGATTGCATGCTCTATCTTCAAGATATAGGTGCGCACAATATAAATCTCGTCACGCCGTCAAATTACACCAATTTGCTCCAAACGACGCTTGAAAAGACAAAATCGATAGTTAAACTGCCGATTGTGTGGAACAGCAGCGGATACGAGACGGTTGCCAATCTCAAAAAAATGGACGGACTCGTTGACGTGTATCTGCCCGATTTCAAGTATAGCGACGACAATTTGGCGTGGGAGTATTCGCATGCGAAAGGATATAGGGAAGTCGCTCTTGCCGCACTTGCCGAAATGCGAAGACAGCAGCCCGAAGACGTTTTCGACGACGACGGCATGATGCAAAAAGGCGTCATCGTCAGACATCTCGTGTTGCCGGGGAAAATCGAAAATACGGCGACTGCGTTCGAAGACATAGCAAGCGTTGACAAGAATATGTTTGTGAGCGTTATGGGACAGTATTTCCCGACTGACAACGTAAAAAATCATCCGACGCTTTCAAGAAGACTTACGACAAGCGAATACGACGAAGCGATAGACGCGTTTTTCTCGGCAGGGTTGCACAACGGTTTTTCTCAAGACCTTGACAGTGCGACGGAAGAATACGTCCCCGATTTCGACTTGCAGGAAGTAAGGAATATTATAGATATATATAAACAAAATTAAACAAATATAGTGGCGTTTGCGTGAAACATACACAAATGCAACACGCATCGTGTGATTAAAAAAACTTTGAAAAAGTTGTCGAAAATCGGTTGCGCAAATCGGTCTGTTGTGCTAACATACTGTCAAATGTAAATCTTGGAGCAGGCTGTATATGTTCAAAAGCAACTCAAAACTCAAGAAAACCATTTTTGCAATGCACGGCGTTGCGGGGGTTGCGTTTTCTTTTGATGAGTGCCGTATCAGCCCCATTGATACAATAATTGCCTAATGAAGAAGTCCCGACGGACTTCTTTTTTTTGTGCCAAAAGGCACGGGCATAGCAAAGACAAAACAAAATATATATACAGGAGAACGACAATGTCAAAAAATCAACTCGTTTATGACGTCAACGACAGACCGCCTTTCGGCAAATTGATTGTGTTTGCTTTCCAACAAGTGCTTGCAATCATGGCAGCGACAATCGCTGTGCCGACAATCATCGGTCTTCCCACACAAATTCCTGCGGCAATCTTGGGCGCAGGTCTCGGCACGATTGTATACCTTCTTTTCACAAAATTCAAAAGCCCGGTTATCATATCGAGTTCGTTTGCGTTTTTGAGTTCGCTCTCAACGGCGTTGGCATTCGGATATTGCGGAATCATTCTCGGCGGTGTCCTTGCAGGTCTCGTTTATGTGATTTTGGCAATAATCATCAAGTTTGCAGGCAGCAAATGGGTGTCTAAACTCATGCCCCCGGTCATCATCGGACCGACCGTCGCAATCATCGGTCTCTCTCTTGCAGGCAACGCAATGGGCGACATCGTCACGGCAAGCGGCGCAACCGTCAACAGAGGCTACAACCTTGTCGCACTCTTCTGCGGTCTTGTGACGCTCATCACAATCTGCATTTGCTCCACTCAAAAGAAATTCAAGATGGGACGCCTTATAC
>CAVKIG010000066.1:0-8432 GCA_963656415.1 bacterium | reverse complement strand
TCTTTTCCCATACTCTGCCATCGCTAAACATATCTGCAGCGAATACTCTGTCGATTACAAATACAGGATCTGTGTTAAATTGATATTCATGGTATGATTCTATTTTCTCGTTGTATTTTAATACTGATTCAAGATCATATGACTCAACAAATCTTATGAGTTTACCATTTTCATAGTCGATGAACCCCACCATGCTTATCGTATTTCTTTTAAAATTATACCATACTATTTCCGTTGAATTTTCATAATAGTAATAATAAATCTTGTTGATAAGATCTCTGTGGTCGCCATATCTCTCGGTTAGACGCAAACGATCTTTTTCATCAAAATAATACGCGTAATTTTTAGATCTCTCATTTGTTGTAAGTTTCCCCTTACAAATGATGTATTTGCTCATTTCCATTTCTGGCCAGAACATACCATACAGATCTATACCGCGACTCATAAGCCTTTTGGGACACACTGAAACTATTCTATCGGTATCATTAAGACAATTACAGTGTTTTTTTGCGATTTTCAACAATCGTGCACAAGTTTCTTCATCATATTTTTCCATATTAGCTTAATCCCCTTAATACAAATCTTTCTTTTTTATTTCAGCAAGAGTTTAATCTCGTTTATTTTGGGCATGCACAATATCTTTCTGTCTTTTAGTTTCACGACAATAAACTTTCCAACGCTTCGCTTATATTTTATATCTGCCTTTGAAAACTCGGCAACTTCTTTGTTTTGCGTGCAGTATATATAGATAATATCGCCTTGTTTCATAATCTCATAATCTATCATTCCATTTATCGCATTTTTGTCATAGAAAGCATTTATTTGTTTTTCCAATTTTTTATAAGCAAGACACAACATAATTATTGTGAATACAAAAAGAAAAACAAGCGGAAATCCCATTATTAGTGCTTTCTTGTCGCTTAAAAATCCGACACATAAAAAGTATATTGACAATGCGAGCGATACAACCGCTATAATTATAGAGATATACCAATCTGCAATGGTTATGCTCCACGCTCTTTTTTGAGTATCCGTGCGATTAAAAGAATAATTGATCATATTTTATGCACCTTATACTTTATCTCAAAACACATTCTAAGACAAGATTGTTCTGTTGTCAATGACTCATTGGCAACGGTTTGTTTCACAATTGAAAAGGGATGCGGAAAGGAAAGCTCTTTTTGACTTTGTTGCGGATGACAGGACTTGTAGTGAGCAAAGCGAACGTAATAGCGAAACGGGCGAATTTATTCGCTACAGTGAAGCGTCTACGCTAAACAAATTGTGCTTGTCGCACAACCGTGCTTTGCACGGACACTACGTGTTGTATTTGTTTGCTATGTCCGCTGCGCTCAATGTCCGCAAATGCCTTGCGCTTGCGTCTCTCTTCGTTTGCGTGCAGCTGCATGGCAGGGCAGGTTGCAAACAAAGTTTGCCGACAATGCAGTTTGCATTGTCGCAAGTCCGTCACCGCAGTATAAAGGACAAAAAACGAACCCCCAAAGGTTCGTTTTATTCTTGTTTGGTGCGGATGACAGGACTTGAACCTGCACGCGCCTGCACAAGAACCTAAATCTTGCGTGTCTGCCAATTCCACCACATCCGCTCAAATCTTCACTATTATAGCACAATTTGCCAATATGTAAAGCACAAATTTTTCACAAAGGCTCTCTAAACAGACGACTTTTTGAAAAAAGTCGATGATTTTTTGATTTTTATATCTAAAAATTGTTGCATTTTGGCAATTTATTTGGTATAGTAATCGTTGCTTGCGGGAGTGACTCAGTGGTAGAGTGTCACCTTGCCAAGGTGAAAGTCGCGGGTCCGAATCCCGTCTCCCGCTCCACACATTAGCGCATAAAAAGAAACCGAAGACGAAGACTTGAGAAATGATGAAAATCATATTGACGGGATTCGGCTTCACGGAGTGAAGAGCGCAGTATGCGCAGACCCGCGCGGGTTCGTTCCGCAAGGTCGCCATCGAAGATGGCTACACCGTCTCCCGCTCCACGCGCAAGCGAAAAGAGAACGAGCCGAAAGGTTCGTTCGACATATCTAAGGAGCGACGAAGACCGCAATAAGCGTAATTGTCGCCGAGATATGCGTCCTTAGCTCAGTTGGTAGAGCAACTGACTCTTAATCAGTGGGTCCAGGGTTCGAGTCCCTGAGGACGCACCAAAAATAACAGCATTAGCTGTTATTTTTATTTTTGCGGCCGAAAGGCGTCCCGTCAAAATAGCACCACAAAAAAAGCCACTAAACAGTAGAAGTTTAGCGGTTTTTTATTTTTCGCTACTGCCCGAAAAATCCGCGTTTTGACATCAAAATAAGGAAAATTTGATGTCAAAATTCGGGATACCGGTCGCCAAATTTTGATGCAATATTTGTCGTGAAAACGTTTATAATTTTATAGATAAAATCTAGTTGCAAAGAAATTCTTTGTAAAAAAATAATACGAACTCGGTTTGTGAGTTCGTATTATTTGTTCTTGGCGTAGCATAAGGATTCGCCCATCAGCGATTGCTACCAAAGGTCAATCGCGTGCAGCCTGACCGAGGGGCAGGGCGCGTGATGTGCAGACACCAAAAACAAGGAC
Source organism: bacterium (assembly GCA_963656415.1). GTDB lineage: Bacteria > Bacillota > Clostridia > Christensenellales > CAG-917 > CAG-475. Next base: position 5,836 of record CAVKIG010000066.1, on the reverse strand, counting down.
GGGATTCGCTCCGCTTGACCTATGCGGTTAGCACGCACGTCATAAGCACGAACAAACCGACCTCGAACAGCCTTTTATTGGTCTGCGCTATCACGCCGGGGCGGGCAAACAATTCACAGGATTGTTTGCCATCCGCCCGTTCGAATCCCTAAAAAAGCAAAATAAAACGCAAGTCAAAAATTCAACTTGCGTTTTATTTGGCGTAGCATAAGGGATTCGAACCCCTGACCTTCTGGTCCGTAGCCAGACGCTCTATCCAGCTGGGCTAATGCTACATTTAGCCAAGACGACTTGCGTCATCTTTTAAGCATTGATATTATAGTGTTATTGTATGTTTTTGTCAACCGTTTGCACAAAAGTGCCGATTTGTTTTTTAGTGATGCGATTTTGTATGCTTTTGCGGAGCGGATTATTCCGCGCTTTTGGTGGTTTCGAGCAATCCGTTGATGCCACGGAAGGTGAGAGTGCTGACTGCACGCGAGATCGATTCCACGGGTTGTGAACGGTCTGAATTGAACCAGTGTTGATATACGGTCATCATGCCCGAAATGACGTAGTCTAGAACGATGTCGAGGGTTTGTTCATCGAGCGCGGTTTTGGGCGTGATGATTTCTTTGAATTTGTTTTTCATGGACGTGACGAGTTTTACGACAAGGCTTGAATTGCTTTCTATGCGCATGAGATGTCCGTAAAAATCGATGTCAGAATTGATGATGTCGGTGAGTTTGTTGAAAAACTCGTTGGGGTCGTGCAGAAGTTCGTTGACGTCAAGGTCTTTTATTGCATTCTCGAATTTTTCAAGGATTTTGTTTTCGATTTCGCCTGTAAGGTCATAAATCCCGCCGTAGTAGTTGTAGAAAGTCTTTCTGTTGATGTCGGCGCGGTCCGCGACGTCTTTTATGGTGATGTCGTTGATGTCTTTTTCGAGCAAAAGTTGCGCAAATGCGCGATATATGGCTTTTTTCGTCTTGACGATGCGTCTGTCTTGTTTCTTTTCTTCTTGCATTGTTAACTCCTCGGTATGTCGATTCTGTGTTTAATAATACACAAAAACCGAAAAATACGTTTCTTTATGCGGCAAAAAATCAATTTCAAATCTTTGCCTTTTGTTACATAAGTGAATTATAATACACACAAGTGGTATAAGTCAAACATAAAACTTAAAAACTTTTTAAGATTTATTCCACATTGATAAAAAATGCGCGATTTTTTCGGGATTTGAAAATATAGAAATAATTGCGCACGAATAAGGAGAGAATACAAACATGAAAATTGCAATAGTCATCGATATTTTTCACGATAAAGGCAACGGCACGTCGATGTCGGCAAGACATCTCGTGGAAAATCTTATCGAACGCGGGATTGAAGTGAAGGTGCTTTGCACCAACAAGGGCGAAGAAAGCGAAACGATAAATGCGGAATTCGTCACTTTTCCCGTGCAACAAGTTCCGATTTATCAAAAAATAATCGACGAGCAACACGCATGGCTCGCGTCACCGAACGACGCACGCATAAGAGAAGCACTCAAAGACGTTGACCTTGTGCATATCTATATACCGTTCTTTCTTGGCACGCATTGCGCGCGCATAGCGCACGAATTAGGTATACCGGTGCTTGGGTGCTATCACGTTTCGGCGGAAAATATCACGTTCAACGCAAATATGCGCAACATTCCGGGAGCAACGCCTGCCATGTATCAACTGCTCAAACTCTACCATTATCGTCCCGAGTGGATAAACAACATTCATTGTCCGTCGAGATGTATTGCGTCAACGCTTATGGGGCATCTTTATCCGCAAAATCTGCACATAGTATCCAACGGCTATGACCCGAATTTCAAACCGATTGAAAACCCCGTCATACCCGAAGACTGCAAGGATAAAATCATAATCACAAGCGTCGGACGACTCACCGAAGAGAAAAGACAAGACCTTATTATTAGGGCAATTGGCAAGAGCAAATATCGCGACCGCATAGTGCTTATACTCGCAGGCAAAGGCCCGAAACAAGAAGAATACGAAGCACTGGCAAAAGAGTGCGGGGTGGATATGCGCATAGTTTTTATGGCGCAGCCTGAACTTGTAAATTTGCTCAACGTGTCCTATCTTTTCGTGCAGGCAAGCGACGTGGAGACTGAATCCATATCCTGTCTCGAAGCAATTGCGTGCGGAACAGTGCCAGTGATAAGCAACGCGAGAATGTGCGCAACGAAACAATTTGCGCTCACAAAGCAATCCACGTTCAAAAAAGGCGACGCGGACAGCCTTGCGACAATGATCGATTTTTGGATATTCAACGAAGCCTTGCACGATGAAATGAAGCCGAAATACGCCGAATTCGCAAAACGTTTCAGCCTTGAAAAATCTATCGAATCGATGGTGCAACTATACGAATTCATTTTGAACGACGACGGGCGCAAATACGTCGTTAAGGACTACAACAACCCGATGACGTTCACTCTTGATCGCGACCCCGTGACGCATCTTATCTCACCGAAAGACGACCAGTGGAAGAAACTCGAGAAAGAGCGCAGAATTATGGCAAAATAAAAAAATTTGCAAATTCTCTATGGGCTGAAGACATCGCTCGTTTTCGTCGTTTTTTCGCGTGAAACACAAAATAATTTGAAAAGAAAAGAACCGCACTCACGGTGTGCGGTTCTTCATATTGGGGTGTAATTTATCAATTACACAAATGGGGGCTTTTAAGGTGTGTGAAAGAGACTGTTTCTCTTTCGTCGTACAAATATATAAACAATTTGCAAAGAAAATATTTCCCGTATTTTACGTCAAATTCGCAAAAATTTTTCCATTCCGCACGGCACGATGTCAAATATCGTCGAAACGATGAATGGCGGCAATAAAAAACGAGTTGCGAACAACTCGTTTAATATCGTGTTATTTTTGTTTTTATACTCAAACCGAACTTTATTCTTCAAATTTCTCCACTGAAATGCCTGCTTCGTTGAAAAGTTCCATAGAAAAATCGTCGGGATAGGGATGTTTGTACACCACTCGCACGATGCCGCTGTTGATTATAAGGCGCGTGCAGATGGTGCATGGTTGATGCGTGCAATAAAGCGTTGCTCCGTCAACCGAAATTCCGAGTTTCGCCGCTTGAACGATCGCATTTTGCTCTGCGTGTACGGCGTAGCATTTTTCGGCGCACGTGCCGCTCTTTATACCAAGCTGATCGCGCATGCAATATCCTTTGTCGCGGCAGTTGAGTATGCCTGCGGGCGCACCGTTGTATCCGGTGGTGAGAATTCGTTTGTCCTTAACGATAATCGCGCCGATTGCGCGTCCTTGTCTTGCGCAACTAGTCCACGTGGAAACGAGTTCCGCCATATCCATAAATCTTTTGTCCCAGTTGTTCATACTCTCTCCTTGTGCGCGTATAAAATTTATATAAATGATATTAGCACAAAAATATACAATATTCAACGACAACTTTTGAAAATCGGCATAATTTTTTCAAAAAAACTTGCATAATATATTGACAATTGGCAACCGTTGGTATAAACTGTTAGCAATCAAGCGCGAAGAGTGCTAAACGATAATAAGAAACACATATACGGAGGCGTTATATGGCAATAAAACCGTTGTTTGACAAAGTCGTCATCAAGGCGATTGAAACAAACGAAAAGACTGCGAGCGGAATCGTTCTTCCGGGCGCGGCAAAAGAAAAACCGCAACTTGCAAAAGTGCTTGCGGTGGGCCCCGGCGGAAACGTTGACGGCGTGGACGTAAAGATGCAAGTCAAAGTCGGCGATACCGTGCTTTACAGCAAGTACGCAGGCAGTGAATTCAAAATTGACGGAGAAGAAGTCGTAATCGTCCGTCAGGCAGACATTCTCGCAATCGTAGAATAAGGAGATTTTGATTATGGCAAAGCAATTCAAATACGGCGACGACGCAAGAAAGGCTCTCGAAGCAGGCGTCGACGCATTGGCAAATACTGTTAAAATCACACTCGGCCCGAAGGGCAGAAACGTAGTGCTTGACCGTCCGTACGGTGCGCCGCTCATCACAAACGACGGTGTGACCATTGCAAAGGACGTCGTTCTTGCCGATCCGTTTGAAAATATGGGTGCGCAAATCATCAGAGAAGTCGCAACCAAGACCAACGACATCGCAGGCGACGGCACGACAACGGCGTCCGTGCTTGCTCAGGCAATCGTCAAGGAAGGCTTGAAGAACGTTGCTGCAGGCGCAAATCCGATGGTGCTCAAACGCGGCATTATGTTTGCAACCGAGCAAGCGGTCGAAGAGCTCAAAAAGATCAGCAAGGACGTTGAAGACAAGACCGCAATCGCACAGGTCGCTTCGATTTCCGCAAGCGACGAAAAGATAGGTCAACTCATTTCCGACGCAATGGAAAAAGTCGGCAAAGACGGCGTAATCACCATCGAAGAAGGCAAGCAAATGACCACCGAACTCAACGTTGTGGAAGGCATGCAATTCGATCGCGGCTACGTTTCTCCGTATCTTGTCACCAACACCGACAAGATGAGTGCAGAACTCGACAATCCCGTCATTCTCATCACGGATAAGAAGATAAGCAATATTCAGGAAATTCTTCCGCTTCTCGAACAGGTGCTCAAGAACGGCTTGAAACTCCTTATCATTTCCGACGATATTGAAGGCGAAGCACTCACAACCATCATAGTCAACAAGCTCAAAGGCGTGTTCAACGTCGTGGCGGTTAAAGCCCCTGGTTTCGGCGACAGAAGAAAGGCGTATCTTGAAGATATAGCAATTCTCACGGGCGGCACTTATATCTCGAGTGATCTCGGATACGAACTCAAAGACGTCACTCTCGATATGCTCGGCAGAGCAAAATCCGTGCGCGTTGACAAGGACAACACCACAATCGTCGGTGGCTTTGGCAGACAAGAAGACATCGCGGCAAGAGTTGCGTCCATCCGCGCTCAAATTGCCGAATCCACGTCCGATTACGACAAAGAAAAACTACAGGAACGCGTTGCGAAACTTGCAGGCGGCGTAGCGGTCATCGGCGTCGGCGCGGCAACCGAAGTCGAAATGAAAGAGAAGAAACTCCGCATCGAAGACGCTCTCAACGCAACTCGTGCGGCTGTTGAAGAAGGTATCGTCGCAGGCGGCGGAACGGCTCTCTTGTCCATAATCCCCGCGGTTAAGAAGGCTTGTGCGAAACTCGAAGGCGACGAAGCAACCGGTGCTAAAATCGTCATTCGCGCTCTCGAAGCCCCCGTTCGCCAAATTGCGGCAAACGCAGGTATCGACGGCGGCATAGTCGCAAACACCATCATCTCTTCAAAGAAAGCAAACTACGGTTTCGACGCACAACGTGAAGTGTATTGCGATATGGTCAAGGCAGGTATTCTCGACCCGACCAAAGTTACGCGTAGCGCACTCCAGAACGCCGCGTCCGTCGCGTCCACCTTGCTCACCACCGAAAGCCTTGTCACTGACATCAAGGAACCGGCAGCGGCAAATCCGGCGGGGGCGGCCGGTATGGACTCCATGTACTAAAAAACCGCGCTAAATAGCGACTGACTTTGTCAGTGCCCCGAGCTTGCCAACTCATGTACTAAATGTACATTAGGGTTGTCATTCTCGGGGCACTTTCGCGTCATTCATCTATTTATCGCAGTTTTTCCAAACGGCACTATTGATCGCCTAACTTCGTCAGGCACGACTTGCCCCAAAATCACGTACATCTTGTACGTTGGGTTTTGTTTCAAGCCGTGCCTTTCTTGTTCCGAACAAAAGCCGTCATTGCGGCAACGGCATCGCTTGCAAGCAAGCAACGCCGAGAGCCGCATTAGGCTTTTGTTCTGCTAACCGCGCCGAAA
>CAVKIG010000065.1:0-8442 GCA_963656415.1 bacterium | reverse complement strand
GTTTTGATGTTGTCAGCAATGGCATTTGTTGCATGTGATAAAAAAGACAATATCGAAGTAAAGGTTTATTCGGTATCCAATCCGCACACTGAAAATCCCGAGTTGGAGAATACTATCACAATAAAGAATGGTAGCACTTTTTCGATAAAATATTATTTTAGCAATTATCAAAAATTTGACGGAACGATGGGCGGTGTTCCTTCGTGGGGTTTCTACCTCGATTCAACGTGCAGACAAAAACATAATGATGACAACGTGCTTGATAAAGATACGTCGTTGTATGTGCTTTATTCCTATTTCGGTGCAAAATTTGTGAAATTCGAATATGAAGGGAAAGAGTATTTCTATTATGTTGACGATGCAACGGAGAAGTTGACGGCAGATACGTTTGCGGTTTCGGCATACGGCAAAAAGATAGATTCGTCAAAACTGCAATATTTTTCCGACAAAGAGATGACGCAACAGATTGAAATTGTCGGCAAATCATTTGATGAAATCGAAATCGAAGCGGATGACACGTACTTCACCCTTGAAAAGCGCGTCTACGTAAAATATGTTGCCTGAAAAACCCATGTGGTTAAAAAAGAAAAGCGCGGCGGAGATTATCCGTCGCGCTTTTCGGTTTGGAAAGGGGAAAATTGTGTTGATCAGTGTTTGGATGTGACGGTGATTTCGCCGTCTTTGGCGTCAACAACGATGGTGTCGCCTTCGTCCATGTCGCCTTTGAGAATTGCTCTTGCCACTTTGGTTTCGACGTTGCTCTCGATATAACGTTTGAGCGGTCTTGCGCCGAAGGTCACGTCATAGCCGCCGTCAACGATAAGGTCTTTTGCCGCTTGGGTTACTTCGAGTTTGAGATTTTGTTTGTCGAGTCTAGATGAGAGTTTTGCGAGCATGATGTCGATGATCTTGTAGACGCTCTCTCTTGTGAGCGGCGTGAAGAACACGATGTCGTCAAGCCTGTTCAGGAACTCGGGGCGGAAGGTTTGTTTGAGCAGTCCGTCGATTTCGTCTTTGGCTTCTTGCTTGATCTCGCCCTTGTCTTCGATGTTGTCGAGAATGACGTTGCTGCCAAGGTTGGAAGTCATGATGATGATTGTGTTCTTGAAATTGACCGTTCTGCCTTGGCTGTCGGTGATTCTGCCGTCGTCAAGCACTTGCAGCAAGATGTTGAACACGTCGGGGTGTGCCTTTTCGATCTCGTCGAACAGCACGACGGAGTAGGGTTTTCTTCTCACAGCCTCGGTGAGTTGACCGCCTTCGTCATAGCCCACGTATCCCGGAGGTGCGCCGATAAGACGAGATACGCTGAATTTTTCCATATATTCCGTCATGTCGATACGCACGATATTGCGCTCGTCATCAAACAGATAGGACGCAAGTGTCTTTGCAAGTTCCGTCTTGCCAACGCCTGTCGGGCCAAGGAACAGGAACGAGCCGATAGGTCTGTTTTCGTCGGATATGCCCGCACGAGAACGCAACACCGCTTCGCTCACCGCCGTGACAGCCTCGTCTTGACCTATGACTCTCTTGTGCAGTTCATCGCCCAAATGGAGCAGTTTTTCCTTTTCGCTTTCCATGAGCTTGGTGACGGGGATACCCGTCCACTTTGCCACGATTTTTGCGATTTCGTCGGCAGTCACTTCGTCACGCAAAAGCGTAGTGCCGTTTGCGCTCTTCTTTTCGGCTTCTTCAAGTTTTTTGGTGAGAGCAGGCATTTCGCCGTATTGCAATTGTGCCGCCTTGCCGTAGTCGCCGTTGCGTTTCGCTTCTTCGATTGCGAGATTGACGCGGTCGATTTCGGCTTTGGTGTCTTGCACGCTGTTGATTTCCTTCTTCTCGTTTTCCCATTGCGCTTTCATAGCGTTGAATTTGTCGTGCAGTTCGGCAAGTTCTTTCTTTATGGATTCGCGGCGGTCAATCGAGAGTTTGTCCGTCTCTTTTTCAAGAGCCATTTCTTCGATTTCAAGTTGCATGATCTTACGGCTTATCACGTCCATTTCGGTGGGCATGCTGTCGATTTCCGTTCTTATCATCGCGCACGCCTCGTCCACAAGGTCGATCGCCTTGTCGGGCAAGAATCTGTCGGTGATGTATCTGTCAGAAAGCGTTGCCGCCGCAACGAGAGCTTGGTCGTGTATACGCACGCCGTGGAAGATCTCGTATCTTTCTTTCAAGCCACGCAAGATCGCGATTGTGTCTTCAACGGTGGGTTCGTTGACCATGACGGGTTGAAAACGTCTTTCAAGCGCAGGATCTTTTTCGATATACTTGCGGTATTCGTCAAGCGTCGTTGCGCCGATGCAGTGAAGTTCGCCCCTTGCAAGCATAGGCTTCAAAAGGTTGCCCGCGTCCATGCTGCCTTCCGTCTTGCCTGCGCCCACGATGGTGTGCAACTCGTCGATGAACAGCAACATTCTGCCGTTTTGTTTCTTGATTTCGGTCAAGACGGCTTTTAGTCTTTCTTCAAATTCGCCACGATACTTTGCGCCTGCAATCAGCGCGCCCATATCGAGAGCAAATATGTGTTTGTCTTTCAATCCCTCGGGCACGTCGCCGCGCACGATACGTTGTGCAAGACCTTCGGCAATAGCCGTCTTGCCAACGCCCGCTTCGCCGATAAGCACGGGGTTGTTCTTGGTCTTTCTTGACAAAATACGGATGACGTTTCTTATTTCGTCGTCACGTCCGATGACGGGATCGAGTTGTCCGCGGGAGGCGCGTTCCACCATATCGTGACCGTATTTGTTGAGCACGTCGTAAGTGTCTTCGGGGTTGTCACTTGTCACTTTTGACGTTTTAACTTGCTTAACAGCATTGATAAAGTCCGCTTTTGTGAGTTTGCACTTTGCAAAAGCGTTTTTAAGAGCGGTGGACGGATATTCGAGAATCGCTTGGAATATATGTTCCACACTCACGAAATCATCGCCTTGACTCTTTGCGAGTTTCTCTGCCTGAGAGAGCATAAGGGCGCAATCTTGGGCAAGATACACTTCGCCCGCTCCGTCTCCCGTGACGGAAGAAAAGCCCGAGATAATTTTGTCTATTTCACGCAAAAGCGCAGGTGCGTCCGCACCGCATTTGGTGACGAGTTTGGGGATAAGCCCTTCGTCGTCGCTCAAAAGCGCGTAGGCGATATGCTCTTTGCAAAGTTGTTGATTGTGTCTTTCAAGCGCGAGAGTTTGCGCGTTGTTTATGGCGTCAAGAGCCTTTTTCGTATATTTGTTGGTGTCCATATCAGCACCCCCTTTTTATGGATTTGTACTGGCAGTCTGTTTTATTGACTGTTAGCACTCTTATTCTTCGATTGCTAATTATATCACCGTTTGCGTATTTGTCAAGATTTTTTATACAAGTTTTTCAAAAAAATTATTGCCGAATTTTTGCAAAAAGAAAACTCTTCCGAAAAGGAAGAGTCTTTGTCTGTATTTGTGGGTGCAAATCATTTCTTTACGAAGTAGTGTGGCACAATCGGGCAGGAGACGTAGGAGAGAAATTCTTCCTGAGAGTATTTGCCGGGATTGTCTATACACCAGAGCGCAGTGGACACCATTCCGCCGGCGACAAAACTTGACAGAACCTGCAACGGAAGTTTTATCTCGTAAGTGTCCTTATATTTTGAAAGTTGATATTTTATCGAGTGAGCAATGGAGTCCTGAATGGTGCTGACGACCTTGCCGTTGCGATTGTTGCGGATTATGTTTGCGATGTGGTTGTGTTTGTCGAAGAAAAATTCGATTGCCATCGTCATAAGAGAAGAAATCGTCTCGATAGGCGTGGTGAGTTTCGTCTCTTTGTTGAATTTTTCGTAAAGTTCGTCTTTGAGTTCTTCAAGAGCGAAAGTAAGAAGATGATATTTGTCTTCAAAGTGTGCGTAGAAAGTGGCTCTGTTGACCATAGCGCGATTGCAAAGGTCGATGACGCTGATTTTCTCGATTGATTCTTCTTCCATCATATCGAGCAGCGTGTTGCTCAAAAGCTTTCTTGTGCGAATGATGCGCAAATCTTCTTTGTTTGTCATATTTAGTCTCCTTATCCGCAACGTAGTATACATTATTGCACAAAAGCACGATTTTGTCAAGTTATCTATCGGTGTGTAATTATATCAAACACGCCGTTTGAAACAAAAAATCGCAAGAAATTTTACGAGAGAATTCTCACGTGCATATGCGTATGCGTTCGCGCGTGTTTAAGGTATTATTATAAATATTAAAATATTTTAACATTATAAAAAAAATTTTTATATCGGTTGACATTTGCATCGAAAAATCGTAAATAGAATATATATCATTTATTTTGGCAAAGAATTCGCATAGGGCGAATCGGGAGAAATATGGAAAGAAACAAAGCACCAAAATCCAAAGGCGGCGTCAAAAAGATGGCGAGTTGCATCGGCGAATACAAGCCGCATGCGATTTTCACATCAGTTTTGGTTGCGCTGGAAGTTCTGTTTGAGATTTTCATTCCGCTCATCATGGCGCAAATCGTCAACGTGGGCATGGCAGAAAACGCAGCGGAATTCACCTTTACGTTGCAACTTGGCAAGTTGAGCTTAGCGCTTTTCACCATGACAAACCGCGTGTCGTTTATCGTCACTTGCGGCGCAATGATGGTGGGGATGGCACTCGTATCCCTGTTTTTCGGCACTATGTCGGGAAAACTTGCCGCAACCGCATCAACGGGCTTTGCGAAAAATCTTCGCAGAAAGCTTTTCTACAAGATTGAAAATTTCAGTTTTGCAAACCTTGACCGTTTCAACACCGCAAGCCTTGTCACAAGACTTACAACCGACGTGACAAACATACAAATGGCGTTTCAGATTGTCATTCGTATGCTTGTGCGCTCGCCGATAATGCTCATTCTCGCAATGTGCATGTCGATATCTATAAGCCCGGACCTTTCCGTGATTTTCGCAGTCGCGCTTCCCGTGCTTATAGTCGGCATTTTCATCGGCGTCAAAGTCGTGTTCCCGCGCTTTGAAAAGATGCTTCGCAAATACGACGATATGAACGAGTCCACGCAGGAAAACCTTATAGGCATCCGCGCGGTGAAGGCGTTTGTGAGAGAAGACAACGAGATAGACAAGTTCAAAAAAGTGTCGTCCACCGTGCAAAAACTGCAATTCTCGGCGGAAAAAATCATCGTTGTGGCGTTCCCGTTCATGCAAATCATCATTTACGCGTGCATACTTTGCGTTGCGTGGTTCGGCGGCAACGACATCATAGTCGGCAAAATGCTTCTGGGCGATTTTACGGCGTTTTTGAGTTATATCATGCAGATTCTCATGTCGCTCATGATGGTCGCTATGGGCTTTATGAATATCGTGCTTTCCCGTGCGTCTCTTGACCGTATCGTCGAAGTGCTCGATGAAAAAATCGACATCGAAGACGGTGAAAACGCAAGCGATTCTCTCAAAGTCGCAGATGGCAGCATAGACTTCGACCACGTTGATTTCTCGTACTCGAAGTCTCACGACGTGCTCAATCTCGAAGACATCGATTTGCACATCAAGAGCGGCGAAACGATAGGCATCATCGGCGGAACGGGTTCTGCAAAGACAACGCTCGTGCAACTCATTCCAAGGCTTTACGACGTTCTCGACGGCGAAGTCAAAGTGGGCGGAGTCAACGTCAAAGAGTACAAACTCAACGAACTCAGAGACAGCGTTGCAATGGTTTTGCAAAAGAACGTGCTTTTCAGCGGCACTATCAGAGAAAACCTTGCTTGGGGCAACAAAGACGCAACGCAGGAAGAGATTGAACACGCAGCAAAAGCGGCGCAGGCACACGATTTCATTATGTCTTTTCCCGACGGATACGATACCGAACTCGGACAGGGCGGCGTCAACGTGTCGGGCGGACAAAAACAACGCTTGTGCATTGCTCGCGCATTGCTCAAAAAACCCAAAATTATGATTATGGACGACTCAACGTCCGCCGTGGACACCGCAACGGACGCGGCTATAAGAAACGGGCTCAAAAAAGAGTTCGGCGACACCACGGTGCTTATCATCGCGCAACGCATCTCGTCCGTCGAAAGTGCGGACAGAATCATCGTCATGAACGACGGCAAGATCGACGCTATCGGCACTCACGACGAACTTATTGCAACGAATCAGATTTATCAGGACGTTTACAATTCGCAAAAGAAGGGTAGCGACGAACAAGAAACGGGGGTGAGCGAAAATGCGTAAGAAAGACAAGAAAAACGTCAAGAACGCAATGCCCCAAAACAAGTACAGGGCAAAGAATCCGATGAAGACTTTGAAACGTATTCTCGGATACTGGAAGCCGTATGCGGGACAACTCATCGGCGCGCTCTTTTGCATGATAGCAAACGTGCTTTGCAACGTTGCAGGTACGTTTATGCTCGGCTCGGTTGTCGTCAACAACTACATTCTGCCCCTTGCCTACAAGATGGGCAACTATGTTACGACCAACGAAGCGATAATTCAAAGGGCGGCGGAAGTCACCATTCAGAACTTCGGCGGAATCGTCGGCGTTATGGCGGCAATGTACGTCGCGGGTGCGGGATTGCACTATCTTTATAGTTTCATTCTCACAAATGTCACCACTAAGACGCTGCAGAACGTGCGTGACGAGATGTTTGAAAAGATGGAAAAATTGCCCATCAGATATTTCGACACTCACACTCACGGCGACATAATGAGCCTGTACACCAACGACACCGACACTTTGCGCGAATTGCTCTCAAACGGCATTCCCAACCTGCTTAGCAACTCGCTAACCGTCATAGGTATGTTTGTCGCAATGATGCTCGTGTCTCCGCTTCTTACGCTTTGCTCGGTCGGTATGCTCGTAGTCATGCTTTTTATCATGAAGTTTATCGCAGGCAAGAGCGGCAAGCACTTCGTCGGACAACAACGTCAAACGGGCGCAATCAACGGCTTCATCGAAGAACATATCGACGGGCTTAAAGTCGTCAAGGTGTTCTGCCACGAAGACGAAGAAAAAGTGGACTTTGACAAGTTCAACGAGGCTCTCTTCCACGACTCCGACAAGGCGCACAAATACGCAAACATCTTGTTCCCGATCATGGGCAACTTGTCCTACATCTCGTACGCCGTCACCGCAATCGTCGGCACGATTATGGCAATCAGCGGCTTTGGCGGAATGACCTGGGGCGGACTCGTATCATTCATGCAATTCTCACGCCAGTTCAGCAACCCGCTCTCGCAAATCGCGCAACAAATGAACGGCGTGCTTATGGCTTTGGCAGGAGCGGAGCGTATCTTCGAACTTATCGACCAAGAGCCCGAAAAGGACGAAGGCTACGTCACTCTCGTCAACGCAAGAGAAGACGAAAACGGCAATATCGTCGAAACAAAAGAATACACGGGTGAGTGGGCTTGGAAACACTTTCACAAAGCAGACGGCACTACAACCTACGTCAAATGGCGCGGTGAAGTGGAGTTTGAAGACGTCACTTTCGGCTACGTACCCGAAAAAACCGTGCTCAAACACGTCACCATGGAAGCGTTGCCCGGTCAAAAAGTCGCGCTTGTCGGCTCAACCGGCGCAGGCAAAACCACAATCACCAACCTTATCAACCGCTTCTACGACATAGATCAAGGCAAGATAAGATACGACAACATCAACATCACCAAGATCAACAAGAACGATTTGCGTCGCTCTATGGCAATGGTTTTGCAGGATACGCACTTGTTCACGGGTACGGTTGCCGACAATATCCGTTTTGGCAAACTCGACGCCACCGATGAAGAAGTCGTCGCCGCCGCAAAACTCGCCAATGCGGACTATTTCATCCGCCATTTGCCCGACGGCTACAACACTATGCTCACCGGTGACGGCGAAAACCTTTCGCAAGGTCAACGCCAACTTCTTGCAATTGCCCGCGCCGCAGTCGCAAATCCGCCCGTTCTCATTCTCGACGAAGCGACGTCGTCAATCGACACCCGCACCGAGAAACTCATCGAACAAGGCATGGACAAACTTATGCAAGGACGTACGGTTTTCGTCATCGCGCACCGTCTTTCCACCGTCCGCAACTCCGACGTGATTTGCGTTCTCGAACACGGTGAAATCATCGAACGCGGCAATCACGACGAGCTTATCGCGTTGCAGGGGAGGTATTATCAGCTTTACACCGGCGCCTTCGAACTTGACTGAGCGCACCAAACAGCGCCTCACTGCGTCAGGCACGGCTTGCCCCAAAATCACGTACGCTTTGTACGTTGGGTTTTGGTTCAAGCCGTGCCTTTCTTGTTATGCATCTGTTTGGCGCACTCAGTAAGGTTGCCGTGCAAGGGGCTTTTTCTCGCTCTTTATGCGTTTGTAAGTTTTTCTTTCTTTACAAAGGTTGAACGTCGTATACTTTAATAGAAATGCCCCATCTTTCCGGACCGCGCCGGTATTTCTTCCACCACTCGTATAGAGTGCTTTCTCTACAATGTTATCCGTC
>CAVKIG010000064.1:0-8707 GCA_963656415.1 bacterium | reverse complement strand
CGCCATTTCTCTTATTATGCCACTTCGCCTGCGTGGCAGCTACGCAACAGAACGCCACGCATTCTCGTACAGCCGTCAAGTCCGACGCTCGATTTGCTCGCCGCCGTTGCGGCTCGTGTTCCGTCTTCGAAGTCGCACAGTCCGTTAATAAGTACGCTCCGAATAAGTGACCGTTTCGGGCGCAACCCAAAAACTTTGTCATTGCGAACCTGCGTGGCAATCTCGTGAAAACGAAACCCCAACTTTTTCTGCGCCCGTGCCACAATTATTCATTATTAATTATTAATTTATTCATTAACTTCCAGCTCACTCGTTGAACAAGGTGTCTCCGAGAAATTCGGGGTCGCTGGACAATCTAACGCCGAGTTTTCTGAACGGGTTTTCGTCCGCTTTGAAAAGCATGTGCGTGGAGTGTGCGTCGCATCCGTCGAGTTGCGTGAGTTGCTCCATTGCCGTTGCCGCCGTAGCGTCGGAAGCCGCACAAATGGAAAGCGCAAGCAACGCTTCTTCGAGTGTGAGAGTTTTGTCGTGCTCTTTTAGTATCTTCGTCTTCATATCGATAATCGGCCCGATGACGTAAGGCGAGATGAGTTTTTGCGAGTCTTTGATGCCTGCAAGCATCTTCACCGCATTGAACACGCACGCCGCAGACGCACTCATTCGTTGAGTATTTTTGCCCGTGACGATTCTGCCGTCCTGAAGTTCGAGAGCAACTGCTCCGCAATCGTCGTTTTGTCTGCTCTTTTCTCTTGCGCACTCGATGACTTTGCGCTCCGATTGGGTTATGCCGAGTCTCGACATCAAAAATTCGAGACGTTCGACGGTGTCTTTTTTGCAAACGCCGCTTTTCAGGTCGCATTGTGCTTTGAAGTATCTGCGGATAATTTCCTTTTCGGACGCTTCTCTGCACGCTTCGTCGTCAACTATGCAATATCCCGCCATATTGACGCCCATATCCGTAGGCGATTTGTAGATGCACTCTTTGCCCGTAATTTTTGCAAGAATACTGCGCACCACAGGGAAAACTTCGATGTCGCGATTGTAGTTTACGGTGATTTCGCCGTATGCGTCAAGGTGGAAATTGTCCACTTTGTTGACGTCTTTAAGGTCGGCGGTTGCGGCTTCGTAGGCAACGTTGACGGGGTGATTGAGCGGAAGATTCCAGATCGGGAAAGTCTCGAATTTTGCATATCCTGCCTGCACGCCGCGCTTGTTTTCATGATAGAGTTGGCTAAGGCAAGTGGCAAGTTTTCCGCTGCCCGGACCGGGCGCCGTCAACACGACGAGCGGACGAGTCGTCTCAATATACGGATTTGCGCCGTAACCTTCGTCGGACACTATCGTGTCGATTTCGTGCGGATAGCCTTTTGTCGGACGGTGTATGTACACTTTTATTCCGCGATTTTCAAGTTTTTGCTTGTATGCAAGCGCACCTTGCTGATCGGTGAACATGGTGATGACAACGCAGTTGATGTATATGCCCATTGCGGAGATATTGTCAATCATTCTCTCCACTTCGCTGCCGTAGGTGATACCGTAATCGGCGCGGATTTTGTTGCGCTCGATTGCGTTTGCGTTGATACAAATGATAAGTTCCGCCTTGTCGCGAAGTTTTTGGAGAAGTTTTATCTTCGCCGCCTTGTCGAAGCCCGGCAAAACGCGAGCCGCGTGCAAGTCGTCAAAGAGTTTTCCGCCGAATTCCAGATAGAGTTTGTCAAAGCGATTTATACGCTCGAGAATGTGCTCCGTCTGCTTTTGCATATACATTTTGCTGTCAAAACCTACTTTCATCGTTGTAAATACCTTTCTTGTATATTTTTGTTTTTCGTTGGGAAATTATTTTTTCGCAAATAATTTCTTATTCTTCGGGATCGCTGATGGGGCAAACGAGCGTTACGCCCTGTTTGAACATCTGCTTGCCTTTGGTCGTGCGAGTGTCAATGCGGATGTCTTCCGTGTTGACGACGCTCACCGCTCCGCCGCTTACAAATGCCAAATCGTAGGGCATCTTCACCGTGCCGACATATTTTACCTTCGATTTGTCGAGTTCGATAATCTTTATGCCTTTAAGATATCTCGAACTCGGGTCTATGAGCGACGAGATAACTCTCTTTGCATATCCGGTGTCGGACACGACGATGATTTCACCCTCGTCTTCGATTTGTCCAGCAAACGCAACCAAATCGCCATCAGAGAGTTTTATGCCCTTGACGCCTGCCGCGTTTCTTCCCTGAATGGGTATTTCGGTGGCTTTGTAGACAAGCACCTGTCCTTGCTCGGTGACTTCCATGACGTTTTTCTCGTCGTCAACGACTTCCGCGCCGATTACGACGTCTTTTTCCGTAAGGTTGATTGCTTTAAGATACGTCTTGCTAACTTCGGTAAATTCGGACAAATCGACTCTCTTTGCGCCGCCTTGTTTTGTGAACAACACGAGTTCTCCGACCGGCACGCCTTCAAAGAACATAAGTTTGACCACGATCTCGCCCGTCTGCACGTCTTGGTTGATTGCACCGAGTTTGAACGGTTTTTCTTTGAATTTCTTTTCGGGAAGCGTGGTGACGTCGATCTTGACTATGCTTCCGAAATTCGTCACCGCAAACAGCGTGCCTTTGTTGTTTACGGAAAGCTTCTGCACGGGAAGCGCGTCTTCGGTGAGCGAGCCGAAATCTTTCTTTGCTGTTGAAAACGCTTTTGGCGACATAAAGCGCAACTGTCCGTCCTTATTCAAGGCAATCACGCCGTCGCGATAGGCAACCGCTTCCGCTTCGCTGGGTGCTTGATAGTTTTCAGCCTGTTCGTCGCTGTCCACAATCACGCTCATACGCTCGGAATTGAGCGATTTTTTGATTGCCGTGAGTTCTTCTTTGACGATTGAGAGTTGCTTGCGTTTGCTTGCGAGAATAGACTCGAAAAGCGCGATTTGCTTTTCAAGGAAACGCAGTTCTTCTTCGAGTTTACCGACTTCGAGTTTTGCAAGGCTTTTAAGTCTCATATCGAGAATCGCTTGCGCCTGTGCGTCCGAAAGATCGAATCTTTGGCGCAAAGTCTCTTTCGCTTTTGCGGTCGATTCCGATTCCTTGATGATTTTTATCACTTCGTCGATATTGCGAATCGCAACGAGAAGTCCGCGAACGATTTCCGCTCTTGCCTTTGCGGCTTTAAGGTCAAACGTCGTGCGATTGACGATGATTTTGCGTTGATATTCGACGTAATAGTCGAGATACGCCATAAGGCTCAACTGCTCGGGTTTGCCATTTGCAATAGCCACCATATTGATGGAATAGCCCATTTCAAGATTGGTTTTCTTGAAAAGGAACGCAACGATTTTGTTTACGTCTACGTCGCGTTTGCATTTTATCACGGCGCGCGTCCCCGTTTTGTCTGACTCGTCCACGATTTCGGATATGCCTGCGAGCGTGTCCTTGTTCGCTTCCTTCAAATCGGCAATTCTTGAAAGCAACTCCGCCTTGGACACCTGATACGGTATCTCCGTGATGACGATGTTTTTCTTGCCGCTGTCGTCGTTTTCTATGTGAAGTCTTGAACGTATCTTGATTCTGCCCTTGCCCGTCGAATATATGTCTTCGAGATTGTCAACGGGGATTATAAACGCACCCGTCGGAAAATCGGGACCGTGGAACACTTTGAAAAGGTCGTGCACGGTGGCGTTCGGGTTGTCTATCTTCATTATGACCGCGTCTATGCTCTCACCCATATTGTGGGTTGGAATATTCGTCGCAAGGCCGACCGCTATGCCGTTTGCACCGTTGACGAGCAAATTCGGAAATCTGCCGGGAAGCGTGTTTGGCTCTTCGAGAGAGTCGTCGAAGTTCGGAGACCACGTCACCGTCTCTTTGTCCAAATCTCTCAACAATTCGAGCGCAAGCGGACTCATTCTCGCTTCCGTGTAACGCATTGCAGCCGCGCCGTCTCCGTCAACCGAGCCGAAGTTGCCGTGACCGTCGACGAGTTTCATTCTCATAGAGAAGGGCTGAGCCATACGCACCATTGCGCCGTAAACGGAACTGTCGCCGTGCGGATGGTACTTGCCAAGGCAGTCGCCGACGATTCTCGCGCACTTTTTGTGCGGCTTGTCGGGAGTAAGTCCCATCTCGTGCATGGAGTAAAGCACTCTTCTCTGCACGGGTTTCAAGCCGTCTTCCACTCTCGGAAGCGCACGGTCGAGTATGACGTTTTCCGAATACGGAATCATCGAATTGTGCATGACGTCTTCAAAGACCGAGTCAAGCACGACTGAATTGTATTCTATCTCTTTGTGTTGTTTTTTTGCCATTTTTCTATTTGTTTTTATAGTTTTTCGTAAACGTGTTTATATGCTTTTCGGCTCTCTAAAGCCATGACTTAGAACTATTGATTTTCCTGTTCTTTGTTGACTTTGAAGTCGTCCACTTTGTTGAAGTCCGCATATTGATAGATATAGTCCTTGCGGATATTACTGTCGTCGCCCATAAGAATGGTTATACGCTTGTCCGCCATTGCCGCGTCGTCTATCGTAACGCGAGTGAGCGTGCGCTTTGCGGGGTCCATAGTGGTGTCCCAAAGTTGTTCGGGATTCATCTCGCCGAGACCTTTGAAACGTTGAAGAAGTGCGTTCTTGCCCATCTTCTTTTGCCCTTCCACAAGAGCCGCGTCGTCGTAGCAATAAAGAATCTCGTCTTTCTTTTGCAAACGATAGAGCGGCGGCATACCGATATACACGTGGCCTTCGGTGATGAGTTGGCGCATATAGCGGAAGAAGAAAGTCAAAAGCAACGCTCTTATGTGCGCGCCGTCTTGGTCCGCGTCCGCCAAAATGATGACTTTGTCGTATTTGAGACTGTCAAGATCGAATTCGGGATCTATGCCAGTACCGAGTGCGGAAATGAGCGTTGCAAGTTCTTCGTTTGCAAGAATCTTTTCAAGGCTTGCTTTTTCGACGTTGAGCGGCTTTCCGCGAAGCGGAAGTATCGCCTGGAAGAATCTGTCCCTCGCTTGCTTTGCACTGCCGCCTGCCGAGTCGCCTTCAACGATGAACAATTCGTTTATGCTTGCGTTCTTGCCCGAGCAACTTGCAAGTTTGCCGACGAGATTAAGCCCGTTGAGCTTGTTTTGCTGACGTGAAAGGTCTTTTGCGCGTTTTGCCGCTTCTCTCGTTTTTGCCGCGCCCATCGCTTTTGCGATGATCTTCTCCGCAATAGCCTTGTTACCACGTTGCAAAAGGAGTTCCGCAAGTTTTTCGCTGACCATATTTTCGACTTTGGGTCGCACTTCGGGGTTGCCGAGTTTGCCTTTGGTCTGCCCTTCGAACTGCACGTTCTGCATCTTGACGGTTATGACCGCAACCATACCTTCTCTGAAATCTGCGCCGAGTAGGTTGGCTTGCTTTTCTTTGAGAATGTTGTTTTTGCGCGCGTAGTCGTTGAACACTTTCGTTATCGCGCTCTTAAAACCGACTTCGTGCGTGCCGCCGTCCGCGGTGGGAATGTTGTTTACGTAGGAATAAATGTTTTCGCTATAACCTTCGGTGTGTTGAATTGCAACCGCCACTTCGAAATGCGGTTCTTTCGCTTCCACGTAAAGGGGCTTGTCGTAAAGCACGGTTCTGCCTTCGTTGAGATATTGCACGTAATCGGCAATACCGCCCTTGTAGCAGAACGTATCGTGTTTGCCCGTGCCGCCGTCGAGAGCCACACGCAAATCGTCGATGATTATCGTCACGCCCTTATTGAGATACGCAACGTCGCGCATACGCTCCTGTATCACGGAATAATCGAATTTTTCTTTGCCGAAAACTCTCTCGTCGGGCTTGAACTTGACGGAAGTGCCGGTGCCTTTCACCTTGCCGATGACCGTGAGCGGAGTTTTCACAACGCCGCTTTTCACTTTGCCGTTGCCCACTTGCGGAGACCAAAATTCCGCACGATAAAGATTGCCGTCTCTCTTGACGTCAACCGTGAGCCACTCGGAAAGAGCGTTCGTGACGGACGCACCGACTCCGTGCAAACCGCCGGAATAGTTGTACTGTCCGTTGTCGAATTTCGCGCCTGCGTGCAACTGCGTGAAAACCACTTCCACACCGCTTATCTTCAATTTCGGGTGTTTGTCAACGGGGATACCGCGTCCGTTGTCGCTGACTCTTGCAACGTTGTCGTCCAAAAGTTCGATGCGGACGGTGTCGCCGAAGCCGTTTGCCACTTCGTCGATACAGTTGTCGATAATCTCCCAAAGGATATGATGCATACCCTTGCTCCCGGTCGTGCCGATATACATGCCGGGACGTTTTCTGACGGCGTCGAGACCTTCGAGAATGTGAATGTCCCCCGCCTTGTACGTGTAGTCTTGATTTGCCATAAATACCTACGTAAAGTAATAATATATGTATTATAACACAATATATAGATTTTTTCAAGGAAATGGAAAGATTAAAAACACTATTTTTCGTTAAATAAAAATACGCTCCGCAACGCTTAATAAACGTTGCGGAGCAAAAATATCTTTGCTTGAAAACGAAAACTTATTTCAACATTTCGTTCATTCTTGCGACGAAGTCTGCGTACACTTCGGCACGGTTGATCTCGTTCAAGATCTCGTGACGAGCGTCGGGGTAAAGTTTTATTGTAAGGTCTTTTACGCCGAGAGTTTTGTATTGGTCATAGAGTTTTTGAACGAGTTTGCCTTTGCCGCCCACGGGGTCTTGCTCACCCGAGAAAATGGCGATTGGTTTGTTGACGTCGATTTTTGCGAGATTTTCTTTCTTGTAGGACTCTTTGAGACCGTTAAGGAAGAACTTGAAGAACGCAATGGACATAACGTCGCCGCACTGTTCGTCGAGTATGTATTTTTTGACTTGCTCTTTGTCTCTTGAAAGCCATGCAAATTGAATTTTCTCTTTCTTGAACGGAGCGTTGTATGAACCGAAAGAAAGTTTGTCGAGAAGTTTGCCCGTCTTTTCACCGCCGAGCGTCTTATATTGCATATTGGAAATCGCAGCGCCCATATTGAGAACCGCGCCTTTCATCATTGCAGAACCCGAAAGAATAACGCCCGTGTAGTCCTTGCACTCTTCGATGTAACGTTGTCCAAGCATAGAGCCGTAGCTGTGTCCGAGATAAATCACGGGAAGATTGTATCTGTCTTTGAGCATTGCCGTGATTGCACATTCGTCTTGCATGGTGTCAAAATAGATGTCGCCCTTGTGATAGCCCTTGACGCCCTTTGTCGATTGCTTGGTGCTTGTCATGCCGTGCGCGCGGTGGTCGTCTGCAAAAACGATGAAACCGTTCTGGTTGAGATAATTTGCAAAATCATCGTATCTGCGCGCGTGTTCCGCCATACCGTGCGAGATTTGCACAACGGCTTTGGGATTTCTCACGTTGTCCCAAAGATAGCACTGCAATATCGTTCCGTCAAAACTTTTGAACTTTTCAGTCTTCATATAAAACTCCCGATTATCGCCCGAAACGAGCGTTTTTTCATAATAATGATATTATAACACCGTTTTTTGCAAATTTCAAGACGTAATAATACGCAACTTTCGCTCCGTTTGTTACATAATATGGCTGTATGACGGAAAACTCGAAAAACGATAACAACGGCAAAAAACTCAAAATCGTCTTCACAGGCGGCGGAACGGGCGGACACGTATACCCCAACATCGCACTCTTCGACGACTTTGAAAAAGCAGGCTTCGACGTTGCGTATATAGGCGGGACGGGCAACACGGTCGAGAAGCGACTTGCGCGTGAAAACGGCGTGAAATATTACGGCGTGCAAACGATAAAACTCGTGCGCTCAATGTCTCCGTCCGCAATGAAAAACAACCTTTCAATTCCGTTTACGCTTTCAAAAGCCGTGAAAGAGTGCGTGAACGTTCTCGAAAAAGAAAAACCGAACGTCGTGTTTTCAAAAGGCGGTTTCGTATCTCTGCCGACCGTTCTCGCCGCACGCAAACTCGATATACCCGTCGTTGCTCACGAGAGCGATTTGACGATGGGGCTTGCAAACAAAATCGCAAAATCGAAAGGCGCAACCATTCTCAAAGCAAATCCGCATTCTACTTTCGACGGCATACTCGTGGGACTTCCCTTGCGCAAAGACCTATTTACAGCAAACAAAGAGCAAGCAATAAAAACTCTTGGCATAAAAAATCCGAGCGGAAAGAAAATTTTGCTTGTCTTGGGCGGCTCGTCGGGTGCAAAAGCGATAAACGACGCGATAAAGGACAATCTTTCCGCACTTCTTGAAAGATACGTCGTTTTGCACGTCACGGGCAAAGGCAAAGCGGAAGAAAAAGGTTTGAAAACATCCGACGATAAAAATCAAAACTCCGCAAACGACAAAAATACTTTTCAAAATCCGATTGAAGGGGGTTATTACGTTTTTGAATACGCCGATAAAATTCAAAATTTTTACGCGGCAAGCGACTTGGTTTTGTCAAGAGCAGGCGCAACTGCGGTGTTTGAAATATCCGCACTCAAAAAACGAGCGCTGTTCGTTCCCTTGCCAAA
This sequence comes from bacterium, assembly GCA_963656415.1. Classification (GTDB taxonomy): domain Bacteria; phylum Bacillota; class Clostridia; order Christensenellales; family CAG-917; genus CAG-475. Next base: position 197 of record CAVKIG010000064.1, on the reverse strand, counting down.
AGGCGTTTCCCGCGGAGACCAAATTGACAACGCAAGCCTTGCAAAAGAATACGGCGCAACCGTGCTCGAACAAGACGAAAATTTTTCGTCTTCGCTCTGCTTAGCACTGAAAACCGCAGAAAAAAATCCGCCCATGAAAGAAATATCCGTCGACGCAAACGGAAAAATTGTGAACGTCGTACGTGATATAGTGGGGG
>CAVKIG010000063.1:0-8739 GCA_963656415.1 bacterium | reverse complement strand
GCATTCGACAAGACTGCGGCAATCACCGGCGACGTAACCTATACGGCAAAGTGGACGAGCCTTTTCACAGTGACTTTCAAAGACGGTGACGCGGTCATCGCAACGGCAACGGTCAAAGACGGTGAAAAGATCGCAGCATCCGATATCCCCGCAGACCTTGCCGACACTCAAGACTCAGCGTTTGAAGGCTGGTTCAACGGCGACAGCGCATTTGACAAAGACGCGGCAATCACCGCAAGTGTTACTTACAACGCAAAATGGACGGGACTCTTCAACGTTACGTTCATGAACGGCGACACGCAAGTCAAATCAGTCAAAGTCAAAGACGGTGCGGTTATTTCCGCAGAAGACGTTCCCGGTGCACTTGCAGACACCGATTTTGCATTCCTTGGTTGGTTTGTCAGCGATGCGGCATACGATAGCAGTGCGGCAGTGACTTCCAACATCGTGGTCAACGCAAAATTCAGCACTTTCTTCAAGTCATATTTCGGAACTTGGCACGGCGCAACGAGCGATTGGGATTCCACCGCATACACCGTTGTCGTTGATGCAACTTCCATCAGCGTGACCATTGGCAATGCAGCGGCTCAAGTTGCAACCGGTGTTGACGTTGACGAAAACGGCAGCGTTATGTTCAAGCTCGGCGAAACCGATTATATGCTTTATCAAGACTATGACGGCAGCCTCAAAATTTACGAAAGCAGCGATGTCAAGCTTTCTGCAGAACTTGCAGGCAGAGTTCACGTTTCTTCTTCCGATATCGTCGGCACTTACACGACTGAAGGCGGACACACAATCGTCATCAACAAGACTTTTGCAAAAGTTGACGGCGTTCTCGGAACGGGCTTCTATTACAGTGCTAGCAGCGGTTACTCTTGGTCAATCGGTGACAATTATAGTTCTCTTGCATACGACAGCAGTTCTCAAGCATGGATTTACAAAGAAGGCACTTCTTCTGCCGCAGACAAGCTCATCGTCCCCGAACTCACTGCAATCGACATTCCTGCGGAATTTATCGGCAACTGGTACGGCACGTTTGAAAGCTTTGGCTCAACTTCATACTTCCTTGTCAAAGTGACTGCAGACGGTGTGTTTGCTTACACTCCGAGCACGGGTTACGCAAAAGTCGGTGTTGCAACCGAATATAAAGACGGCAAACTCACAGTCGTAGGCCTTGACGAAACCATCACGGCATCAATTGCCGACGGCAAACTCGCATACAAGAGCGATGCGGCATACGGCGCAGATTATCAACTTGAAAAAGGCACGGTTGTCGTGTTCGAAAACAACTACTCCGTGTTCTACATCGCAAAACTCGGCGCAGACAACAAGATCGATCAAAGCACTTTCGCTCTTGAAGATCCCCAAATGAAAGCAGGCTACACCTTCAAAGGTTGGCTCAGCGATCTCGATTACGTGACCGAATTTGACGAAGACGCAACATTTGCAGACAGCGCAGTGTTTGTCGGCTCGTCCGAAAAGACCGGCTACGTTGTGACTTTCAAGAAAACTTCTTCCGACAGCGATCCCGTTATCGCAGTTGTGGAAAAGACCAACGGCAAACTTGCAGCCGATCAAATCCCCGCGGCATTGACTTATGAAGACGGCTCTGTGTTCACAGGTTGGTATACTTCTGCAGGCGTCAAAGCAACTGCAGACCTTGCAATCACCGCTGATACCACGTTCATCGCAAAGTCAGTCAAAGAATCCGACTATGAAGGCGCATGGGTTTCCACCGCAACAGGAAAGGAAATGACGCTTCTTGTCGCAGACGGCAAATTGACTTTCGGTGAAATAAAGAATGTTGCATACACGTTCAATGAAGACGGCTCTATCTCTTACGGCAAGAACCGTGACAACAGTGCAAAGTATTCTTTCGTGATTACTGCAGATGGCATCAAAGCAACCTATCGCCATCTTGATTCGATGAATGAAGACTATGAAGAAGACGTGTATACAATGACTGCATTGAAAGCTATTTCCGGTGTTGCAGGCTCATACAAAGCAGACAACGCCAGCAGATTTGTCATTGCAGAGAACGGTTTGGTCACTACTGCGGCAAACACCGACAATGTCTTTATGGGCTATGTAACAGGATCTTCCAAGTCTAACTTCACGATTGTTTACAAGACGTCAAGTTCTGATAAAGTCACAACAGTGAAGGGTGCAAAAATCGACGCAAAAGGCAACTTGGTGCTTGGCAAAATTACTGCAGATGCGAAGATTCTCATCAAAGATCTCAAAGGCTTCAAATCCTACTATATGTCTGGCGAAGGAACATTGTATGTCTACACCAACAGCGATGACACCATTACATACGTGTTCAAGACCGCTGACGAAAAATATGCTTACGTCAAAGCAGAAGACATCAAGGGTACGGTTGCCGAAGGCGAAATCTTCACAATCACCTATGGTTTGTACAACGGAACAACAAAAAAGACCAACACAACTCAAACCTACAAGATTGTCGGTGGCAAACTTACAACCGCAGGCGCAGAAAAGGGTGAGTATACTGCAGAAGGCAAAGACACATTGACTCTCAACGGCTTTGGCGATGCAACGCTTGGTGAAAAGTCCTACAAGTATAGCATCAATGCAAAGAATGTTGTCATTCTCACGGGAGAAACTTCTCTTGGCGTTACGCTTGACAGCGAAGCAAAGACCTATGCGGAAGTCGCAAGTGACGGTTTTGTGCATACGTATATCGATGCAAGCAATGACAAATACACCATGGTGTTTGACGGCTTTGGCGGAGCAACCTTGACCTATGCAGGTTCTTATGGCAGCCCGTCCGTCTATAGTGGAACATACACTCTCGGCACAGGCACTGTGACCGTTGCAAAAACAAGCTATTCCTACAACAAGACTTACACCATCGAAGAAAGCGGCAATGTTATCTTAAGTGCTGATGGAAGCAAAGTGTTGAAGGTTGCAGGATACGTTGTGGAAAGCAAAATCAAATCACTTGAAGGTTACTATGTGAATGGTGATTCCACAATCGAAATTGTTGTTGCTGAAGATAAGACTTTCAAGCTCTATATTGACGGTGCTCTTGTTGATGCAAAAACCAACTGGAACGGATCTGCAATCACGTATTCTGCACTTGATGCAGATGCTGCAATCGAGAGCGCAAAGAAACGAAAGACAACATTTACAATAACCAAAGACGGAGACAATATCAAAGTTTCACACGATTGTGCTGTCGGCCTCGATATGGATGGTTATATAGAGACGGCCGTCAAGGAAGCGACATATACAGCAAGCACAAAGCCTTCCGCTGAAACGGATGGACTTGAAGGAACTTACAAGTCTGGCTCAAATGTAATCGTTCTCGACGGCAAAGGAAACGGTACACTCAATGGTGATGCATTCACGTATTCCGGCACTGGTAGCACAAAACAAGTTTCTGCATTCGGAGCATTTAGCGGAAGTGCGAACACGTTTACAGTAACCGCAACCGGTATAGATGTCAGCTTCGATGATGAGTATCAAGAGAATACATTCAAAGCATCTTTCACCAAAGAAGCAGCAGAAACTCTCGATGCATTTGCAGGTACGTGGATATCTACAAGTCCTAAATACACTGTAGTGTTTGATGGAAAGGGTGCAGGCACGTTCAATGGAACTGCTATTACCTATACTGTCACAGGCAACAAGGCAACATTTACTTTTGGAGATTTTGCATGTGAAGTTACACTTTCTGGTAACAAGCTTACGTTTGAAAGTGATGATGTCGATTCTATGCCAGGTGCAACTCTCACCAAACAAGCATAATCAATGCTATTAAAACAAAATCCCCGAGCGTTTTGCTCGGGGATTTATTTTTTTCTCACAAAATCAGTATGTTTTTGTGAGAAAAAAGCGGCACGCATTTTGCGTGTCGCTTGTAATATATGATGATTGTTATTCGTCCAAATCTTGTATCTCGTGCAGTTGCGATTTGTTGAGACGGATAAGTTTGTTGTCAACGCCAAGTTTGCTGATAAGGTCGTGCATGGCTTTGTCAAGGGCTTTGTCTTTGCGGTAGTCCGCTTCGAATATCCAGTCCACGCGTTCGTGTTTCAGCAAGGGTTGCACTTTGTCTTTTTGTCCGTTTTGGTACAGCGCAATGGAGTGTCCGCCCGATTGCTTGACAAGTTTCATACAAGGCACGTCCGTCAAGCCGTCGCCGATGTAGATCATGTTGTTGAAATACACACGTCTGTCGTCGTCGGGGCGGGATGCGTTGACGTCCACGTTGTTGCTGATGTCAAGCACGCCTTTGTTGATGCGGTATACAAACTGGGTTTTGTTGGTGTAGTTGACCGCCATTTTCGCCCAGATAGGTTTGCCCGTTTTGGAGTCGTAGAGAAATTCGCTTGCAAAAATCTTTTTGAAGAACTTGGCGATGCTCGAGCCTTCTATGATTTCTTTAAGTCCCGAAGAGAGAACGTAGTGTTCAACTCTCACGCCTGCTTCTTCGCCGTATTCGTTGACTCTTTCAAACCATTCCTGAACGCCGGGGAGATATTCGATATGTTTTCCGCATTCCACAAGGTCTTCGCGCGTGAACGGTTTGCCCGTTTGCTCGGATTTTGTGATCATGCAATACATATACGTCAGCACGCTGTCCATCTGCTCTTTTGACGCAATCTCGCCCGTGCCGCTCCAAAAATCGTCGGGTTGCATGCCGAGATCGGGGATGAAAGTGTACTCCTGCATGTCGCGCGTGCAGAGAGTTTTGTCAAAATCGTACATTATCGCAACGATAGGTTTGCTCATTTTGCCACCTTGAAAGTTTTTTTATATTTTAACAGTTTGTCCGATTTATGTCAATAGCAAGCAATATCCGACGAAGAATATATATATTAAATGTTAAATATCTATTGAGATATACCCCATAAATATGTTAGAATATATCCATAAATCCACCAAAAGGGACGTTTATGAAAAAGAATAAGAAAAACGACGTGGCTCTCGAGCCTATTGCGGAAGCGGACAGAGTGCCGCTCAAAGAGAAACTCGCCTACGGTATCGGCGGTCTCATGGACGGCGGCGGCGTGAGCATGATGTCTTGCGTTATGCTTGCCTACATGACCAAAAACGGCATCGCAATGACGGTGGCTTCCACCATTATGATGCTCGCAAAACTGTGGGACGCTATCACCGACCCGTTTATGGGCTTCATTTCCGACAACACGCGCGGAAAGTGGGGCAGACGTAAGCCGTATATGTTCTTCGGCGGCATATCGCTGTTCATCTGCATCTTCTTCGTGTTCCTGCCCGTCAGGGAGTGGGGAATGTCCGTCGGCAGCTTCACGGCGTATATAATCATTCTGTATCTTATATGGAATACGTGTTCGACGGTCACGCAAGTGCCGTATTGCTCGATGGCAAGCGACATAACCCCGTCTTTTAGAGAACGCAACAACGCAAACACCGTCAAACTCGTTTTCACGGCAATCGCGTCGGGGCTCGGATACGTTCTTCCGCTCGTGTTCATCGAAGCACTCACAAATCCGGACGGAACGGGCTTCCTTTTCATGCCGCAACTTTCGTCCGTCGATTTCTGGCTCTGCATGAGCATAATTTTCGGAACGCTGTTCGGCGGCGGTCTCGTCATTTGCGGTATCTTCGTCAAAGAACGTATCAATCCCAAAACTCCGAAACAAAAATTCAATTTCAAACAATTCGTCAACAGTTACGCGGTTCCGTACAAAAACCGCTCGTACCGCTGGCATATCGTGATGTACGTCACCGCGTTTATGTGCATGGACATTATCTCCGCACTCGCCGTTTATTACGCAACGGACGTGTGGCACGGCTATGAACTGTTCGGCATGAAGATGTCTTCGCTCTTCATCATCGCTCCGCTTATGGTGGCGGCTGTGATTATGTTCCCGCTCGCTCGCGTCATGATGGACAAGAAGAGCAAACAATTTGCTTTCCGCATGGGCTTGCCGTTCTATATCGGCGGCGGCATCATGCTTGCGGTTATGGATCCGAGTTGGGCACCGCCCATTCTCGTCCCCATCGTCGCGCTCATCATGGGCTTGGGCTTCGGCGGCGCGCAAATGATGCCTTGGATTATATTCCCCGACACCGTCGACGTTGCGGAAATGGCAACCGGCGCAAGACCCACCGGCACGTACAGCGGCATGATGACTCTTGCAAGAAAAGTCGGCGGCGCACTCGGCGTGGGTATGGTCGGCTGGATTATCGGCGGTCTCGGCTACGTTGAAAACAAGTCGGACGACGTTGCGGCGTACATCCCGCAAAGCGACAAAGTGTTGCTCACGATACGTCTCGTTCTCGGCATTTCGGTTGCGGTGTTCATCACCGTTGCGCTCATTGCGTCTTTCAGATACAAAATCACGAGCACGAAACTCACTCGCATACGCTATTTCATCGAAGCAAGAAAATCCGGCAAAACTCTCACCGACGAAGAATCCAAAGAAAGAGAAGCACTCGTTGCAGAACTTTACGGCAAGGTCAATCCTGCGGACGTCGTTGAAATCGTCGTGACCGAAGAAGACAAACACAACGCATACGTCGAAGGCGTGGAATCCGCACTCGAAGAAATTTCCGAAACAGATTCTGAAATTTCATCACTTGAAAAAGAATTGCGAGTTGCAAAACTTGAAAATGAGATTGAACTGGAAAAAGGAAAGAAAACGACTATATGCACTTATTGTGGTGCGAAGAACAAGGCAAGTGATCATGTTTGTTCGGTGTGCGGTGCAAAACTTGATGACAATCAATCTAGGAACTGATTTTGTAAAAATAAGGAGTGTTAATGGCTCATTTTGAAACGCGCGACGGAAGATACGTCGCGGTGAAAGAAAACGGCAAGCCGTTCAGAATATTGCAGCTCACCGATATTCACATCGGCGGTTCGCTCGCAACGAGAAAGAAAGACAAACTCGCGCTTGCGGCAGTCGAGAAAATCGTGAACGCTTCAAACGCCGATTTCGTGGTTGTGACGGGGGATATGGTGTATCCGATGCCGTGGCTCAATCAGGGCAGTTTCAACAACCTTAAAGCAAGCGAGATGTTTGCCTCCGTTATGGAAAAACTCGGCAAGCCGTGGACGGTTGTGTTCGGCAACCACGACAGCGAAGTGTGGGCAAGGGCAAACAAAAAACAACTCGGTGATTTTTACGGCGCGCTCGAACATTGCCTTTTCAGACACGGCGACGAGAATATCACGGGCGACGGCAACTACTCAATACCACTGCTCAACGAAGACGGCTCGCTCAACACCGCGCTTATGTTCGTTGACAGCAACGCCTATCTCACCTGGAACTTTTTCAGCGGTTTCGACACCATTCACGACGACCAGATTGAGTGGTATAAAAACGAAATCGATGCATTGAGCAAAGACGGAGAAAAGGCAAAATCGCTCGCGTTCTTCCACATTCCGCCAAAAGAATTCAAGGAAGGTTGGGAGAAGTGCTACAAAAAGACGGGCGAAGCGACCTATCATTGCGGGTTTGTGCAGGAAAAGGACAACTATTTCGGATACCCCAAAACCGTGGAAGGCAAGTTTTTCTCCGAAATGGTGAAGTTTGGCAGCTGCAAGGGCATGTTTATGGGACACGACCATCTCAACACGTTGTCAATCACCTATCAGGGTATACGCCTGACATACGGCATGAGCATAGACTACAACGCCTACAAGGGCATTATGGATCGCCACACGCAACGCGGCGGCACGCTCATCGACATTTTCGACGACGGAAGTTTTGACGTTACGCCGCTTCCGCTTGACGATATAAAATAATAAATTCGCGGCGCATATAATATGCGCCGTTTTAATTTGGAAAGTGATTGCAAAAAAAGACCTTTAAAAAAGGTCTTTTTTATAATCGAAAATCTCGCGAAACGAAAAATTATTCTTTCTTTTCGTTCATTTTGAGATAAATATTCTTTATCGCGACAAGTCCTTGACGCTCGCCGTTTTCGGTTGCGTTTTTGTACGCTTCGATTGCCTTTTTATAATCTTTTCTCACGCCGAATCCGTTTTCGTAGCAAATGCCGAGATTGTAATACGCAACGCCCGAATTTGCCGTTCTCGCCGCTTCTTTGAAACACTTCACGGCTTCTTTCGGGTCGCGTTCAACGCCTTTGCCTTGAAGATAACACAGCCCTATGTTTATAATCGCCTGGTCTTCTCCGAAATTGTACGCGTCCGTAAACAAATCAAACGCTTTCTTATACGCAGATTCCGTTTGTACGGTGTAGAAATAATAAAGCCCCATTTGCAAGCACGCCATAGGATTTTCGCCCTTGACGCTCTTTTTCAGCCAATAAAGTGCCGTTTCCCTGTCGGCAGTCACGCCGTAATAACCGCAAGCATACGCCATACCGAGATTATATTGCGCGGCGGCGTTTGAGAGTTTTGCGGCGCGTTTGAAGAGTTTAAGCGCGGTTTTCTCGTCTTTTTCAAGACCGAGTTCATCGCCGAGATACGCTTCCGCCATTCTTTCGATTGCGTCGGGGAAGTCCATTTCCATCGCCATTTGATAATATGCGAGTGCATTTTTATAATCTTGCTTTTTTGATTCATAGATTATTGCAATGCTCCAATATAGTCTAGCATCATCTAATTCACACTCCGCAAAACAATCTAACGCTTTATCATAATCATTTTTTTCAAAATAATAATAGCCCAAATCAAGCAAAGCGTCGTCTTGTCCGAGTGCCGCCGCTTTTTTAAGATAATAAATATATGCCTTTTTGTCGGGTTCTACCTTATAC
>CAVKIG010000062.1:0-8783 GCA_963656415.1 bacterium | reverse complement strand
CATATATTCTTATGTTAAGCGGTCAACATTAAACTCGTATGAAACAATAGTTTTTCAAAATGCCGCACTGACAATCGACCGCGTATTTTCAAATCAATATCCGTAGCAACACGAGAACGCAATGAGCAGAACGACGAGACAGTACATAACGCTGTCGATTCTGTCCATAAAACCGCCGTGCCCCGGGAAAATCTTGCCGTAGTCCTTTATGCCGATTGCGCGCTTGATACGCGATGCCGCAAGGTCGCCGAGTTCGGATAAAACTCCGCAAACGAGACCGATTGCAAGATAAACGAGCGCACTCTTCCACTCCCAACCGACAACCGTGTGCGGAATAAGGAAGGTATAATGCGCGTGATCTATGAATGCGGGATAATACTTTGCGCACATCTCGAACACAACCCAGAACAGTATTGACAACACCATGCCGCCAAACAAGCCGCCTATGCCGCCTGCAACCGTCTTTTTGGGGCTGATTTTGGGGCAAAGTTTCTTGCCGCCTATCATAGAGCCGAACCAGTACGCAAACGAGTCGCTGCCGAGAATGGGCACGAGAATTGCGTACAAAATGGCAAACAATGCGCTGTATTTGTAGCTTATAACCCACGCGGACGCAAGGAAAAGCATGGGATATACAAGGATGAACACGTTTGCAAACAAGTCTTTGACTTCGCAAGCCTTCGGGTCGTCAAGCGTGAGTTCTATGCCCGCTTCTTTTGCGTCGTCAACTTCTTTTTGCGTGTGTTTTGCAGGTTTAAAAGTGAATATGGTGAGAGCCATCATCGAGCATACGAGCAAAACGATAAGCAATCCCTGAACGCCCGCGCTCGTTTGGACGCTGCCTTGTCCGATGAAGTGTTGCATGAGATAAAACGTCGGATACGCCGCAACCAACATCGTGACGACCGGCGCAACGAACATCTTGTATCCTGCGTCTTTGAAGCATTTGAACATCTCGTATACAGACCCTGCAAGAAAAAGCAGAATCAGCATATCGATGAATATCGGGCTGACGAAATAGCCTGCCAACATAAATCCCGCAACAATGACTAAAAGCACGATTGCAGTCAACGTTCTTTTGAGCATAACGACTCCTTTGTATATACAAGTATATACAAAAATTGTGATTGGCAAACAAAATCTATGCCGTTTTGCCTGCCCTACGTCTGCAAAAGCCTGCAAACGATGAAAATCGGGACTATTTCCCGAATTTTCGTTGACGTTTTTCAAACTCTTCGAGAATGAAATCCACGTCGCTCTCTTCCATATCCGGCCAGAGTTTTTCCAAAAACATAAGTTCCGCATAAGCGGACTCGTACAACATGAAATTTGAAAGGCGCATTTCACCGCCCGTTCTGACGACAAGGTCGAGCGGCGGCAAATTTGCGCTTGACAAATGTTTTTCAAACGTATCTTCGACAAATTCGCCGTGATCGTAGCAGATCTTCGCCGCATGGATAATATCCGCTCTGCCGCCGTAATTGAATGCGATGTTGAGCGCAATACCCTTGTTTTCACGCGTGTTTTCTTCGATTTGCTCGATAGAATCGGCAAGTTTGTCGTCAAGGGCTGCAATGTCGCCCATATACGTAATACGCATATCTCCGTCGTACGTGAGATTGAATTTCTTCACAACGTCCGAGATTGCCTGCACTTCGTTTTCGGGGCGTTGCCAATTTTCCGTTGAAAAAGCGTAAACGGAAACAGCGTCTACACCGCATTCACCGAGACGTTTAAGAACTCTGTGCAAAGCAACGAGTCCGTACGCATAGCCTTCGGCGCGCGACATACCGTGAGCGGTTGCCCACCTGCCGTTTCCGTCCATAATAAAACCGATATGTTTAGGTTTCATCAGATAGAGAGAATCTCCTGTTCTTTTTCTTTGAAGAGTTTGTCCACTTCGTCGGTGTTCTTTGCAAGAGTCTTGTCCACCACTTCCGTGTAGTTCTTCAAATCGTCTTCGGTGATAACGGAAGATTTTTGAATTTTCTTCAAATCGTCGAGAGCGTCGCGACGCGCGTTGCGCATAACGATTTTCGCTTCTTCGACGAGATTCTTCGCTTCCTTTACGGTTGAGCGTCTGCGTTCTTCCGTGAGTTCGGGGAAAACGAGACGAATGACCTGACCGTCGTTGTTTGGCGTAAGACCGATGTTTGCGGCAAGAATAGCGCGTTCGATGTTTTTGAGTTGGGATTTATCCCATGCCGAAATCACGAGAAGACGTGCTTCGGGAACGGAAATGTTCGCCATATTATGTATGGGCGTGGGCGTTCCGTAATAATCGACGACGATTTTGTCGAGAATGTGCGGATTTGCTCTGCCGGCGCGGATTGCGCGCAGCTCGGTAACGTAGTTTTGCAACGTTTTATCGATTTTTTCATTCAACTCGTCGAAGATAAGATCGACTTCGTCAATACCGTATGACATAGTTTGTTCTCCTTTTATGGAAATGTAAATATATTATATCAAATATTATATCTTATTGCAAGAAGAAAAAATCGACCGAAGCGGCCGATTTTTCTCATATTTTCGCAATTTTTCAATCGAGAATTATTTTACGATGCAAGTTCCGACGTTTTCGCCCATAATCGCACGCTTGATGCTGTCCTTTTCCATGAGCGAGAACACGATGACCGGCACTTGATTGTCCATGCACATCGTGATTGCCGTCGTATCCATTGCTTTGAGACCTTTGGAGATGACGTCCATATACGTGATGACTTCAAATTTCTTCGCATCGGGATTCTTCTTGGGGTCGGAATCGTACACGCCGTCAACGTTCTTTGCAAGAAGAAGCGCGTCCGCGCCGATTTCGCACGCTCTGAGCGCCGCGCCCGTATCCGTCGAGAAATAAGGATTGCCCGTTCCGCAAGCGAAAATGACAACTCTACCTTTTTCGAAATGGCGGATTGCCTTGCGAAGAATGTACGGCTCTGCAACCTTGGTTATCGTGAGCGCAGTCTGCACTCTCACCGCAACGCCTAGTTGCTCCAGTTTGTCCTGAAGCGCGAGCGCGTTCATAACCGTTGCAAGCATACCCATGTGATCTGCCGTGGAACGATTCATCTTGTCGCCTGCCTGAACACCGCGCCAGAAGTTTCCGCCACCGATAACGACGCCCACGTCGATACCGAGATTTTTGACGTCGCGGATTTCCTTGCATACGTATTCGAGTTTTTCGGGGTCGATTCCCGTTCCGTTCGCACCGGCGAGTGCTTCGCCGGAAAGTTTTATGACGACGCGTTTATATTTTGCGCGCGGGTCGATTATTCTTTCTTCGTCCATATTTCTCCTTGCAAGATTTCAGCATTCTAACACGTTCAATCTTGATTTTTCACGATAGACTCGTAAAATATTCGTTATTTTGAAATTTCAAAAAAAGGAATGACAAGCATTCCTTTTTTCATAAGTTCGATTATTTGTTGAGATGCGCTTGCGCCATAACTTCGCCGACGAAATCGTCTTCTCTCTTTTGGAGACCTTCGCCCATTGCATAACGGGTGAAACGGATGATTTTCGCATCGCCGTTTTGTTTCAAGTATTGAGCAACGGTAAGGTCGCCGTTCTTGACGAAAACTTGTTCGGTAAGGCAAACTTCTTTGTAGAACTTGTTGATTCTGCCGATGAGCATCTTTTCGATGATTGCTTCGGGCTTGTTGCTGTCTTCGTTCATCGCTTGCGCTTTGAGAATCTCTCTTTCGTGATCGACTTCGGATTGCGGCACTTCGTCTCTTGTGACGTATTGTGCGTTTGCAGCTGCGATTTGAAGTGCTACGTCGTGGATAACTTCTGCGCTCGTTCCGTTTGATGCTTCGACCATAACGCCGATTTTGCCGCCCATGTGAATGTAGGTGTCAACGACGGTGTCGTTTGCTTCGTAAACGGTGAAACGACGGATGGAGAGTTTTTCGCCCATCTTCATGACGTACTCGTTGGTCACGGGTTGCATTGCCGCAATGACGTCTTCGACGGTTGCGCTCGTATTGTCAAGGATATAATCGGCAACTTGTGCGACGTACTCTTTGAATACCGGGCCGCCTGCGACGAAGTCGGATTCGCAGTTGACTTCCAAAAGAACGGATTTGCCGTTTTTGCTTGCTGCGAAAACGATGCCTTCCGCTGCGATACGCGCTTCTTTCTTAGCAGCGGTTGCCATACCTTTTTCTCTCAAAAAGTCGATTGCCGCTTCCATATCGCCGTCGGTTGCGACGAGTGCTTTTTTGCAGTCCATCATACCAACGCCGGTGCGTTGACGAAGTTCCATAACATCTTTGCTTGTGAATGCCATATATTTTCTCCTATATAGTTTGTTTTGAAACCGCACGCAAAAAGTTGCGTGCGGATATTTTGACGATTATTCTTGTGCTTCTTTCTCTGCGATTGCTTTTTCAAGTGCTTCTTCGGGAGTGAGGGCCTTTTCTTCTTTCACTTCTTCGACGGGAGCAGCAACTTCTTCAGCCTTCACTTCTTCGGTTGCGGCTGCGTGGAAAGATTCGCCTTGTTTTGCTTCGATAACCGCGTCTGCGATGATAGATGCAAAGAGTTGGATTGCGCGGATAGCGTCGTCGTTGCCCGGGATAACGTAGTCAACGAGATCGGGATCGCAGTTGGTGTCTACGACTGCAACGATAGGAATGTTGAGTTTGCGTGCTTCGCGAACTGCGTTTTCTTCTTTCTTAAGGTCAACCACGAACAAGCAGCCCGGAAGAGTGCGCATGTTCTTGATACCGCCAAGGTTCTTTTCGAGATCGTCACGTTCTTTCTTGAGATGTGCGACTTCTTTCTTGGGGAGAAGCTCGAACTCACCGATGAGTTCCATTTGATTGATTTTGTTGAGTCTGTCGATTCTTGTGCGGATGGTCTTGAAGTTGGTGAGCGTACCGCCGAGCCATCTTTGGTTGATGTAGAACATATCGCAACGTTCTGCTTCTTGCTTGATAGCGTCTTGCGCTTGTTTCTTCGTGCCGACGAAAAGAACGGACTTGCCTTCTTGAACGACGCTCTTGACGAATTGATACGCTGCTTCTACGTGGTCAACGGAGATTTGAAGGTCGATGATGTGAATATCGTTTCTCGTTGCGTAGATGTACTTGCCCATCTTCGGGTTCCAACGCTTTGTTTGGTGTCCGAAATGCACGCCTGCTTCGAGCAGGGCTTTCATTGTTGTTACGGCCATTTTTGTGGTCCTCCTAGAATTGTTTGTACCTTCCATGGTTTCAACGTGAAAATCTCCTTGCGGAACAACAATCACTCCGCCACGGTGTGTGGTCGATTTGGATTATATTATATATAAAATAATTTTGCAAACAAAAATCAAAGAAAATCGCAAATTTTTCAGAAAATTTTCAAAAATTACGATTTTTACACGTTTTGGATACTATGCAAGTTGCGACAAAGGAAATTTTACGTTGTCTATACTGCGTCAAAATCGCAAAAAGAAAGCGCACGAGCCGTGCGCTTTCAAAACTACGATTAATTTTTTAGTGGCAATCGTGATGGCAGCAAGAGCAATCGCTTCCGCAGTCGCAATCTGCTTCTTCCATCTTTTCCACTTCCGCCATGAATTCGTCGAAAACTCTTTGCAAAAGGTCTTCGTCTTCAATTGCGCAGAACACGTCGTTGCCGTCTTCGTTTTCCACGATTTCGTAGATAAGCACTTCGTCTTCTTCGATATCGTCGAGTTTTTCGACGGGCTTCATAACGACAAACCATCTCTTGTCAACGTCGAGCGTTGCGAGATGATAAAAATTTTCGTCCTTATCGGTCTCTTGATTGTACAACGTGATGATATCGTCGTCTTCTGTTGTGTTGTTTTGGTCGTCAAAAAAATCAGCCATTTTTATATTCTCCTTGGGCGTTGCCCGTTTGTTATCTTGATAGTAACATATTTTGCGCAATTTGCAACCATATTATTAAAATCGCAAGGAAAATTAAGACGATTTTATTTTATAGCAAATGATATAATATTATCGTATTATCGCAAAATATCTACTGTTAAGTCGCTTTTTATGCAAAATATCGATTTTCAATTGTCAGAACTTGAACGACGAGTGCGAATCGAGATACGCCTGCAAAATTATGGTTGCGGCAACCTTGTCGATAACTTTTTTGCGCTTTTCTCTTCTTACGTCGGCGTCTATAAGCATACGCTCGGCAGACACCGTCGTGAGTCTTTCGTCCTGATAATACACGGGAATTCCGCTTGCTTTTTCAAGCATGTCGCCGAACTGTCTGGTAACTTCCGCTCTCGGTCCTTCCGTGCCGTCCATGTTCTTCGGCAAGCCGAGAACGAACGCGTCGGCGTCTTCTCTCTTTGCGTATTCGCAAAAATACGCTATGTCGGCGTCAACGTCGTTTTTCTTTCTGACGTAAGTTTCGCGCGGATTTGCGGTTATCCCCAAAAGGTCGCTGACGGCAACTCCTATGCGCACGTCTCCGACGTCAAGTGCGATTTTATGTTTCTGCATCATTTTATAAGTCCTTTATAATTTCTGTTCTTTCTTTTGTCGATTGCGTAAATGTTGGGCTTATTCTCGCCTATATATTCGTACCATTTTTCGCCTTTGTCTTTAAGCACGAGAACGCCCGCGATACAAACCGCAACCGAGATAAGAGTTGCGACTGCCCAGAATATCGTTTTTACGAGAACTTCTCCCAGATTTTCGCATACAGCCGCAAGCACCATACCGAGCGCAAACAACGCCATTGCCGGAATTAACGAGAGAAACGCGGTTATAATCTGATATACGTTTCCCCTGCTTGCCGTACGCAATTCCGCCGTAGTTTCCCAGTGTTGATTGCCCTTTTTCATATCGAAAAGTATGCTTAGACTGCACACTCCCAAAACCATAAGCATGGTGTCTATGCCTGCAAACAGCGTCGATACGATGTCTATCTTGTACAGCAATATCGCAATCAGCATCACGGGTATCATTATAACCGATGCCGCGCCGCATGCAAGCAAAAGTTTGGATTTTATACTGTCTTTCGGCTTTATAGGCAACGTTTTCGTGGCGAAAAATGATTTTCCTTCTCTCGTATACGCCTGATTTGCAAGCATATTCGCGCCCGCAAGGAAAATCATCGAATACATGACGACGTATCCGATATTGAGCATTTCAGCCATAAGCGTAGGCATTTCGCCTTCCGCTCCGCTCTCTTTGAACCCCGTGATGAAATAAGACACGACGATGAAAATCGGAGCCATCAGCATGTTGGCAAACGAACTCATCGCAAGAGAACTGTTGCGGACAATCATCGTCAAATCGCGCTTTGCAAGCGAAATCACGACGTTTTGTTGCTTAAAGTTTTCGGTTTTGTTGACGTCTTGCGCCGAGTTTTCGCCTTTCTTCGAGATTATTCTGCGATAAAACAGCCCTGCGAGCAATATAGAAACCGCAATCATTAAAGCGGTTATGCCGACGGATATTCCGAAATTCTTCCCCGCGTCTATGCCCATTGCAAAGAAAACGAGAGTTTTGTCCGGATAAACTACGGTCGCGAAAGTCGCAAGAACTTTGATCGTCCGATCGGTTACAATGTCGTCGCCTTCCTGTCCGAAGCCTTTGGTGTTCATGAAATAGACAAGAACCATATACGCGCACATTATAAGCACGTACACAAGGACTGTCATTATGCTTTTCAGCGTAGGTTTGCCTTTTATGAAAGAGCCTATCCATGTTATCGGCAACGAAAACAGCGTCACGATAAATAGCGGAAGCACGGGCGCAACAACCGTTACGATTATCGTAAGCGCGTACGCACCGTAAAACACCCTGCCGTTTGCGATATTGAAGCCGATAAGCATCGAATACAGAATCGGCAACAGCATAAGAGCCGTCATTTTGAGAATTGTGACGTAAACAAGCGTGAATTTTGCAAAGAACACGTCGACGGACTTTATAGGCAAAGATTGCAAAAGCGGAGCGTCTTTTGCTCCGTACAACGTTGAAAACACCGCTCCGAGCGACAAAAACGTTGCGATGAATTGCACGGCTATAACGGCGATACAAACAAGATATGCAAGCGCCAAATCGTCTTTTACCGTGCTTGCAACGTATCCTGCCATTGCCGCAACGATAAGAACGATGGGGACGAAAGCAATCATCATTCCGACAGAACCGGACTTCACTCGCTTTTGTCCTTTTTCTCTTCTTAAATCGGCGGTTACGTCTTTATAAAGCGTTTTGAAAAGCAACAGCGATTTCGTCATATTCACTCCGCTTTTTCGCCAAATGACGCCTGATTTTGCAAATCGTCGGTGAGTTTAAGGAACAATTCTTCAAGCGACTTGTCCTGATTGCGCTCTTTGAGTTCTTCGATTCCGCAACAGGTTATAAGTTTTCCGTCGTCGATAATTCCCACTCTGTCGCACACTTTTTCCACGACTTCGAGAACGTGGGACGAGAAAAACACGCAGTTGCCCTTGTCGGCATGTTCGCGCATGAGTTTTTTGAGATTAAAAGCGGATCTGGGATCGAGCCCCGTCATGGGTTCGTCGAGAATCCATACTTTCGGCTCGTGAATGAGGGCGGAAATGACGTTGAGTTTTTGTTTCATTCCGTGAGAATATGTGGAAATTTGTTTTTTCACCGCGTCAGTGAGCGAGAAAAGTTCGGCATACTTGTCTAGCCTTTCCTTTCTTTCCGCCTGCGGAACGTCGAAAACGTCGCAAATGAAATTTATGTATTCTACACCCGTCAAACCTTCGTACATAACGTGGTCGTCACTGACGTATCCTATACGTTTTTTCGCTTCGATGGGGTTCTGTTTTATATCTATAC
>CAVKIG010000061.1:0-8835 GCA_963656415.1 bacterium | reverse complement strand
ATCAAGAACAACCAAATCAACAGAGCTTGCGCAGTTTTTGCGGAAATGTTTGAAGATTATCCGCTTTATTCAACGCTTTTGGGCGCGGAAGGGGACTTGAAAAAGAAGATTTACTATCTTTTCAAGGTTGAAGTGTCTCTCGGCAAGAGATACACCTATGCCAACGAAGATTTCACTGCGATATGCTCTATCATTCGCCCCGACGACAAGGGCAAGGAAAGAAGTTTGGCGTTGCTGTTTGCCAATCCGTTTTTTGCCATACCGTTTTTCAAAGCGGTCAGCCGCAAAGAAGCCAAGATCGCTAAGGAATACGTTACGGTTGCCGAGAAAGTGTCAGAGCCGTTCTACAATCCCGAAACCGATTGCTACATCAAGAACATCGGCGTGGCGAAAGCGAGCAGGGGACGCGGTCTGTTGCGCGCAATGCTTGACGAGATATGCGGCGATATGCCGATTTGCCTTGAAACGCACGACGAAACCAACGTTGCGATATACCAAAAACTCGGATTTATATTGCTTGCCACCACAAATATCCACGGCATCAACCACTATTTTATGAAACGCCCGGCAAAACAAGTCGAAAGTGAAATATGAGCGTAAAATCGGCAATCTAACACGGTAGATTGCAAATTCGTCTATGTCCGCTGCGCGCGAAATCTGCAAATGCAAGCGCTTGCATCTTTCTTTGCTTGCGGTCAGCACCGAAAGGTGGTTCGGCACGCAAAGCGTGCGGCTGTTTTCTAAAAAAACAGCCAAAATCCACCCCCTTTTACAACGAAAAAAGCACATCTCCGCTTGGATAGCAAGCAGACAATCTGCGGAATTGTGGCAGGAGTTTTTGTCCGTGTATGAGCTGATAGCAAAGATTTTCTGCGCGGTAGTGCCACGAAAATACTGCTGAAAGGCAAAGGATTGTCTTGAAAAAGAAAATCCGTGCCAAACAGCACGGATTTTCGTGGTGGAGAGGGGTGGATTCGAACCACCGAAGTCACTGACAACAGATTTACAGTCTGCTCCCTTTGGCCACTCGGGAACCTCTCCATTGGAGCTGGTGATCGGAATCGAACCAACAACCTACTGATTACAAATCAGTTGCTCTGCCTATTGAGCTACACCAGCGTATTCAGTTGTTGGTGCCTCGGGGCGGACTCGAACCACCGACACAGGGATTTTCAGTCCCTTGCTCTACCACCTGAGCTACCGAGGCATATATAGTAAGGGAAGAACCCTGTATATCATATCGTCATTATAGGCAAGACGAAGTGATTTTTGATTGTTGCGGACATAAAGTCCGCTTTTTGAAATATATGGCAGTGACGGTTGTCACTGCCACATATTCGATGGCGACCCGGAGGGGGCTCGAACCCCTGACCTCCAGCGTGACAGGCTGGCGTACTAACCAACTGTACTACCGGGCCAAAATATTTTTGGTGGGCCTTCACGGACTCGAACCGCGGACCGATCGGTTATGAGCCGACTGCTCTAACCAACTGAGCTAAAGGCCCGAATCAATATCGGTGAAGTTTTCTTTGGTTGGTCGGGGTGAAGAGATTCGAACTCCCGACCTTCTGAACCCAAATCAGACGCGCTAGCCAAACTGCGCTACACCCCGAAAGATTTTCGCGTCGTTCATTTGCGACTTTCACAATATACAATAAATCTTCGGCGATGTCAACGGTTTTTTGAAGATAATTTTATAAATTTTTGACAAAATTGTTTTGCAAATGCTTTCATATGTCAAAATCCGCCGTTTTGCACGCTTGGATTGCATATATCCTATGGATATGAAAAGAGAAAACCTACAACGAGACGGAAATATCGTGCTTAAAATCACGGGAGATATTGACGAATGCAGTGTGAAAACGCTTCGTGCGGACATAGACGAAATTATCGATACGAGCGCGCGTATACGTTCGCTTACGCTCGATATGTCGGGGGTGACTTTCGTTGACAGTACGGGGCTTGGATTCGTGTTCGGCAGATACAAAAAACTTAAGGCACTCGGTGCGGAACTTCTTCTTTGCAACGTACCGAGACAAGTGGACAAAGTTTTTCAAACGAGCGGAGTGTACCGCATAATACCCGTCGTGGAATAAGGAGTGAATATGAACAGTTTTGACATGAGATTGGCGGCAAAAAGCCACAACGAAGCGTTTGCAAGAAACGTTGTTGCGTCGTTTGCGGTGGAAATATCGCCGACGCTCGAAGAGATAAACGACATAAAAACAGCCGTCAGCGAAGCGGTGACAAACTGCGTCGTGCATGCGTACAAGGACGGAAACGGAATCGTTGAAATAGAGTGCAAAGTCGACGAAAAAGAGCGTTCGATCGAGATTGTCGTCAGAGATTTCGGCAAAGGAATTGCAGACGTAAAACAAGCCGTCGAGCCGTTTTTTACGACTTCGCCCGAAGACGAGAGAAGCGGAATGGGATTTACCATAATCGAAACGTTTATGGACGAGATGAACGTTGAGTCCACGCCGGGTAAAGGCACGGTGGTGCGCATGAAAAAGGTGATGAGCAAATGTTAGACCACGACACCACGATTGCGCTGATAAAACGAGCGCAAAGCGGGGACGACGGTGCTAAAGAAGAACTTGTAAAAGAAAATATTCCGCTTGTCAAATCGGTCGTAAAGCGTTTTAAAGGACGCGGAGAATACGACGATTTGATGCAACTTGGCGCAATCGGATTTATAAAAGCGATACAAAACTTCGATGAAACGTACGGAGTCAGGTTTTCCACATACGCCGTCCCTATGATAAGCGGAGAAATCAAAAGATTTTTGCGTGACGACGGGGCGGTCAAAGTGTCGCGTTGGGCAAAAACTCTAGCGCAAAAAATCAACGTGTTCATCGACGAGAAACTGAAAAGCGGCGAAAAAGAGCCTAATGTGGACGAAATAGCGCAAAATTTCGGCGTTGAAGCGGAACAAGTCGTGTTTGCAATGGACACGGGGCATTACCTTTTGTCATTGTCGTCAACGGTCGGAGACGACGACGTTACGCTCGAAGACAAAATCGTGGGAGACCGCTCGCCCGATGAAGATCTTGACAAAATCATGCTCAAAGATTTCATAGAAGACTTGCCCGAAAGAGAGAAGAAAGTGATAATTCTTCGTTATTTCAGGGACAAAACTCAAAGCGAAATCGCCGCCGAGCTCGGAGTATCGCAAGTGCAAGTGAGCCGTATAGAGTGCAAAGTCCTTCAAAAACTCAAAGAGAAACTAGTTGAAGAGTAGATCACACAAAAGCGATATAATCGAATTTGAAACTAACTGCGGACAGTAAGCGATTGTCTGTTTTAACTTTGTTGTGCCGCGCATTGTTTGCGCGGCTTTTTGTTTAAGTTTTTGAAGGTTTGTCAATGATAGGGACGTATGGACGGGCTTTTTGTGAAAAATCAAAACGAAAAAGAAGTGTATTTCAAAAGGAACGATAACCAAGAAGGCGTGCGTGACAAAATCACAGACGTTGTTGAAAATGCCGTAGACAACCGTGTCATTGAGAAAAAACAAAATAAAACAGTCGTGACAAAAAGTGAGTGAAATATGCCGAAAAACCTTTTATAACACTTGATATAAAACGAAAAACCGCATATTTTGCATTGAAAAGCCGTCAAAACAACAAAAAATCAATGTATAAGGATAATTGAGGAAATTATGATAGATCGCAAAGAATATCAACAATACGTCAAGAAAAATTCGCCAAAGTCACCGATGTTTCGGACGCTGTTTTGGGCGTTTGTCGTGGGCGGCATAATTTGCTGTATAGGCGAAGGATTCGGGGATATGTACAGAGCGGTGATTCCCGGAATAGACGAAAAAACCGTTGCTATATACGAGAGTTGCACGATGATTTTTCTCGGCAGTTTGCTCACCGCGCTCGGATTGTACGACAAAATCGGCAGATTTGCAGGTGGCGGATCTATTATTCCGATAACTGGATTTGCAAACTCGGTTGTGTCGCCGGCAATGGAATACAATCGAGAAGGCGTGTTTTTCGGCGTATGCGCAAAGATGTTTGTCATTGCAGGTCCTATCATCGTTTTCGGTGTTGTTGCAAGTTTTCTTGTGGGGCTTGTCGGATATTTTATAAGCCTTTGAACGACGAAATAGCATTTATTGTGCAGTTTTTTTGTGAGATTTGAATATGAGAACGATAAAATTCGACAAAAACGTATATATCAAGAGCGGTTTTACCATCGTAGGACCGAAAGAAGACGACGGCAATTTTTCGGGGTGCTTCGATATAGTCCTTAAAAACGATTTGTGGTGCGAAAAATCATTTGAAAAGTGCGAAAGCAAGATGCAAAGAGACGCAATAAGCGGCGCAATCTGCAAAGCGGGGCTGAAAAGAGAAGACGTCAACGCGCTTGTTGGCGGCGATCTGCTCAATGAGCTGTCCGCAACAAGCCTTGCCGCGCGCAATTTTCCGTGTGCGTTTTTGGGGCTTTACAATGCGTGTTCGACGTTTAGCGAGAGTATGCTTGTAGGCTCGATGATGATAGCGGGCGGTTTTGCGGATACCGTTGCGTGTTCGACGTCCAGTCATTTTGCGACGGCAGAGCGGCAATATCGTTTTCCGCTCGAACTCGGCAATCAGCGTATGCCGACGGCACAGTGGACGGTTACAGGCTCGGGATGCACGATTTTGAGCAGTGAATTGCCAAACAAAAAGAATGCCAGAGTGTACGAAGAAGACGTAATCGCAATAGACGAAGGCATGAATATCGACGATAAGATGCTTGAAAAATACAAAAAATCCATTGAAAAGCAGAAAAAAATCATTGATAAAGAACGCTCGAATATAATCGAAGAAAACTTCGGACGGTACAACAACGACTATCTGAACGAAAACTCGCATTTTGTGCGAGTTACGGGCGGAACTATGGGCAGAGTCGTGGATTTGGGGATAGACGACGAAGGAAACATGGGCGGTGCAATGGCTCCCGCCGCCTGCGACACGATATTGACGCACTTAAAGGATACGGGGCGAGATCCCGATTATTACGACGGTATATTCACGGGCGATTTGGGCAGATTCGGCAAAGAAACACTGGAATACCTGCTGAAAAAGGAAGGAATCACGCTTCCGTATCATTATATGGATTGCGGAGCAAGTTTTTTCACGCCCGAGCAAAAGACTTTTCAGGGCGGCTCGGGAGCAGGGTGCGTAAACACCGTTTTCAACGGATATATTCTCAAACGCATGCAACGCGGAGAATTGAAAAGAGTGTTGATTGTCCCTACGGGTGCGCTTCTCAACAAAAATACGCCGCTGCAAAAGGAGACAATCCCCGGCATAGCGCACGCTTTCACGCTCGAAAGCGAAGAATTTTGAAACGCAGGATATCAATATCCTAATGAACAGGTGAAAAATGGAAGTGTTTTTGGATTATCTCAAAACGTTCGCCGTGGGCGGACTTGTGTGTATGATAGGGCAGTTTCTCATCAACAAAACGAGAATGTCGTCGGCGCGCATACTCGTGACGTATATGCTCGTTGGCGTGGTGCTCGAAGTGTGCGGCGCGTTCGAGCCGATAAAAGAGTTTGCAGGCTCGGGCATCACCGTTCCTATCATCGGTTTCGGCTCGAATTTGGCAAAAGGCGCGCTCGAAGGCGTGAAAAAGGACGGATTTCTCGGCGCGATAACGGGCGGTATGAGTGCGGTTGCGGCAGGACTTACGACGGTCATCGTGTGCGGATTCACTTTCGGATTGATTGCCCGTTCAAGGTCAAAGAAGATGTGAGCGGCAAAAACCGTTTAGTGCAAGCGAGATAAAATCGTAAAATATTGTTCTCTATGCCGTTATCGTTTTTCAAATAAGGTGATTTCGGCAAGGGCAACTGCCTTATTTATATGTTTAACTCGTACATTTCGTTCTGAGTTTTTACGTTAAGGAAAGTGTCGGGGATTTCTCCGACTATAAGGTTTTCGCAGACGAGAACTTCCGCTTTTACGCTAATTGTGGGCTGGTCGATAGGTGTGACTATGCTCACGTCGGCGTATACGTCGATATAGATTTTGTGCAATGTCTGATTTATGCCTGCCGATTGAAAATAGGACACGAAATCGCAATTCGCAGTGCCGATCGGCGAGATTTTTATCGTTACGTCTGGTCCGAAGCCCATAAGGAGAGCGAGCCCCGTAAACGTACCGGCGGAAATTTGGATCTCTTGCGTGCCGAGCGAGTCGAGATTGGCTTGCGCCAGATTTGCGATTTGCCGTGCTATTTTGTTGATTTCCGGAGAATTTGCCTTTATCATCGTCACTTTTCCGTCGTTGTCCTTGACGATTTCAAAAAGTTGGTCGTACGTAAGTCCGCCCGAAAGTACGCTGGTTGCGGCAAGATTGACGGCGTTTGTGGTGATGGCGCGCATTTGCGCAACCGAACTGTCCATGACTGTGGGCACGATGTTTGAGCGGAAATATACGGTGCAGAAAATGAAAACCGCAATCACGAGAGATATTGCGATGATAACTCTGAATAGTTTCGGGTGGGCGGTTTTTCTTTTTCTCGTTGCGTTTTTCACGATATATTGTATGAGATTTCTTTCTATTTCTTTACAAACGCGCGCACGATTGGTATAATCAAGCCATGGATTTGTTCGATCTTCAAAACAACGTAGAAAAAATGGCTCCGCTTGCAGAGCGTATGCGTCCGCGCACGCTCGACGAGTTCTTGGGGCAAGGCAGGATAGTGGGCGAAGGCTCGCTGCTTCGTCGCGCCATATCGGCGGATAAACTCGGAAGTTGTATATTCTACGGCCCGCCCGGCACGGGCAAAACCACGCTTGCCAACATAATTGCAGAGAACACCAACGCAAATTTTGTAAAACTCAACGCGGTTACGAGCGGCGTTGCCGATGCAAAGAAAGTCATCGACGAAGCACGCGATTTGTTGCGTATGTACGGCAAACGCACCTATTTGCTGCTTGACGAATGTCATCGTTGGAACAAGGCGCAAAGCGACAGCGTTTTGCAGGCAATAGAGCAAGGATACATCATCTTTATCGGCTCTACAACCGAAAATCCGTACGTGTCCATGACGCGCGCAATCGTGTCGAGATGCCGTATTTTCAATTTTTCACGACTCACCGAGCAGGATATTCTCAAAGGTCTTGAAAGGGCGGTGAAAGACAAAGAACGCGGGCTCGGAAACATGAATTTGCAAGCCTCGGACGAAGCGTTGCACCATATCGCATGGGCAAGCGGCGGAGACATGCGCACGGCTCTCAACGCGCTTGAACTTGCCGCACTCACAACGCACGCAGGCTCTGACGGCGTGATACGCGTGGGCAAGGAAGAAGCGGAGCAATCCATTCAACAAAAGGCTCTTAGCATGACCGAAGATATGTATTACGACATGATCTCGGCGTTTATCAAGAGCATGCGCGGCTCGGACAGCAATGCCGCGTTGTACTGGGCGGAAAGGCTCATCGAAGCAGGTTGCGATCCTATGCTCATCGCGCGCAGAATCATGATTCACGCTTGCGAAGACGTTGGCATGGCAGACCCGAACGCCATAGTCGTTGCAACGTCGTGCGTGCAGGCTTTTGAGCGTATCGGTTTGCCCGAAGGCAGAATTCCGCTTGCGGAAGGCATAATTTACGTTTCCGAAGCACCGAAGTCGAACAAGGTTGTGGAAGCGCTCGGCGGTGCGGAAAACGCGGTGAAAACGATAAAACACGAGTCCGTTCCGCTTTATCTCAGAGACCCGAACTACAAGGGAAACGAAGAAAAAGTGAGCGGATACAAATATCCGCACTCGTACGGCGGTTGGGTGAAACAACAGTATTTGCCCGACGAGATCAAGGACGCCAAGTTCTATGAGCCGACCGAAAACGGCTTTGAAAAGGTGATAAAAGAAAGACAAGAGAAGAGAAAGTGAAAATTTGACTTTTTGTAAAAACGGACTGCAAAACGCTGCAATCCGTTTTTTATTTTGCGTGCGATATATAAAATATATCGAAATTTGGCGAAAATTGCGTGCGAGTATTGACAAAATGTGGTAAATTGCATATAATATCAATTGATATAAAATAAAAAGCGGGTGAATTATGCCAAGAAAAGTGTCCGTGACAAAACAAATGATAGAGAACGTGTCCATCGATATGATAAAGAACGGTGAGCCGCTCAACGCACGTGCAATCGCAAAACATCTCGATTGCTCCATACAGCCTATTTTCTACAACTTCGCTACAATGGACGATCTGAAAGAGGCTGTGAACAAGCGTATTCTCAAGATTTTTGAAAAGTATATCGACGATCACGCAAACAGCGACAGATATCCGCCTTTCAAAGCGATAGGTTTTGCGTATATCGGTTTTGCAAAGGATTATCCCGAGTATTTCAAGTTGCTTTTCATGGACGAAAGGGGTGCGTCCGTCATGTCAATGGCAGGATCGACGCAACGCATGATGACGGATATTCTCGTCAAAACTCTTGGTTGCAACAAGCAAACGGCAATGCTCATTCAGACGGAAATGTGGGTTTTCGTGCATGGTTTTGCGACGATGATTGCAACAAAATATATCCAGTGGGACGAGCAAAGCGTCAGTGAAATGCTCACCGACGTTTTTGAAGGGCTCAAACTCAAATTAAATCTTAAATAAAGCGAGAAATTTTTTATAATGCTTCAAATCAACAATCTTACGAAAACTTACGGTTCAAATCCGAAACCGTCCGTCGAAAATCTGTCTCTCACGGTCAACGACGGCGAGATTTTCGGTTTTATCGGTCCGAACGGCGCAGGTAAATCCACAACCATAAAGTCAATAACCGGTATCGTCGATTTCAACGAAGGAAGCGTGCTTATCGACGGTATAGATAT
>CAVKIG010000060.1:0-8869 GCA_963656415.1 bacterium | reverse complement strand
CTCTACAATGTTATCCGTCGCTCGCGGGGAAGACAGTCGGCACTCGCATAGATAGGTATCGTTCACTCATTATGCCACCACGCTTTGTGCGCTAGGCAGTAGCCAACAACATGGCGCAGTCGCTCGTACTTATCGTCTTGCTCGGCGCTTATTTGCTCGCCGTCGTTGCGGCTCGTGTTCCGTCTTCGAAGCTGCACAGTCCGTTAATAAGTACGCTTCGAATAAGTTTTCATTTTGGGTGCTTTAGCATTATGCGTTGATTTATCATTCTCACGATGTTGGTTGCTATGTGAAAAAATCGCAAAAAATCTCTTTATCAAAAAGATCGCTTATGGTATAATTCATATATCAAAATTCAAGGTGAAGATATGCAGGAAAAATGCAGTTGCGTCAAAGAGCCGACGGGGACGATACCTATCGTGCGAATTATCGATAAAATCGATGCGATGTTTGAAAAAGACGATACGCAGGGCGTTAAGCGCGTGCTCGAATATTGGGAAAAAGAAGCGAAAGCGTTGAACGATACGCGCGGTTTGCTTGAAATATTGAGTGAAGAGATAGGGCTTTATCGCAAAATCGGAGAGAAAGAAAACGGTTTGCGAGCGGTGGACGAAGCACTTGCGATATTGACTTGTCAAGGCTCGTGTTCTTCGGTTGCCGACGCCACGATTTATCTCAACTGTGCAACGACTATGAAAGCGTTCGGCAAAGCGGAAGAAGCGTTGCCATATTACGAGAAAGCGAAAGAAACTTACGAGCGACTTTTGCAAAAAGACGATTATCGTCTTGCAGGGCTTTACAACAACTATGCGACTGCGCTTTGCGACATTAAACGTTTTGGCGAAAGCGAAAAGTGCTATGAAATGGCAATAGAAATTTTGCGCGAAAAGGGCGGGTACGGAGAACTTGCCGTGTCATACGTCAACCTTGCGCATCTTGTGTACGACAGGGCGGCTGGGCAAAACGAAGATTGCGACGAAAGAGTTGACGCATTGCTCGACAAGGCAATGGAATGTCTTGACGACGTTGCTTTGACAAGAGACGGTAACTATGCATTTATATGCTCGAAGTGCGCTTCGGCATACGAGTTTTTCGGAAGATTTCTTGACAAAGAAGAACTTGTGCGCCGTGCCGACGGAATTTACAAAAACAACGGAAAACAATGTTAAAGTGTCAAAATGCGTGTATAAACGCTTGATTGTGAGATATGAAAGGAATTGAATTGTCTGAAAAGTTTTATAACGAAGCGGTAAAACCTTATATCGCGCAAGAGTTCTCGGACTATGAAAATCGCATTGCGGTGGGGCTTGTCGGGCACGGTTCGGAGTGCTTCGGTTTTGACGACGAGATGTCCAAAGACCACGACGGCGGCACGGGGCTTTGCCTTTGGATTACGAGAGAAGACGACGAAAAAATCGGGTTTCGCCTTATTCGCGCATACGATAATCTCGCAAAAGAATACGGTGTTAAAGGTGTTGAACGGACTTATGAAAACGGATTTCGCGGAGTGTTTGTCATCGGCGATTTTTATAGGCGATACACCGGCACTGACGGCGCGCCGAAAACGTGGCAGGACTGGCTGTATACGGACGGAGCGTATTTTGCGGAAGCGACGAACGGCATCGTTTTCAAAGACGACATTGGCGAATTCAGCGAAATAAGAAACGAAATTCTTCACGGAATGCCCGAAGACGTGCGTGTAAAAAAGATAGGATCGTGCGCGTTCAAGGCGGCGCAGTCGGGGCAGTACAACTATGCAAGGTGTCTTGCCCACGGTGAAGAAGGTGCTGCCATGCTTGCGCTTTGCGAATTTGTCAGAAATGCCGTCGAACTTGCGTTTTTGCTTGAAAAGAAGCATTGCCCGTATTACAAATGGCAGTTCAAGGCGATGAACGGACTTGAAAAATTTTCCGAGTTGCGCGCACCGCTCGAATATTTGCTGACAGCCGACAACGACGAGACGGGGCGCGATGTGAAAAGGGCTATCGTCGAAGATATAAGCCTTGCGCTTGCAAAGGAGATGAACGAGCAATTTGCGCTCGGCATAAACGACAGCTATCTAGAACCGTTTGCATTTGCGCTGCAGAAACGCATAAAAAACGCCGAAATCCGCAATTTGCACGTTGTGATATAAAAAAATTCGGTTTGGCATATAAGGAGACATTAAAATGGTATTGTATTTTTCGGGGACGGGAAACAGCAAGTATATCGCAAAGAAAATCGCAAATGCTCTCGACGACGAGCTGTTGGATTTGAACGACAGAATAAAAAGAGCGAATTTTTCTGGAATAAACGCAAAAGACAGGCTCGTTTTCGTTACGCCCACTTATGCGTGGAGAGTTCCGACCGTTGTCAGCGATTATCTCGAAAAGGTGAAATTCGACGGTGAAAAGAAAGCGTGGTTTGTGATGAACTGCGGCGGTGAAATCGGCAACGCAAGCAAATACATCGCGAAGTTGTGCGACAAACTCTCGCTTGAATATATGGGCGTTGTCGGCATAGTTATGCCCGAAAACTATATCGCGTTGTTCAACGCGCCCGACACGAACAAGTCGCAGGAAATAATCGCAAAAGCAGAGCCGAAAATACAGGCGGCGATTGACGATATAAGAAACGGCGTTAAATTCGCAAAGCCGAGAAACAATCTCTACGATCGTTTTATGTCGGCGTGCGTCAATCCGATTTTCTTCAAGTTTATCGTCAAAGCGGACGATTTTTACGCCACGGATAAATGCGTCGGATGCGGTCTTTGTGCAAAACTTTGTCCGCTCAACAATATCGAAATCGTGGACGGAAAACCAGAATGGGAAAGGAATTGCACGCATTGCATGGCTTGCATAAATCATTGCCCTGCGCAAGCGATCGAGTACGGCGAAAAGAGCAAAGGGAAGCCGAGATATCATCTCGACTAAGGTGAGTTTATGGCATCGAGTAAAGAATATTTGCAATTTGTGATAGAACAACTTTCTCCGCTCGACATAACCGCGCGTCCGATGATGAGCGAGTATTTGCTATATCTTGACGGAGTGTATTTCGGCGGAGTTTTCGACGACAGATTGCTTGTCAAGCCGACGGATAGCGCGAAGGTGTTCGACATGGAAGAGCAGTTGCCGTATGACGGCGCAAAACCCATGTTTTTAGTGGACGCAATCGACGACAATGAACTGGCAAAAAACATAGTCGTTGCAGTCGTCGACGACTTGAAAAAGTCTCCGAAGAAAAAGAAGTGATAATTTCATGCAAAATAATAAAACGCACGGTTTATCGTGCGTTTTTCAATGTTTTAAGTCGCTTATTTGTTAAAACAATATTTATGCAATATAATTGTTTTTCAAAATCATTTCGTCAAATCGCCTTTCGATACGAGCCGTAACGAGCGGTTTTTATCTTTCGGTCATTGACTCTGCAGTGAGCATCAAATCGTAAAGCGGTTTTATCTTTTTGAATTGTTCGGCGAGATAATCCGCAAGGTTTTCGGAGAATAGCAATGTTGAGTCGAAAGACGTTGCGGTGAAGCAAATGTCTTTCTTTTCAAGCCAAATCGACAAATCTTGCGGTACGTCGGGATATTTCGGCTTTTTGTAGTTTTCACCGACGAGTTTGAACGTGGTCTGACTCTCAAAACACTTTTTTGCTTTTTGAAACGCTTTTGAATCGGTCTCTATGAGTTTGCGAAGGTTTGCCATGGTTTTTGCGTCTGCCATGTAGAAGCCGCACCCGAATTGAAAATTGTACGGCGATATTTCAAAGAAAAACGCAGGCGCATTGTATGCGTCCTTGCCACGCATATACGAGAGCCACATGTGGTCGCGATAAAGGCTGGTTTTGTCCTTTGCGAAACGCAAATCTTTGTAAAGTCGAGAAACTATGCTTTTGGGTTCGGTGATAAACGACGGGTCGATTTTCAGCATATCGGGGGCGAGTGCAACCGCAAGGTCGTTAAAAGGCACCGCAAGATATTGTCTGAAATCTTCGCGGTGCTCCTGATACCAAGCCTTTGAATTGTATTTGTGGTTGAAATACAAAAAGTCAAGCGACCTTTGACAAAACGGGGTCATGGTTATTCTTCAAAAAGAGATACAATCGTGTCTTCGACGATTTTGCGCATTGCGTTGTAGTCGATGTAGGTGTGGTGGTCGTACACGAACTCGTGAGAGAAGGATTGCACGATGTCCATTGCAAAGTGAATACGCTCCGTGAGATTGCTTTTGGCGACGCCGAGAGATTTGAATTTGTCTGAAATCGCGAGAGTTATTTCGTCTTCGAGCGCAATAAACTTGTTGTTCACCGCTTCGTCGCTGTGAGACATAGAATGCAACGCTTCGTGAATGTTGGCGTTGGTCTTGTGAATCTCGATTGCGCCGTCGAGAACGTGAGCCGCTATCGAGCGGAAATCGACGGGGGCAGAGAGTGAGTCTATATAATCGAGAACGGGAGCAAAAGCAGTGTTGACGTATATTTCCAGAACGTCGAGAAGAATGTCGCGCTTGTCCTTGAAGTATCCGTAAACGATACCCGTTGACACGCCGGCCTTTTTTGCGATTTGCGCGGTGTTGGTGTTGTAATACCCGACTTGAGAAAACAATTCGTAGCCCGCTTGCACGATTTTGTTTTTCTTTTCGATTGAACGCTCTTGTTTTGGCTCTCTGACTTCTTGCGCCATAATTTTCCTTATACGCGTGCGCGTCTGTATTTATTGTAATGCGCGCGCGGTTTAACAGCAATAAATATTATACAATATAGTCAGAAATAAATCAACTTAAACCGACCTTTTTTGAAATGTGAAAATTTTTTCATATTATTTTTTCAAAACGATTGACATCTATTTTCGATAGTTGTAATATCTTAATGTGAATATGAAGCATGTTTCATATTTGCAATGAGAGAATGCATAAGATGCAAGGAGAGAGAAGAATATGCCGCTCGTAATGGCTCCCACAGGGAAAGATTTGAGAATCGTCAGAATTTTGACGGATGACAAGACCAAAAAACATTTGGAAAGTTTGGGTATTACGATTGATTCTACAATCAGTCTTATATCCGTCAGCGGCGGAAGCGTTATCTGTCTTATAAAAGACGGTAGACTTGCGCTCGACAAAGAAATGGCAACAAAAATATTAGTAGCATAAATTCAAAAAGGAGAAAACAATGGAAAAACTTTTAAGTGATTTCATTATCGGAGAGCAAGGCGTCATCAAATCCGTCGCAGGCGACGGACGCATCAGACGTCGTTTGTTCGATATGGGCGTAACCCCCGGTGCAGAAGTCTATCTCAGAAAGAAAGCACCGCTCGGCGACCCGATTGAAGTGACCATTCGCGGATACGAATTGTCATTGCGTAAGACCGAAGCGGCAGCCGTAACTATGGAGGTTGAAGACAAATGAAAAGATTTGCATTAGCCGGAAACCCGAACTGCGGTAAAACGACGTTGTTCAACTCGTTGACGGGTTCAACCGCACACGTCGGCAACTGGCCGGGCGTCACGGTGGATAAGAAAGAAGGCACATACAAAAAATGTGCAGAACCTATCTCGATCGTTGACCTTCCCGGCATTTACTCACTTTCCCCGTACACTCCGGAAGAAGTGATTTCGAGAAACTATATTCTCGAAGAGAAGCCCGACTGCGTCATCAACATCGTTGACGCGACCAACCTTGAGCGTAACCTTTATCTCACCACTCAAATCATGGAAATCGACGTGCCGATGATCATCGCGCTCAACATGATGGACACGGTTGAGAAGAACGGCGACAAAATCGACGCAAAGAGCCTTGAAGAAAAAATCGGTCTCCCCGTCGTTGAAATCTCCGCACTTCGCGAAAAAGGTCTTGACGAACTCATGCAAAGAGCGTACGAAGTTTGCCAACAGGGCAGAAAGGGTACGACCGTTCTCGAAGGCACGGCACTTACGCATCTTATCAACGATTGCAGAATCGCACTCGAAGGCAGCGGCGTAGAAAACTCTCTCTTCCATGCAGTGAAACTCGTCGAACTCGACGAAATCGAAGTCGGTCAACATCCGCAAGCGGCTCAAATGGTCGAAGAATTCAAGAAGACGTTCAAAGACGACGTTTTCGGAACGGACTTCGAAGCAATCGTTGCGGACTCTCGTTACAAATACATCTCCAAGAACTATTCTTCCGTCGTTACGAAGAAAGAAAAGAACGAAAAAGAGAAACTCAGCACTTCCGACAAGGTCGATAAGGTGTTGACGCACAAGGTTTGGGGTATTCCTATCTTCCTTGTCATTTTGTTCTTGGTGTTCCACCTTACGTTTGCAGAAGACTTCTTGTTCCTTGGCGCAGGCGGCGTGTTCGATAAAGAAGCAGCTGCTTACATTCAAACCAGTGAAGGCTCGTTTGAAAAAGTCGACGTCACCAAATCGACTTTTGACGAATCGCAGACGTATTACACCGAAGACGGCATCCGCGCCGATCTTACGTTTGCAGAAGACGGCTCTTTGGAAGCAGTCGAAGAAAAAGGTTACGTTTACACCGCAACTCATGAACTCGTTTATCTCGAAGACATGACCGAAGAAAAAGCGGGCGACACCTACTATGCAGACGAAAAAGGCAAATGGGAAGTCACAGTCGAGAAAAACGACGACGGTGAATACGAATCCGCATTCGTAAGCCTTATCGACGAATACTGCTCCGGCGTTACGGCGGCGACCTTCTTCGGATATGAAGAAAGCGTTTACGGTCCGGGCGTCATCCTTGCAAACTTGCTCAACACGTTCACCGAACTTCTCAGCACATGCGTCAACGAAGGTCTCGTGCTTGCAGGCGCACCCGAATGGTGCATCGGTCTCATCGTAGACGGCGTGCTCGGCGGTTTGTTCGCAGTGCTCGGATTCTTGCCGCAAATCCTTTTGCTCTTCCTGTTCTTCTCAATCTTGGAAGACAGCGGTTACATGGCTCGTGTAGCGTTCATTCTCGACAGAATCTTCAGAAGATTCGGTTTGTCGGGCAGAGCGTTCATGCCGATGATCATGGGCTTCGGTTGCTCCGTTCCTGCGTTCATCAACACTCGTACTCTTGCGGATGAGAACGAAAGAATCGCAACGATCAGAGTCATTCCGTTCTTCAGTTGCGGCGCAAAATTGCCTATCCTTACTGCAATCGCAGGCGGTATCGCAACCATGACAGGTATGCCCAACCCGGACGTCATCACTTACTGCATGTACATTCTCGGCGTGCTCGTCGCAATCGCGGCAGTCATCTTGATGCGCGCAACGACGATGAAGGGCGAAGTTCCGCCGTTCATTATGGAATTGCCTGCATATCACGTACCGCAACCAAAGAACCTTGCGGCTCACCTTTGGGATAAGACCAAACACTTCGTCAAGAAAGCGTTCACAATCATCCTTGCTTCCACAATCTTGATTTGGTTCATCAGCCACTTCAGTTGGAACTGGCAATATCTTGAAGATGCGCAAATGGACAAGAGTATTCTTGCCGGTATCGGTGGACTCATTCAGCCCTTGTTCACTCCGCTCGGATTCGGTTCTCAACTTAGGAACTTCGGTTGGGTGTTCGCAGTCGCGGCAATCACCGGTCTTATCGCAAAAGAAAACGTCATCGCAACGTTCGGCACTCTTGCGGCGTGCATCGTCGGCGGCATGATCGACGTTGAAGTCGATGGTGGTATCGGAGCGGTCAACACAATGATCGCGGCAACCGGAATCGACGTCCCCGGTCTGATTGCATTCATCGCATTCAACATGCTCACCATTCCGTGCTTCGCAGCAGTTGCAACCGCAAAGGCAGAACTCCCGAGCAAGAAGTCTTATCGCATGACGTTGCTCTTCTGGGTAGGCACAAGTTACATCGTGTCAATGATGATTTATATCATCGGTGCATGGTGGTGGACAGTGTTCATCTTCGCGGCAATCTGGGCAGCAGCCATCACGCTCATCGTGCTCGACAACAAGGGCAAGATCAACGTGAAGAAATTCTTCCGGGATCTCGGAAGCAAACTCAAAATCAAAAAGAACGCGTAAGAGTCGAAAGACAATATAATCTTGCGTAAACTTATAGACTATGAAACCGATTGAAATAATTGTAATCATAGCGGCAGTTGCCATCGTGGCGGGCGTCATCATAGCGTCAATCGTGAGAAAACTGAAGGGTAAACCTTCTCTCGGAAGCGATTGCGCAGGATGCTCGCACGCAGGACAGTGCAACGGTAAATGTTGTTCAAATCAAGGCAACGTCGACTGGACGGAACTTGTCAAGCAACGCAAAGCGGAACTCGAAGCGCAAAAAGCGCAAGACGGTGTTATGCCTGAAACAAATGCCGACGAGAAAAAGGAAAACCTTGACGGCGACAACAAGAACTGATCCCCCTTTTTGTACGAAATGAATAATGATAACCCCTTTTCATTCGTACGATAAATCGAGATACGTTGTAGCGATACGACGATCTATATTCTCTCTCAAAAGTAAAGGAAGCGCGTTTGTGCTTCCTTTACTTTGTCAAAAAGTGCAGACGATATAAAATCGTTTTTCAAACGTTGATTTATGGTTGCGTTTATGTTGTAAATGCAATATCGCATTATTACAATCAAGGTTGTTTTTTGACTCGATAGACGTCGCGACGGACGATACTTTTGAAAATTGACAACATTTTGACCGAATTGACCGAATGAATTGACATTGCGCCTTGGATACGCTAAAATGGCAAAGGAATGCGGACATGGCGGAATTGGCAGACGCGCAAGATTCAGGTTCTTGTGAGCATTTGGTTCATGCAGGTTCAAGTCCTGTTGTCCGCACCAAACAAGAATAAAACGAACCTTGATGAAAATTCAAAGTTCGTTTTGTTTTTTACAAGAGATTATTTCGGACTAAAAATCAAACTATAAAT
>CAVKIG010000059.1:0-9114 GCA_963656415.1 bacterium | reverse complement strand
ACTTGCATGTGTTAGGCATGCCGCCAGCGTTCGTCCTGAGCCAGGATCAAACTCTTGAGTTCAATCTTGACTGTCCTATAACTTTTTGTTCAAAGGTTTTTTAGACGTTTTTAACAATGATTTAATTCACATTAAAAATCGCTTTTCCAAATTGTTCAATTATCAAGGTTCGTTTTGCTGTCGTTTGGTGACAGCTTCCTAATACTATCATAAGCAGTTTTCTTTGTCAACGATTTTTAAGAAGTTTTTCAAAAAGTTTTTTGAAGAATTTCTTATCATCGTTTTCAAAGTTCGGACGGTTCGCTTTCGCGTTCCGATTTGCCGCACTGCTTCGTGACAGCTTGCATATACTACATCATTAGAATTTTTTTGTAAAGCGTTTTAACAAGAAAAATGAAACTTTTTTGAATTTTTTTTACGTTTTGTAGTTATCGTGCATTATGTTCAATAAATATGCCGATTTCAGCTTAAATAACAGTATTCACATAAAAATACGGATATTTCGGACAACTTTACAATAAGGACAAAACATCTTTGAATCTATTTGCGCCATGACACTACACGTAAACATTTCACGGCACACATGCCACACTCGGTCTTAACGCTAATACGCACATACGAGCACGCACATACGCGCGCGCATACGTGCGTACGCGTATATATATTGTATATTGTACACTATAAGTGTTTTAGAATAATATAAGGGGATTTACAGTCTCGCGATTACGTCTACTTCATAAATAGCAGTTGTTCACTCTTGGCACTATAGATCAGGAACGCAACGAATACAACTCGGTTTTGCTTTTAGTATTGTCTGTGTATCCGATTCCATTTCAAACCACGGCAACCATCATAAATCATATGATTGCACCTTTCGTGTTTTAGTATTTAAGTTGTTATTACACTTATCGTGTTTTAGTGCTTTTGTGTTATCCGAATAAAATTAGCTCCACTACGGTGCACTTTTAGTGTTTTGTGAAAAATATAAAAATAAAAAACCTACTAAACAGTAGGCTTTCTCAAAATAGTTTTGTGTATATTACAAATCGAACGAGTGGTTTATCACTCCGCCACCAAGACAAACATCGTCTAAATATACCACTGCGTACTGTCCTGCGGCTATTGCACGCTGCTTTTCTTCAAACACGATACGTGTATCGCCGTTATCGAGCACCGACAGATGCGCTTTCTGCAAGGGTTGGCGATGTTTGATGCGAACTTCGCAATCGAACTCTTTTGCAGGCGGTGGCGTGATGAAGTTGAACCCTTCGGTGACAAGACCGTCCTTATACAAAACGTCTTCTTCGCCTTGCGAAACTATGAGCAGGTTTTTCTCAACGTCTTTGCCGAGAACAAACCATCTTTCGCCGTTGCCGCCTTCAAGACCGCCTATGCCGAGACCGCGACGTTGTCCGAGCGTGTAGAAATATACGCCGTTGTGTCTTCCGACCACTTTGCCGTCTTGCGTTACGATGTCGCCGTCTTTCATGGGAATGTATTGTGACAAAAATTGTCTGAAATTGCGTTCGCCTATGAAACAAATGCCCGTGCTGTCCTTTTTCTTTGCGACGGGAATGTCGAATTTGAGCGCAAGCTCGCGAACTTCGGGTTTTGTCAGATTTCCAAGCGGGAAAATAACGTCTCGAAGTTGGTGCGACGACACTTGATTGAGAAAATAGGTTTGATCCTTGTTGTCATCAACGGCACGCAACAAATAATGCGTGTCACCGTCATGGCGAACACGGCAATAATGCCCGGTTGCAATATAATCCGCGCCCATTTGTCGAGCAAAGTCCGCAAAAGGTCCGAATTTGACTTCGCGATTGCAAAGCACGTCGGGATTGGGCGTCCTTCCTTTCTTGTATTCTTCGACAAACAGCTTGAACACGTTGTCCATATACTGCTTGGAAAAATCCACGGAATAATACGAAATGCCGATCTTGTCGCACACGTATTTGACGTCAGTCCAATCCTGTTCGCCCGTGCAGCAACCGCCTTGATCGGTTTCCTTCCAATTTGACATATACAGCCCGACCACGTCAAAACCCTGCTCTTTGAGCAGAGCAGCCGACACCGCACTATCCACGCCGCCGGACATACCGACGACAACTCTTTTCTTGTTCTCACTCATAGTGATAACATTTTATCATCTGCACGTCGGTATGTAAAGCATAAACGCAAAAGCGCGTATTTAACCAACTACTCTATTAAAAATCAAACAATAGGTATAATTAAATTCTTTTTGACGATTTGCCATTTTTCGCCGATTTCTATCCGTTTATAATCCGCGAATCTTTTCGCCTCTTCTTCACTGTTGAATTTAATCGCAGAAAATATATCTTTTACAACTCGCAATGATTGTTCTTCCACTGTCGAAGCTGAAAGATA
Organism: bacterium; assembly: GCA_963656415.1. Taxonomy (GTDB): domain Bacteria; phylum Bacillota; class Clostridia; order Christensenellales; family CAG-917; genus CAG-475. Next base: position 6,726 of record CAVKIG010000059.1, on the reverse strand, counting down.
TGCTCCTTTTTCTACATAATATAAATAAAAATTTATGCAAGATTCAAAAGATTTTGGAAAAACATTGACATTTTGTTCATTGTCTTTTCCGCTGTTTCCTTTTGCTATTTGTTCAATCAAAATTGCACTGCTCTTTATATCGTCCATTCCATCAACAAATACGTTGCTTATCGCATTTGTAAAATAAACCATAAACACCCCAAACCCGCAAAGAATTACTGCATAAATAATGTATGATACGCCTGCTGCTCCGTCATACACGCATAATATTATGCCTGCAATCAGCATTATCACAGCCAATATTGCACAAAGTGTAACCGCAACCTTTTTGAACACTTCAACATACCTTTTTGCTTTTTCAATTTCGCTGAAACTCTTGTTAATCATAAAAAACATCTCCTTAATTTTGTATCGGCATGCCGATATTTGTCTAAATAATATCATTATACCGATATTATGTCAATAGGAGTTTATATGAAAATAATCGTTGCAGAACACATAAAGGAATTGATGAGAAGCGAAAAACTCACTCAAACGGAGTTTGCAAACGCAATAGGTGTCGGACAAAGCTCGGTGAGTGATTGGCTCAATTCAAAAAGCGAACCGAGCATAGAAAACCTATGGAAGATTTGCGACTACTTTGACATATCTCTCGACTATTTGATCGGAAGAAAGGAAATATAAAAGTGCGCCAAACGGCGCGCTTTTATTATGGGTTTTGATGTCGGCATTGATTGCCCGATCGATTGCGTAAAAGAAAAATAAAATCACCCGAACGGGTGATTTTGTTTTTAGGTTTTGTCTTGTTAGATTGAATTTTAGTCGCTCAAAAAATGTGTTATCTGAACACTTTGAGTTTGTTGGATACCACTTCGCACTCGATGACTTTGGCATCGAACACTTCGCCGTCCGCTTCGAACTTGCTGTCGTCAAGCACTTCGATCTTGACTTTGCGCGCGGTGTATTCTTCGGTGTAATCTCTCTTGACGTGTTTGCCCGAAAGGAACTTCGGCAATTCAATAGGAATACGCGATTTTTTCATTTCATTGACGATGACAACGTCAAGTTTGCCGTCATCGGGGATGCCGTTGGGACATATCGGCATGCCGCCGCCTATGCACTTTCCGTTGCCTATGCCTATCATAAACGTTGACCTTTCCATAGGTTCGCCGTCGTCGAGCGTAAAGCGCAATTTGTGCCATCTGGTATGAGCAAGCGTGTAGAAAAGTGACGCATAATATTTGAATTTGCCGTGGAATGCTTTCATCTCTGCGTACTTCAATAGCACGTCCACGTCCATGCCTGCGCCCAAGACGTTCAGGCAACGTCTGTCGCCGAGTTGTATGTAGTCAAGGTGTCCGACGTTGTTTTTGAGCACGACGTCGAGCGCATCTTTGACGTTGGCGGGGTGTCCGCTTGCCTTGACAAAATCGTTGCCCGTGCCGCAGGGCAAGATGCCGAGCGTGACGTTGTCAAAGTTTTCTATGCCGTTGAGAATCTCGTTGAACGAGCCGTCTCCGCCCATCATAAGAATGACCGTGTCGGGATTCTTGCTAAGCTCGCGCGTGATCTCTGTGGCGTGTCCCGGATATTCGGTCTTGTGGACTTCATACGGAATATTTTTGCTTTTCAGAGTTTCTTCGACGGTGGCGAGAGCCTTCAAACTTTTGCCTTTTCCGCCTTGCGGATTGACAATAACGTGATACATAAACACACTCCGATTGTTAAAGAATATATAATAATTTTAACATATATCCCTGAAAAGTCAAGAAAAACCCTTTGTATCATACAAAATGTAAAATAGCTAAACATTTGTATTTTATGCCACGCATATCGTTCAAGCGGTAAAACAACGATGAAAATCCGCAGCAGTTTTCGCATATCTCAAAAAAAGACAAACGCCATATCTCCGCAAAAAGAAAAGCACGCTATTGCGTGCTTTTCGAATTATGCTTGTAGTGCCTGCAAATCAGCCGTTTTAATCAGCCGTTTTGCTGACTCTCAAATTGCAGTTGATAGAGTTTGTAATAATAGCCTTTGTTTTTCAGCAGTTGCTGATGCGTGCCGCGTTCAATGATTTCGCCGTGTTGCAACACGATGATTTGATCGGAGTGCTGAATTGTGGACAATCTGTGCGCCACGACGAGCATCGTGCCGATGTTGCGGATCTTTTCGAGCGATTGTTGGATGAGCACTTCCGTTTCCGTGTCGATGTTTGCCGTTGCTTCGTCAAGAATGAGAATTTGCGGCTTGTGTAGCACCGTTCTTGCAAAGGACAAGAGCTGACGCTGACCTTGCGAGAAGTTCTCGCCGCGCTCGATGACTTCTTCGTCAAGCCCGTGTTCGAGCTTGTTTATGAACGTATCCGCGCCCACGTACTTGCACGCGTCTGCCACTTCTTCTTGAGTGAAGGAATCGTCGTTGAGCGTAACGTTGCTCTTGATCGTGCCGCCGAAAAGGAACACGTCTTGCAACATTTGTCCTATCGCCTTGCGCAGAGAGTGGACGGTGATCGTGGTGATGTCCTTATCGTCAATGAGAATTTGACCTTTTTGTATATCGTAGTTGCGCACGATAAGACCGAGAATGGTGGTCTTACCCGCGCCCGTTGCGCCGACAAAAGCGCATGTCTGTTTGGGCTGAATGACAAAGGACACGTCCTTCAAAATCCAATCTTCGCCCTTATAGGCAAACCATACGTTGCGGAACTCGATTTTGCCTTCGAAACGGTCGATATCCACCGCGCCTTCCCTGTCGCAAATGTCAGGCTCGACGTCCAACAAATTGAACAGTCGCTCGGATGCCGTGAACGCTTTTTGCAAGTTGTTGAGTTGGTCGGCAAGGTTTTGTATGGGGTTGAAGAACTTGGACAAATACAGATAGAACGCCACTATCATTGCCGCATTGAGCCCGAATTCCACACCCAGCCAGAACGTCACCGCGATCGAGAAAATGTACAAAAGCGTGATGAAGGGACGGTACAATCCAAATGCGATTGCCACCTTGTATCTCGCCTTGCGCAAGTCTTCGTTTTTGCAGATAAACTCCAAATCCTTTTGCGGTTGGCGATTGAAGATTTGGATGAGTTTCATGCCCGACAAATTCTCGTTCAAGAACGTGTTAAGGTCGGAGATGTACTGTCTTTCCTTCTTGAACACCTTGCGCACGACTTTGCCGAAGACGTAGGACGAGATAAACACCACCGCTATAAACGCAAGCATGACAAGGGACAGTTGCCAAGATATGTAGAGCATGATCCCGTACACGCCCACCACCGTCAAAACGTTGCGAATGACGTTGACGATGACGTTGGTGAACAAGTCGGACATAGACGCCGTGTAGGACGCGACTCTTGTCACGAGCGAGCCAACGGGCATCTCGTCAAGCTGACTTTGCGAGAGTTTTTCGATATGCTCGAACACTTCGTTGCGCAGCGTGTATATGATGTTTTGCCCCGCCTTTTGCAAGAGCATGGACTCCCAATACAAGAACGCTTGGTTGAACACGCCGATTGCAACGTAGCTTACGGCAAGCCCTATCACGTAGTTGAGATTGATCACGTCCGCCTTCAAGTCGCTTGTGATCCAACTGACGATGAGCGGAAGAACGATGTCAAGCGCAACGTTGACAAGGATGAACAGCGATGCGAGAGTAAATCTCCACCACTCGGGTTTCAGATACGTGCCGATGCGTTTGAGCATCACTCCGGACGGGATATGAACGTCGCCTTTGAGTTTTTCGAGTCTGTCTTGTTCACTCATTTGCGCTCACCCCCTTCCACTTCGTTTTCGAGCTTTTGCAAGAACACCATCTTTTTGTAGGTGGGTGAAATTTCTTCGAGTCTGCTCGGCGTGTCGTAGGCTTCCACTTCTCCGTTGTTGAGCACGAGAATTTTGTCCATGTGCGACACGGTGGAAACGCGCGACGCAACGACGATTGTCGTCTTGCCCTTGCGCTTTTGAGCGATGTTTTTGAGAATGGTCTCTTCCGTCTTGACGTCAACTGCGGACACCGAGTCGTCCAAAATCATGATGGGCGCATCTTTAATGTACGCGCGCGCGATAGAAATACGCTGTTTTTGTCCGCCCGAAAGCGTGACTCCGCGCTCGCCCGATATGGTGTCGTATCCGTCTTGAAAGTCTTGTATGTTGCTGTGAACGTCGGCAAACTTCGCCGCTTCGTACACCTTTTCGATCTCAACGTCCTTGTCCGAAAAAGCGATGTTGTTCTTCACCTTGTCGCTGAAAAGGAAGTTGTCTTGCGGCACGTATCCGATTGCGTTTCTGACGCTGTCTATGTCGCAATCCATGATATCCACGTCGTCGATAAACACCTTGCCTTTTTGCACGTTGTACAATCTCAAAAGCGTGTTGACAAGCGTCGTTTTACCGCTGCCGATTTTGCCGACAATGCCCACACATTCGCCCGAATCGATGGTTAAAGTGATGTTTTTGAGCACGTCAACATCGTTTGACGGATATTGGAAGGAAAAATCTTTGAACTCGATCTTGCCTTGCACGTCCTGCAAAACCACTGCGTTTTCGGGGCTTTTGACGTCTTCTTCGCTGTCAAGAAAAGCGGTGACTCGTTTGAGCGAAGTTTTGGATCTTGAACGCATGGTGACAAGTTGTCCAAGAGCCATCATCGGCCACACCATCACGTCGAAATATCCCACGAACGTGATAAGTTGACCTGCCGTCAAATCCACTTCGTGTCCGAAAACCATTGCCGGCGAGCCCGTTGCATACTTGTACACGAAATAGCCGCCAAGCCCCAAAAGCATGGACATGATGATCGTGATGATCACCTCTATCACGGCATCGGATATGACCGCCGTGCGCACAAAAGCAACGTTTGTGTCCTTATTCTTTTTTGCCACTTTCGCAAATGCGTGCAGCTGTTGCGTCTCTTTGACAAAAGCCTTGATGACGCGTATGCCGGTGAAACTCTCTTGCGAGAAGTCGTAGAGTTTGTCAAACTCTTTTTGTCTTTCTTCCCACTTGACGCCCATCACTTTTTCGACTATCATGCCCCACACGACTATGAGCGCGAGCGGCACGAGCAACACGAGCGTGAGAGCCCAGTCGAGCGTGAACATCTTGTACAACACGAAAGCCGTCAAAAACAGCGCGTCGACAAGCATGATAGAACCCCAACCGAGAAACTCTTCGATGGTTTCAAGGTCGGTGGTGAACCATGCCATGACCGTGCCCACTTTGTTTTCGTGATAATACTTTTGCGAGAGCCTTTCGCTCTTTTGAAACATGAGATGGCGAAGCCCCGCTTCCATTTTTTGAGAAGCGTTGAATATGGAAAGTCGCCAAGTGATACGTCCTGCGCACATAATCACCGCAACGACGATAACTCCTACAATGACTTCTCTGAGTGCGGCTTTGTCCACTGCGCTGCCGTCAAACATATCCACGATTTTGCCGAGATAGTCGGGGATGAACAGCTGAAAATAATCCACCGCGACAAGCGCGATGACGCCGATAAGGAACAGCCACCAGTTTTTTAGATAGAACCTGTTCAGGTATTTCCCTGTCAACATAACGTTTTTCCTTTCCTATTTTTTTCGATGTGGGTGCATACCGGTTTTTGTGTAAAAAACGCCCGCTTGACTTCGCGAAAATCGCGCTTATCAAGCGGGACAAAGTCAATCAAGCTATGCAGCTCTCAACGAGCGATCACATAATCTCGCGGTAGATCTTCTCCACTTCCTTCTTACCCCAGACTTGCGGGCAGGGATAGAGCGGATTTGCCTCCGAAAGAGCGTGACCGATCATGCGCGGCAAACGCTCTTCTTCGATGAGTTGCGAACCGTCTTTTGCCTTGACCTTGGTCGGTATGTTCATTGACGCGTTCATATCGTCAATCCACTTGATAAAGTTGTTTGCTTTTTCTTCTCTCGTGTTGCCGCCGAGATTGATGCAATCTGCAAGCTGAGCAAGTTTCTTGTGCGCGGATTTGCCGTATGCGCGCAAAACGTGCGGAAGAATGATTGCGTTTGCAAGGCCGTGTGGCACTCCGTATTCGCCGCCGAGCGTGTGTGCGACTGCGTGTACGTATCCGACGTATGCTCTCGTGAACGCCTTACCTGCAAGATACGCGGCTTTTTGCATTTGCACTCTCGCTTCGAGATCGTCGCCGTGATCGTATGCTTGTTTGAGATATTTGTGAATGAGTTGAACCGCTTCGATTGCTTCCTTTCTCGTTTGAGAAGTGTTCTCTCCGCCGATGTACGCTTCGACTGCGTGAGTGAGTGCGTCCATACCCGTCGTGGAAGTGAGATGCGGGGGAAGCGTCTTTGTGAGTTCCGGGTCCATAACGACGTATCTCGGGATAAGGAACGGGTCGTTGATTGCATATTTTTCATGCGTTTCGGGGTTGGAAATGACCGCCGCAAGCGTTGCTTCGCTGCCGGTACCCGACGTGGTGGGGATTGCAACGAGCGGGGGGAGTTTGTGACCTGTGAGCATGATTTTCAGCACGCCTTTCATTTGCGGAACGGACTTCTTGGGGCAAGCGACTCTTGCGCCGATACCTTTTGCACAATCCATTGCGCTTCCGCCGCCGAGTGCGACGATTGCGTCACAACCGTTTTCGTGATACATCTTCAAGCCTTCTTCGATATTTTGAATTGTCGGATTGGGCACGACGTCGTGATAGCAGCAGCATTTCATGCCTTCGTCTTCGCACGCCTTCATGATTGGGTCCGCCTTACCG
>CAVKIG010000058.1:0-9272 GCA_963656415.1 bacterium | reverse complement strand
GCATAGAACCTACGGTTTAGCCTTTTTCAAAGGCGTTGCTACGTGAATACATGCGCTACGCAACCCTTGCAAGCAAGTTGCTCCGCTTTGCATTGACGCAATGACAAAGTTTTTCGGTTGCGCCCGAAACGAAAGCTTGTTTGTAGCGCACTTATTAACAAAATGTGCAATTTCGAAGACGGAACACGAGCCGCAAGGCGGCGAGCCTTTGAGCGCCGAACTTGCGTCACACACAAGCCCTATTGCAATGATTGCAATAAATTGCAACCATTTGCATTTTGGTCTTGGTGTTCCTTTATCCCACGCGCCAAAAACTGCGCTTTCATCTTATAACGCAAGCACAAGTTCGCTTGTTTTTGACGCGCAGGAACCCTTGTGTGTGAAGTACAAGCGACTGCGCCGTGTTGTTGGCTACTGTCTGGCGCACAAAGCGCAGTGGCATAATGAGTGAACGATACCTATTTATGTGAGTGCCGAGTTCCCCTTTTGCAAACGATGTTTTTTTGATAGAGAAATGTCCCTATTTTTGCAATAGGGGAAAGCCCGAAGGGAAGGGGTAATGTTGCATTAAAATACACGACGGAAAATTATTTTTATATAAAATCGAAATCAAGGGCGGAGACGCTCTTTTTTTATGCGAAAAATGTCTTATTTTGCGGTGGTGCAAGTAAGGCTTTTTTAAGTCATATATTTTTGTATGCTTGAAGATTTGGTGGGAGCGAATATTGCGCGTGCGGTTGGAGACGAGAACAATCTCACCGAGATACGTATGCGTATTTCTCGCCCTTTGACATATTGCACGGTAAAAGGCGAGAGAAAGGTCGCAAAAGCGTACGGCGTTGCGTATATCGTCACTCAAAGCGATATCGACGACGTGCTCATGCGAGCAACGAATATGTCGGTGTATTCCGCATCGGACGAGATGAAAAAGGGATATATTCCGTTCGGCTCGTATCGTATGGGCATCGGCGGTGAAGGGGTGTCGGACGGCGGAAAGTTGCTTGCGATGAAAAACGTGTCTTATCTGGTCGTGCGTATACCGCATCAAATAAAGCACGTTGCAGACGAAATCGTCGGTGAAGTGATGAGCGAAGGCGTATTGTCAACGCTTGTGATTTCACCTACGGGCGGCGGGAAAACGACGATGCTTCGGGAACTCGCGCGAATTGCGTCAAAAGACAAAAACGTGGTGATTATCGACGAGAGATACGAACTTTGCGCCGTATCTCACGGCGCGGCGAGTCTTGACGTCGGGGATTGCGAAATCGTGAGCGGAGTGCCGAAAGTCGTTGCGTATGAAAACTGCATAAGGGCGATGAATCCGGACGTTATCGTAACCGACGAGTTGTTTTCTTCAAACGAAGTTGCGGCGATATGCGACGTGGTGCGCTGCGGCGTAAGGGTGTTTGCGTCCATGCACGGTGAAAGCGTTGAAAAAGTTTTGTCCGATTCCCGCTTTTCTCCGCTTGCGGAAGCGTTCGATTTTGCGGTGTCGCTGTCAAAAAGTCCTATTGGTAAAATAGTTGAAAAGGTGCGACTATGAGCGACGTATTGCGGCTCATTGCGGGCGGACTTATTGCGCTTTGTTTGTCGTATATAGGCGTGTTGATAAAAAGAAGGTATGCAAAAAGAGTCGAGTTTTTCAAATCCGCAAGCGATTTCGTAGGCGTGCTTACGACCGAGCTTTCCATGCGAAAAACGCCTGTGCCCGAGATAATACAAAAGTTTTTGCAGGGAAGAAAAGGAGAGTTCGAGACTGCGCTTCGTGCGTGGCAGACGAGCGCGAAAAATGGAGAGACGAGAATTGCCGCATTTGAGAAAAACGCAATTCCGCTTCTCAAAACCGAAGAGAAAAAAGAGTTGTTCGACTTTTTCGACGGAATGGGAAAGACCATGCTTGACGAGCAACTTGCGCATGCGGCGTATTATGCGAAGCGGTTCGAGCAAGCAAAAACGAAATGCGAAGAAGAGAACAAAAGACTTGGCGGAACGTACTTCAAGTTGTGCGTATTGCTTGGACTTGCGGTGCTTTTGATACTGGCATAAGGTGAGATATGGACGTAAATATAATTTTGAAAATTGCAGGAGTGGGGTTGTTGACGGCAATCGTGTGCGTGATACTCAAAAAGACCGACCGAGACGAAATTGCCACGTTTGCCACGCTTGCGGGACTTATCATCGTTGCAGTGCTCGTGATAGACATGCTCGGCGGCTTGTTTGACACGTTGCGCTCGATTTTGTCGCTGTACTAGTCATGATATTCAAACTCATAGGGATAGCAGTGATAGGCGTGATTGTCATCACGCTTCTTAAATCCGCAAAGCCTGAATTTGCGGTGTTTGCAACCATAGCGACGGGAGTCGTTATGGTCATCACTATGTTGTCCGCGCTTCGCGACGTCGTAATCGCTTTTGACGGTATTGTCGAAAAGAGCGGAATAGACGACGCCGTTTTTTCAGCGGTGCTTAAAATCATAGGCATAGGCTATCTAACAGAGTATTCTTCGTCGCTGGCAAGCGACGCCGGGTGTCCGTCTATTGCGCAAAAGTTGCAGTTTGGCGGCAAAATCGTGATTTTTCTTATGAGTATATCAATCGTTACGTCGCTTATCGACGTGGTGTCGGCTCTTGTTTCCGCAATATGAAAAGGAAAGCGTTTTGTGACTTGACAAAGACAATGACCGGGCGGAAATCGTTGAAAAAACGGTTGCCGTATCTTGCGATACTGTTTGTCTTTTTCCTTTTGTTGCCGCTGTTTTTTGAGCCGAGCGTGGCATACGCCGACGACGGAAAAACGGAAGAAGAGATACGCAAAGAATTGTCCGACGCTGTGAACGGGGCAATCGATTCTCTCGATTTGAAAGATTTGCAGAAGTTTCTCGACAATCTTTCGGGCGACGGAAAAACCGCACTGAACGCAAGTGACGTGAAACAAATGCTCAAATCGCTTGTAAACGGAGAATCGGTCGATTTTTACGAGAGCTTTTTTAATTTCCTTTCCAAGACCGCAGGACGATATTTTTTGTCGTTTTTGCCCGGGCTTATAACCATTCTTGCAATATGTCTTCTAAAAAACATATTGTGCGGCGTGACGGGTGATTTTCTCAACAACTCCACGAGCGAAGTTGTGCATACAGTGTGCTATTGTTCAATCGTCATAGTGCTTGTAAGCGGCGTTTTTACGATAGTTTCCGCGGTTGCCGACACGATTGAATTGCTCACGAATTTTGCAAACGCAATCTTTCCCGTATTGCTTGCACTGCTTTCCGCTTTGGGCGGAGCTGGGAGCGTCGGCGGATATTCGCCGCTTATGGCAGTGTTTTGTTCTACGATTATGAAAATGACGACGGCGGTCGTTCTTCCCGCATTCGTGGCGTGCCTGGTTTTTTCCGTTGTCGGCAACGTGTCGAAGAGCGTAAAACTCGACAAACTCGCAAACTTCGTGCGTTCGGCGTCGGGGTGGCTCATCGGCATATCTTTCGGATTGTTTGGCACTTTTTTGACGGTGCAGGGTATATCGGGCGGAGTTGTGGACAAATTCGGTTTCAACGTCGCAAAGTTTGCCGTGTCGAGTTACGTCCCGATACTCGGCGGATACTTGTCCGACGGTTTCGATTTGCTCACCGCGTCCGTCGTCATAGTCAAAAACGCGCTCGGATACGTCGGCGCGATAGTATTGTGTTGCATCGTCGTGTTTCCGCTCGTCAAGGTCGTTGTGTTTTCGCTCTCGCTCAAACTTTGCGGAGCGATTGCCGAGCCGATAGGGGATACGCGCGTCGCAACGCTTCTGACGTCCGTGGCAAAAAATGCGAATTTGCTCGTAAGCGCGCTTGCGGGTGTGGGATTTATGTTCTTTTTGATACTTATGATGTTGATGAGTTCGTGCAACATGGGGGTGTGATGGGCGCGTGGATAATTTCGATAACGGCAGTGATTTGCTTAGGTATATTGCTCGATATAGTTCTTCCGGACGGTAAAACCACAAAGTATATACGCGGTGCGTTTTCTCTTATCGTGATTCTTGTCATCGTATCTCCGCTTCCGTCTCTTATGAAAAAAGAGTGGAAATTTTCTTTTGACGATTCGGCGTTTTCGTCAAGCGAAATCGACGAAGAAATCGTAGTTTCCGATATGTTTTCCTATAGAGCGGAAAAATGCGAAGAAGAATTGAAAAGGCAGGGAATAACCGCAAGTGTTGAAATAGAGTATTCGTCGGCGGTGGTGCGCTCGGTTACGGTGTCTGTCGACGACGTGTCCGTGTCGGGTGAAAAAGTCGTTATCATAGTGTCTGAAAGTCTTGGTATTGCCGCATATAAAATAAAGGTGTTGTACGGATAAAACTAATTTTGTGAATCGCTTTAAGTATCGCGCGCGTGCGCGCGCATTACGCGTGAGCGTGTGCGTGCGTACAAAAGAATTTATGCGCGCGCACGCGCGCGCGAAATAAGACGAAAACCGTCGAAATATAAAAATTTATGCGATAGGGAATTTATAAGGAAAGCGTCGCGTATAGTTATCTTGGAGCAGGTATGGAAGTTCTTGACGAAAGGAAAAAGGGAATTGCCGAGAAAATAAAAGAGAGCGATTTCATAAAGCGCGTCAAAGGCGTGAAAAATGCAAAGATTATCGCTGCGATATTCATAATCGCGATTGCTCTCATCATATACTCTACCGTGGCTTCGTCAAAGGCGAGCGAAAAGAACGTCTCAACGATGACGGACGACGAAAAAAGGCTCTCGGCAATTCTTTCGAGCGTGGACGGCGCGGGTGAAGTGGAAACGATGATAACCTGTGCGGACGGCAAAATCGTCGGAGTGCTTATTATAGCGGAAGGAGCGAAAAACCCGCTTGTGAGAATAAGACTGCTAAAAGCAGGCTCGAGCGCGCTGGGCGTTGACGAAGACGTCGTGAGCGTGTTGTCGAGAAAATCAAATTGAACTTATAGGAGGAGTATATGAAAATAAAATCAAAGACAAAAAAGATAATCGTATTGTCGATTATGGTAGCGTTGCTTATTGCGACGGGCGTGTTGAATTTCGTTCTCAACGACAAGCTCAACTCGACGAGCCAGATTTCGGGAAGCGGCAACGCCGACGACGTCACGCAAACGTTCTTTGCGGCGGCAAGAAGCGACAGAGACGCCACTCGCGAATCGGAGTTTCTGTATCTCGACGCGATTATGAATTCCGATTCCAGCACCGAAAGTGCCAAGAAGACCGCGCAGGAACAAAAACTCGCGTTAGTTGAAAGAATGGAAAAGGAACTCGCACTCGAAACGCTCATCAAAGGCAAAGGCTTTGACGACGTCATCGTAACGATAGGAGACAAGGGCGTGAGCATCGTGGTCGGCAGTGAAGAGTTGACCGTAGAGCAGGCAAACCAGATTCTTTCCGTCGTGGTGAGCGAGACGACGTTCAAGGCAACCGAAGTCAACGTCATCCCGTACAACTGATTTTTGAAAGCATAGGGAGAGAATAAAGGATGCAACCGTCGCAATCGCGGCGGTTTCGCGTCGTAGGGGACAAAATAATTTTTGCGAACGATTGATATAATTTTTTCGCTGTGCTATAATACTGAAAAAGGAGACGGCTATGGCAAAAGATTCCATGAAAAATTCAAGCGTACTTGCAGAAGTGCTCGTATCTTTGGCAACCGAAGCGGCAAGCGATGCGGAAGGCATTTGCATTCTCACGTCCAAGCGTAATCGCGGGGCAGTGTCGGCGTATGTTTTGCCAAACGAGAAAGTCGCAGTGGATCTGAGCGTCAACATCGAGCAGGGCTACACTGTGCCTGCAACCGTCGCCGCGCTTCAGGAGAAAGTGAAAAACAGCATCGAAAGCGCAACCAAGTTCAAAGTACAATCTGTAAACGTTCAGGTTATGAACGTCAACATTCAGCAATAATTATGAGAAGAGTAGCAAGAGAAAATTTGTTCAAGTTGGTGTTTGAATACACCTTTTACGGCATAGCCAACGATCAGACGTTGGAATTGATGTTGCAAGGCAGCGACCTTACGGAAGACGACAGGAATTTCCTTAACGGTTGTTACTTCGGCATCGTCACGAGAGAAGACGAACTCAAGAAGATAATCGAAGAGCATCTCGAAGGGTACAGAATCGAAAGAGTGTATCGTCCCGACTATGCGGTTCTTCTTCTTGCGACGTACGAACTTCTCGAGCACACTGCGCCCAACGCCGTGATAATCAACGAAGCGGTTGATTTAAGCAAGAAATACGGCACGGACAAATCAGGCTCGTTTGTCAACGGCGTGCTCGCAAAGATTGTCAAAGATATAAAATAAGAAGAAGTTCCCGAAATTTGCGGATTTTGACCCGTTTGGTCTCAAAACGACGCGATTTTCGGGATTTTTTAACTCAAAAACGCCGAAAATTCGGTGTTTTACTGCAAAAAAGGTGAATAAAGTGTCGATTGTGTCAGATAAAACCCCATTTTCTGCAAATACCATATCCGTAAGCGAAGTAAACGCCACGATAAAAGCGTGCGTTGACTCTCCTATTTTCAAAGGTTTGGAAGTTTTCGGAGAAATTTCGGGTTTCAAATTCAGCGGCCCGCACGCATATTTCACACTCAAGGACAAGGAGTCTCAACTCTCCTGCGTTTGCTTCTACGCCGCAAAGACGTACAATCCGAAAGACGGCGAAAGCGTCATTTGCAAAGGCTCTGTCGATTATTACGTCAAGGGCGGAAGGCTGTCCTTGCAGGTGAGTTCCATTCAACCGGTCGGAAAAGGATTGCTGTTTCTCGAGTTTGAAAGGCTCAAAGCAAAGTTGCTCGAAGAAGGTCTTTTCGATGCGGCGCACAAAAAGCCGATACCGAAGTTTGCAAAGCGCGTTCTTGTCGTGACGTCGAAAACGGGAGCGGTTATAAGAGATATAGTCACAACCGTGCGCAGAAAAAATCCTATCATCGACATAGTGGTCAAAGACGTGAGAGTGCAGGGCGAAGGCGCAGGCAAGGAGATTGCCAAGGTGCTTGAAAGAGTGGACAATCTCGGATACGACGTCATAATCATTGCGCGCGGCGGCGGTTCGCTCGAAGATCTTGCGCCGTTTTATGACGAACAACTCGTTCGCACGGTGTACAAGATGAAGACTCCCGTTGTTTCGGCAGTCGGACACGAGACGGACTTTTCTCTCTGCGATTTCGTTGCGGACGCAAGAGCGGCAACGCCGACGGCGGCAGGCGAACTGGTGGCGTATGACTATTACGCAATGGCTGACGAACTCAAAAAGAATATGCAACGTCTTTTGACAGGAGCGAAGAGAAGTTACGAAAGGAAGACCGCAAAAGCGCAACTCGATATGTCGAAACTTCAAAGGCTTGCGTCGGAATTTTATATGCAGCGTACGCGCAAAGTCGAGCAGTGCCTTGAAAAAAGCAAAAATCTCGTTCAGCGCAAATTCGATTTGGCGGCGGCAAGAGCGGAGAAAGCCACGGGCGCGTTGGATAATCTGAGTCCGCTCAAAATTCTGAAACGCGGATACTTCCGCTTGCAGTCGGGAAACGAAACGATAAGCAAAGTGTCAACGCTGAAAGTCGGAGACGAAATAACCGCTACGGGCGGAGACGGAACGGTGAGAGCCACCGTAAAAGAAATCGAACTCAACAAGGAGAACTGATATGGCAGAAATAAAGAAATTTGAAGAAGCGCTTCAAGAACTCGAAGAAATCGTCAGACAGCTCGAAGGAGATTTGCCGCTCGATCAGGCAGTGAAGGCTTTTGAAAAAGGCATAGAACTCAGCAAAATCTGCATAAGCGATCTCAAAGCCGAAAAAGGCAAACTCGCTCTGCTTGTGGACGACATCAACAATCTCACAGAAGAACTCAAACTCGACTGATTTTTGAAAGGACGAATATGAAAATATCTTCCGTAAACAAAACCGAATTTCTCGCAATGGTGGAGCAGTCGCTCAAAAACGCAATCGGATACGGCAGTTTCGTAATCGACGAAGGCATGCGCTATGCAACTCTCGACGGCGGAAAACGCGTGCGTCCGCTTTGCGTATATTACGGCGCAAGAGCCACGGGCAGAGACGCAGAAGCGGACGAAGTCGTCTGCCTTGCGGTCGCGATTGAACTTATCCACAATTATTCGCTCGTTCACGACGATTTGCCGGCAATGGACAACGACGATTATCGCAGGGGCAAACTTTCCGTGCACAAAAAATTCGGTCACGCAAACGGAATACTCATAGGAGACCAACTTCTCACGCTCGCAAGTTGCGTATTGCTTGACGGAGCAAGAGCGTACGGTTCGCACTTTGCAAGAGCGGCGCAAGAGATAACCGCTGCGGCAAAACGTATGGTTCAGGGGCAGGCGATTGACCTTTGCGGTTGCCAAAGCGAAGAAGATTATCTCGATATGTATTCTCAAAAAACCGCCGCGTTGATTGCAGGTGCGTTTGCAGCAGGTGCGATTTGTGCGGAAGCGGACTATGAGCAAGTCGAAAAAATAGACGAATACGCCGAGAACATCGGCATAGCGTTTCAACTTGCCGACGACCTTCTCGACGAAGGCAACGAAAATTCAATAGTGTCGCTTATCGGGGAAGAAGCGGCAAAGGATTTGCTCTTGCAGAAGACTGAGAAAGCGTGCGCAATTGCAAGAGAATATTTCGTCGGAGAAGAACTTTCGGCGTTTGCAAAAGCACTTGCAGTGAGAGAAAAATAAAATACATTTGCAAAATTTGAAAAAGTTGTTGCCAAAACGGTTACAATTTGATATATTGTTAAGGCAATCGTGTGCGGGAGTGACTCAGTGGTAGAGTGTCACCTTGCCAAGGTGAAAGTCGCGGGTCCGAATCCCGTCTCCCGCTCCACACAAAGTATCGGCATCACCGATACACGATATGGCATCATAGCCAAGAGGTAAGGCAAGGGTCTGCAAAATCCTCACCCCCAGTTCAAGTCTGGGTGATGCCTCCAAAAAACAAGCGACGATATTGTCGCTTGTTTTTATTTACAAACTTGAAGCCTTGTGTTACAATAACTCTCGCAAAATATCTATAAGATAACGATGCACTTAATCTTTTTTATGCCGGAATGGCGGAATCGGAGCCGCAAGGCGGCGACCGTATCGAGCGTCGGACTTGATGTATAGTACAAGTGAGCAAGCGAGTGTTGTTTTTTCGCTTGCGAACGAGTGGCATAATAAATGAAATGACGCAAGTTATGTCTCGACCGAGTGTGTCCCCCAGCTACGCAGTCGCCGTGGGTTCCCTTTTAAGGGGGAACGGCGATAGGGGAAACAG